>CAWBBX010000100.1:0-32084 GCA_963787005.1 uncultured Bacteroidota bacterium
CCCGCCGTCGTGGCGAGTTGCGCGCATTGCTGCGGCGATTTCGAGACGGCCGCACGCGCCTATGAGATCGCCATTCGCGCCGCGCTCGAATACGGCTTCGTCACCGGGTTCTTCGTGTCTTCGCTTGGGCTCGCACGGCTGAAGGGCGCCATGGCCGGCCCTCGCGAAGGGCGGGCGAGCATCGAAGCCGCACGCAGATCGGCGGCGGCGAAGGGTTGGGACGGATTGCCGTTCGTGTCGTGGCTCGCATGCGGTCTCGGCGAGATGTGCTACGAGGAGAACGATCTCGAAGGCGCGGCGGCAGCCTTCGAGGAGGCGATCGCGCTTGCGCGATACGAACCGTCCACGGTGCGCCATGTCGCCCGGATCGGTCTGGCGCGACTGCGGCTCGTGCAGGGACGTGCGGACGAGGTGGACGAGATCGTCGAGGAATGCGAGCATGTCGCCTATGTGTGGCCGTTGATGCGGGTCCTTCCTGACTTCGACGGCGAGCGGGTGCGCCTCGCTCTGATGGGGGATCGCATCTCCGAGGTCGACGCGTTCATCCAGGCGCGCGGTCTCGACAGGTCTCCCGGGCGTTCGTCCGCCACGATGCGGAAATCCTGCTCGCGGCGGCTGGCTGATGCGGCGCCACCGCCATGGCGAGGCGATCGACGTCCTCACGGAGGGTCTGCCGGCGGCAGAGGCGGCCGGGCGGTTCGATGCCGCGATCCGGATGCGCCTCGGTCTTGCGCTCGCCCGGCTGCTCAACGGCGAATGGCGCCAGGCGCTCGACCAGCTCGACGTCGTGCTGGAACGGGCGATCCCGGCCGGATATCGCAGGATGTTCGTCGATGCGCCGGCCGCGTTCACATCCCTTCTCGAACGCCGGCTCGAGCAGGGGATTGACGATGCGGACCGGCGCGCCTTCGTCGAGACCGTTCTTGCCGAGCGTGGCGGCCGTCAGCCTGCCTCCGAGGCCGGCTCGCAGCACGAACCGCTGTCGCCGGGCGAGAGGCGCGTTCTGCAGCTCGTCGTCGCGGGGCTGTCGAACAAAGAGCTCGGCGAGCGCCTCTTCATCTCGCAGAACACAGTGAAGACGCATCTGCGGCACATCTATGCCAAAACGGGCGCCAGGAACCGCGCCGAGGCGATCGGCTATGCCCATGCGCAGGGGCTGGCGGATGAGGCCGATCACCCCCTCGAATCACCCGGAGGGGCGATAGGAGGGGCAGCCTGCCGTGCGTAGATTGTGCAGGTGATGAAAACAAACGGAGGCCTGCCATGAACAAGGTCGAGACATCCATGATCAACCGCGGCGAACGCGCCGAAATCGCCGCCTGGGAAAGCGTCTGGGACGCAGCCCCGGAGCCATTGCGTGAAAAGCTCGGACTGTCGAAGGAACGCGCAGGCAGCGTCCTCGTGCTTCGCGCGTCGAGCTTTCCCTGGTGGTTTGCCAACCGCATCCTAGGT
This sequence comes from uncultured Bacteroidota bacterium, assembly GCA_963787005.1. Lineage (GTDB taxonomy): Bacteria > Bacteroidota > Ignavibacteria > Ignavibacteriales > Ignavibacteriaceae > FEN-1297. The sequence continues at coordinate 1,453 of CAWBBX010000100.1, forward strand.
CTCGGCATCGAGGAACCGGCGGACCGGTCCTGGGTCGAAGCGCAGCTCGATCGCTATGCAGCGGCGGGCGCGCCTTGCGGTGTCAGCCTGTGCCGCGAGGCACAGCCGGCCGAAATCGTCGACTGGCTGGAAGCGAGGGGCCTGAATAAGACGACGTCGCTCGCCAAAATGGTGCGCTCCACCGACAACCTTCCGAATGCCGATGCCGAGGCGACCATCCGCGAGGTTGGTCTCGAGGACGCCGGGCTCTTCGCGGGCACTGCGGCCAGGGGCTACGGCCTTCCCGACAGCATGGCGGAGCTGTTCGCCGCTGTGCCGGGACGCGAAGGCTGGCGTTTCTACCTGTCTTACGACGGCGGCGAGCCCGTCGGCACCGGCGGCATCTTCGTTCGTGGCGACGTCGCCTGGGTCGGTTTCGGCTCGACGATCCCCTCGCACAGGGGGCGTCATCTGCACGGCGCCATGATGGCTCACCGCATGCATGCGGCAGCCGATCTCGGATGCCGCTGGCTGGTCACGGAGACCGATCTTCCGGAAGGCGACGAACCGGCGCCGTCGTTCCACAACATGCGGCGGCTCGGCTTCGAGCTCGCCTACGACCGGCCCAATTACGTGAACGGCCAGTAGTTCAGCAACCCGGACGCAGACGAAAGCAGCAAGGAAAGTCGCGGCGCACGCACGTCGCGGGCGGAGCTTTGCGTCCGCAACACAGCAAAGGGAGAACATGTCATGACGACGAAATATCTGACTTTGAAAGTCGCAACAGTCACCGCAGCGGCCATGCTGGCGGCAATCGTCATGGGGAGTGCAAGCACCCGCGCGGAAGATAAGGGCGCCAGCCTCGCCGCCGCGAAATCCGCGATCAATCAGGTCGTCAACGCCATCAGGACCAACGACGCGGACGCGTTCGGCGCGGTGATGGTGCGCGATCCGGGCCTCGTGGCCTTCGGCACGGACAAGGCCGAACGCTGGGTCGGCTACGACCAGCTGATGCAATCCGTTCGCGCGCAACTGAAGGTGTTTCAAACGACCGGTATCGCGGTGCGCGACGAGGTCGTCCATGTCCTGCCGTCAAACGACGGCGCCTACTTCTCGGAAGTGTGGGACTGGAAGATCCGCACGGATGGTAAGGACATGGCGTTGAACAACCTGCGCATGACCGGCGTCCTGGTCAATCGCGACGGACACTGGCAGTGCGCCCAGTTCCACATCTCGATGCCCGTCGGCAGCCAGGCCGTCACCTACTGATCGATTACGGATCGAGCAGGGCCCGGCGCTGGCAACAGGCGCCGGGCCCCGTTCGATCCGGTCAGCCGGTGGAATCCGATTGACCGACCGACGCCAGAAAGGCGTCGACGGCCGTCATCAGAAAGTCGTGCGTTGCCTCGTCGACCAGAAATCCGTCGCGGATCTTGTCGCCGGCGTTGGGCACGAGAACCTCCTGCCAGGGAAAGAGGTGTGCGAGCACGGCGTTGAGCACTTGCTTGAGATGACCCTGCGCGCGGACCCCGCCCATCGCTCCGCCCGAAACGGAGGCGACGAAGACGGGCTTTCCCTTGAACACCGACTGGTATCCGGGCCGCGACGCCCAGTCGATCGCGTTCTTCAGGACGCCCGGGACGCTGTAGTTGTATTCGGGCGTGATGATGATGAGCCCGTCGGCATGATCGATCGCCGCCTTGAACTGCTCGACTTCTGCCGGAATGACGATGTCGGCGTGATAGTGCGGCAGCGAGCCGATATCGAAGCGCGTCGTCTCCACCCGGCCCTCGATGTGCCGGCACACGACCCTGAGGACCGCCGTGGAATAGGCGTCTTTTCTCAGGCTGCCCGACAGGCACAATATCTCGGTCATGTCTCACGCACCTCCCGGGCCGTTTCTGCTTTGCCGCGGCTGATCCAATGCCTGGTCAGCCTGTTGTCCGGCTTTCGATTTCCGCCCGGATTTCCGCGCCGTGCTCGTCGAGCACCGGTGGCGGCAGGACGTCGCCATCGGCGGCCCCGTCGAAGGCGTAGGGCGCGCGCACTGTCCTGAACGCCCCCATCTGCGGATGCTGCGCCTCGACCGCGATGCCCAGATGCATCGCCTGCGCATCTTCCAGAGCCTCGTTCGGAATCGTAGGCAGGCGAATGCGGCACCTCGTTTTCGAGCAGCGCTGCGCACCAGGCCTCGCGACTGCGCGTCGCGAAGACGGGCGTCAGCAACGCGATGAGATCGCCCTGATGCGCAATCCGGGCCGGCCGCTCGGAAAAACGGGGATCCTGCATCAGCTCGGGGCGTTCCACCGCCTTGACCAGTCCCTCCCAGAACTTGGTCGGCGACGACAGGTGGATGGCGATCCATTTCTTGTCGGCGCATTCGAACGTGTAGGACTGCGAGACCGTCGGCCGGCTCAGGGGCCCCATCACCTCGCCCTCGCTGAAATAGTGGGTGAAGCTGTCGAGGTTGAAGTGGCACATCGCCTCGAGCATCGAGATGTCGAGACGCCGGCCCTTGCCGGTCTTGCCGCGCTCGAGCAGCGCCGCCAGCACGCCCATGGCGGCATATTGGCCGGTGACGGCATCGGCGATCGCCGGCCCGATGACGCGCGGATTGGTCGGAGGCGTGAGAAGCCGCAGATAGCCGCTCGCTGCCTGCGCCACCGTGTCGAAAGCGGGACGGTCGCGCGACGGCCCGGTCCGGCCGAAGCCGGTGATGGCACAGTAGACGAGGCCCGGATTGCCGGCGCGCAGCTCTGCCTCTCCCGCGCCGAGCTTCTCGGCGACACCCGGACGGAAGTTCTGGATGAAGACGTCGGCGCCGCGCACGAGGTCGTGGAAGACCTTGCGGTCGTCGACTGCTTCGACGTATCGAGCGCGATCGAGCGCTTGTTCCGGTTGTAGGTCTGGAAATGCGGCGAATAGAGCCCGCCATTGAAGGCGCGGAACGGATCGCCGGTCTCCGGCCGCTCGACCTTGATCACGTCGGCGCCGAGGTCGGCCAGATGCATGCCGGCCGCCGGACCGGTGATGTAGGTCCCCATTTCGACGACGCGGATGTCCTTGAGTATCTTCGGCATGTCCGCTCCGTCAGGCCTTCGGCTTGTCCGCCGTCTCGCCGCGCGCCGGCCCGTCGTAGCTGATCGCGAGGTCTCCGTGATGCGACATGACGAAACCGATCGAACGCATCGATTCCTCGAAGAGATGCGCGACGAGACCGCCGGCGCGTGCGAGGAGCGGCAACCCCTTCATTGCCTCGAGCGGCCAGCCGGCGTCGAGCATGACGGCGGGGATGGCACCGGAGACGTTGATCGGCAGCGGCCGCCCCATGATCTCCGGCGCATGTGTCGCGATGGCCTTGAGCGTCGCGACATGATCGCCCTCGATACCGAGTTCGGCGGCAAGACGGAGGAGGACGTTGGCGCGCGGGTCGCCGGCGCTATGTTGCGGGTGGCCGATGCCCGGAACTTTCTTTTTCTCCGCCTTGAGCTCACGCAGGCTCGCCTGCGCCGCCGCGTCGAGGCCATCTCCGCCCGGCCGGCGGCCAGCACCTCGGCGATGTAGCGCCCCGCCGCTTCAGAACTCCCTGCAACGACGGACCCCATGCCGAGCAGGCCGGCCGCCATGGCACCCTGCCAGGCCTCCGGAGCGGCGGCGAGCGTCATGCGCGCCGCCTGCACGCTCGGCACCAGACCGTGTTCGGCGATCGCCACGAGGCAGGCGTTCGTGATCGCCCGCTGGGCATCGTTCGGGCGTTGCGCCGTGACCAGAAGCCAGAAATAGTCGACGAAATCGATCTTGCCGATCAGGTCCTCGCACAGGTCCAGACCGCGGACGGTGATGCTGTCTGCGTCGGAGGTCGCGATGGCGGTGAAGGGTTGGTCTTCCTTGCCGATGCGCACTGCAATCCCTCATATTTCGTACAGCGAAAAACTTTTCTCTTGTCGGAAACTATGGTGCGGACTAGGTTGGAGTCAAGGGTAGCCTGGGCCATTTCTCCCGGATTGGCCCGACAGGTGGCTGCCGCATCTTTCGACGGAGGAGACCATGCGAGACCATTTACGGTGTTTTGGGCGTACATAGCTTTCTCGCAGTACATGCTTCAGTGGTACGGCGATCTTCCGGAAGAAATTATATTCTTCACTAACAGATGGGCCGGAGGATGGAAGTACCTTTCGGTAATTTTGGTACTGTCGCATTTCTTGATACCGTTCCTTCTCCTTCTTCCCAGAAGCTCGAAGACTAACCCGAAGATATTGAAGTTCGTATCGGTCTGGATAATTGTTGCGCAGTTCTTAGATATTTACTGGCTGGTAATGCCGGGCATGGTTAACAACGGTTTTGTCTATCATTTCAGCTGGATCGACCTTACGTTCCCGATTGCGGTGATAGGCCTTGTATTAATTATCTTCAACTTTATGGCAAAGAAACATAACCTTATCCCCGTGGGCGATCCGAAGTTAAAGAGGGGATTGGATTTTCGCCTTTAATCATTAAAGATTTTGAAGGATCTAAATGAGTAATTCAGAAAACGGAAAAAACAGCTTTTTAAAAGTGGTTAAGGAAAATCCCGCCAAGATATTCTTGTGGGTTTATCCCTATGTTCTCGTAATTGGTCTCGGAATCGGATTGTTCTATATCGGAAAGCTCAACACTATTGAGCGTAAGACTATTCCGCCGCCGCTGCCGGAACAGCAGGCTGTGCCGACGGACCTTAAACTTGAAATGCCGAGCACTGTCCCGAAAGCCGACGTGTCCGCACTTGCACAGCCTTCCGATTCGATGGTAGCTCTCGGAAAAAAATTATTTTCAACTACTTGCGTATCGTGCCACGGAGATGACGGTAAGGGTGACGGAATGGCAGCAAAAGGACTGAATCCTTCTCCGCGAAATTTTACAAGTAAGGAAGGCTGGATTAACAGCCCGAAACTCTCCGGCATATATCAAACTCTTTCCGAAGGTATAAACGGAAGCGCGATGGTGGCCTTCAGCAATTTTTCTCCTAAAGAGAAATTTGCTTTAGCGCAGTACATAAGAAGCAATTTTGTTCCGGATCCTCCGAAAGATACGAAAGAGGATCTTCAGGATCTCGAAGATACTTATCATCTATCCGAGGGACAGAAGAATTCCGGACAAATACCGATAGAAGATGCTATGGTGCTGGTTGAACAGGATGCACAGCCGAGATACCAGAAGATTAATAATGTTATAAAAGTAATAGACGGAGACGCCGCCAAGACAAATCTGGAAGGCGCTAAGATTTTTGAGAAAGTAACCAAAGATAAAGTAAGGGCTCTTACTGTTCTTTCCGGAACCGACGAGTGGCACAACAACGAGAAAAAGTTTATTGATCTCGTAGTTAATGAATTGAGTGAAAACGGATTTAACGATAATGTGCACGATCTGTCTTCTTCCGAATGGAACAGTCTATACGATTACATGGGCAAGTTTTTTTAATTAGGTAATAATGAATAATTTTTTAAGACGGGTGCGGCTTGCCGCGCTTCTGGTTCTTCTGATGCTGCCGGGCTTCGCAAAAGCCGCAGGGGAAGTGGAGCCGGGCGTGGATGAGCATCTGGGAGCTTATCTTCCTCTTAATATGAAGTTTACCGATTCGAAGGGGAAAGAGGTACTCCTTAAAGATTTAATCGATAAGCCCACCGTTATAGATTTTGTGTATTACAAGTGCAGGGGAATATGTACTCCCTTGATGACCGAGGTAGCCGACGTGATTAACAGGGTGAATATGGAACCCGGCACCGACTATAATATTGTAAGCATCAGCATTGACGAGAACGAAACGCCTGCTGATGCGGCACAGAAGAAAAATACAATGATGAGACTGGTGGGAAGGCAGCTTCCGGATTCTTCCTGGAGATTCCTCACCGGTGACAGTCTTAATATTTATAAGCTTACTAAAGCGGCCGGATTTAAGTTCGAAAGAACTCCAGGCGGATTTTTACATAAGGGAGTTTTAATCTTCGTTTCTAAGGACGGGAAGATTTGCAGGTATCTTCACCCGGGCTTCGATAGAAGAGGCGATTTCAGGATACTGCCTTATAAATTTAAGATGGCATTGATATACTCGCAGAAAGGCGAAGCAATACCGGGAATTAACGATCAGCTTAGGGTCTGCTTCAGTGAGACTCCTAAGAACGAGTCAATGGTTTACGATATATTTAAAATATCCGGTGCCGGGGTCATTCTGCTGGTAATCGGGTTCGTAATTTACATCAACGGGAAATCGAAAAAAGAAAAGCGGAACACGGTTTCCTGATTTCATTAGAATTAATAATTAGAAGAATAATTTATCGATAGTCGCCCGTTGAGCCGATGTTTGCAGTTTTGTTGTTAGGCGATGTTTTTAATGTAAGGCAAAAACGGATAGAGTGAAATGAAGTTCGATAATTTGAATTTTACCTTTTATAAAGGGATGAACGTAAGACATACTCTTTTACTTATACTTTTAATAGCCGGACTTGTCTGGGTTCCTACAAAAGAATCTTTCGCGGATTACAAGAACGCGGACATTGTTGAACATCTGGGTAAGTCGCTTCCCATGAACATGAAGTTCAAAGATTCTGAAGGGAATGAAGTTCTTTTAAAAAATTTGATCAATAAGCCGACGGTAATAGATTTCTGTTACTACAGGTGCTCCGGGATCTGCACGCCGCTGATGGCGGAGATATCAAACGTGATCGGCAAAGTGGATCTTCAGCCGGGTAAAGATTACGATATTATAAGCATCAGCATCGATCAGAACGAAACTCCGGCTATTGCCGCAAGGAAAAAAAGATCGATGATCGGGCTTGTTGACAGAAAAATTCCCGCGGACTCATGGAGATTTTTAACAGGCGACAGCGTTAATATTGCAAGGCTTTCGTCTGTTGCGGGATTTCATTTTAAGAGAACCATAGGCGGTTTTCTTCATAAAGGTGTTCTGATTTTTGTTGATAAGAACGGCAAGATTTGCCGGTACGTTCATCCCGGATATACGAGCAGAGGTGATTTCCAGATTTTGCCGACTGATTTCGAGATGTCGGTTCATGACGCGGAGATGGGAAGTATCTCTTCGACAATAGCGAACGTGCTGCAAACGTGCTTCAGCTTCAGGCCGAAAGGAAAGGACATGCTGGTTCTTTCACTGGTTGTGGCAACGGGTCTGCTTGTCCTTACAACGGTTTTAATAGTGATTAAAAAAGCTAATCCTAACAAAGGTAATAGAAAATAGAGGTAGTATTTTATGGCAAGTGACACAATTGCAGTCAGTCATAACGGGCATCCCCCGAGCTATTTAGAGTACGAGGGAAAGCACAAAGGAATTTTGGGCTGGCTGTTATCGACTGATCACAAAAGGATCGGCATTCTTTATCTGATAGCCGTTCTAAGCTTCTTCGCGGTAGGCGTTACTCTCGGCTTTTTGATCAGGCTGGAGCTGCTTACTCCGCAGGGTACCATTGTTGGTCCGCAGGCATACAACGAATTCTTTACGCTCCACGGCGTAATAATGATTTTCCTAGTTGTTATACCGGTTATCCCCGCGGTATTCGGCAACTTCTTTCTGCCGATCATGCTGGGAGCGAAGGACGTGGCTTTCCCGCGGCTGAATCTGCTGTCGTGGTATTTATACATAATCGGCGGAGTCATGGTGCTTCTGTCGATCGTTCTGCCGGGAGGCGCTGCCGATACCGGATGGACGTTCTACATACCTTACAGCGTTAGAACCGGCACCAACATGGTATTTACACTCACAGCGGTATTTATACTCGGTTTCTCGTCCATCTTAACCGGACTCAACTTCCTTACCACTATTCACAGGATGAGAGCTCCCGGTATGGGCTGGTTCAAGATGCCGCTTTTCGCATGGTCGCTGTACGCTACCTCTTGGATCCAGGTGCTTGTAACGCCTATTGTCGGTATTACTCTTTTGATGGTTATTGTCGAAAGAACTTTGCATGTCGGTATTTTCGACCCGGCGTTAGGAGGTGACCCGCTGCTGTTCCAGCACATGTTCTGGATGTATTCTCACCCGGCGGTGTATATAATTATAGTTCCGTCGATGGGTGTTATATCGGAAATAATACCCGTGTTTTCACAGCGGACAATCTTCGGATATAAATTTATTGCGTACTCCAGTTTGGGCATTGCGCTGTTCGGATCGCTCGTGTGGGCGCACCACATGTTCGCGACAGGAATGAGCGACACTGCCGAGTTTGTGTTCTCGCTTCTTACATTCCTTGTGGCAATTCCGAGCGCTATTAAAGTCTTTAACTGGACGGCGACGATGTACAAGGGATCGATTAAACTCGAGGCGCCCATGCTTTACGCGATGGCGTTTATATTCCTCTTCTCCATAGGAGGTCTTACCGGAATTATACAGGGAGCCTTGTCGGTCGATCTTTATTTAACGGATACGTATTTCATAGTCGGCCACATTCATTACGTTGTTTTCGGAGGAACGGGTATAGGACTGTTCGCGGCGCTGCATTACTGGCTGCCGAAAATGACCGGGCGAATGTACAACAAGAAGGCTGCGAAGATCGCGTTCTGGTTCGTGTTCGTCGGCTTTAATGTTCTTTACTTCCCGTTCCTGGTAATGGGATGGCTCGGAATGCCGAGAAGATCATATCACTACATTCCTATGTTTCAGCCTTATCACATTGTTGCTACCGTAGGTTCATGGATTCTAATAATCGGTCTTTTAATAATGATGATAAACCTGATCCGTTCATTAAGGCACGGTCAGAGAGTTAACGAGATGAATATCTGGGACGGCGAAACCCTGGAGTGGCAGGTTGAAACTCCTCCCACACTCGAGAATTTTGAAGAGGTTCCCACAATAACCGAGGGACCTTACGAGTATAAGAGAAATGAATTAGCCACATTAGAAAAAGAGGAGGTAAATTGAGTTCCCAAGAATTAGCAGAATCTCACGTCCACCGGGACGACGTTCGCTCCCGAATGGGAATGTGGCTCTTCCTGTTCTCCGAATTGATTTTATTCGGGGGCCTGTTTTTAATGTACTCCGTCTACCGCTTTACTCATCAGGCGGATTTCAGCATAGCTTCAAAGGAGATGAATACATTCCTCGGTACGCTGAATACCGCTATTCTTCTGACAAGCAGTCTGACGATGGCCCTGGCGATAGCGGCAATAAAAAAGGGCAGCACGAGGCTTTCAATCTTTTATCAGTTCGTCACAATGCTGCTCGGTCTATCGTTCCTCGTAAATAAATATATCGAGTGGAGCGCCGAGTTCGCCAAAGGGAATTTCCCTGGTTCGGCTATACTTCAGGCTAAGCCGAAGGGGCAAATTCTTTACTTCGGACTGTATTACTCGATGGTAGGTCTGCACGGTATTCACGTAATTGTGGGTATGACTATTATCGCCTTTATGACGAGACTTACCATCAAGGGCAAAATAAATGAAAACGATTTTGTTAAACTGGAAGCGGCCGGATTGTACTGGCACCTTGTGGATATTATCTGGATTTTCCTCTTCCCGTTATTCTATCTTATAACTTGAGGCTTTGAAAATGGAAAAACAAAACGAGCATGTAGAAGAAAGTCATTCTGCAGGTTATACAACTTATCTACTTGTCTGGCTGTCGCTCATAGCGCTTACGGCGCTGACAGCCACCGTAGCCGGAATTAACTTCGGGAAACTGAGCGTTGCCGTGGCGTTGATCATCGCTATGGTAAAGTCGTATCTCGTGTTAACCGAGTTCATGCATTTGAAAGCGGAGCAGAAGGCGTTTAAGGTTTTCGTATTGGTAGCGCTGCTATTCCTTTCAATATCGTTTGCTCTATTATTTACTGATTATTCTTTTTATGTAAGGTGAAAAAAATATGATTGCAGCTGCATCAAATTTTGTCCAGTCGGTCGATAACACTTTTATATTTATAGTGGCGGTGTGCGTGTTCTTCCTTGTTCTGATTACGGGACTCATGCTCTTCTTCGCCTATAAATATAATAGTAAGAGGAACAAGAAAGCCGTCAACATTCACGGCAGCATTCCGTTGGAAATTACCTGGACGGTAGTGCCCACTATACTTGTGCTTATAATGTTCTGGCTGGGCTGGACGGGTTACAAACAAATGACGGACGCTCCGAAGGATTCGATGGTCGTTGACGTTTATGCTCAGATGTGGAGCTGGTCTTATAAATATCCGAACGGGGTAGAGACCGATACGTTGTATGTACCGCTGGACAAACCGATTAAAGTCAGGTTACATTCCCGCGACGTGGATCATTCATTCTATGTCCCGGCGTTCAGGGTAAAGAAAGATGTTATTCCTAATAGAACAAATACCGCGTGGTTCCAGCCGACCCAGTTAGGCACGTACGACGTTTTCTGCGCTGAGTACTGCGGATTAAGACACTCATATATGTACAGCGCCGTTGTTGTTATGCCTGAAGATAGTTTTGTGACATGGTATAAGAAGCAGAAGCAGGAAGAAGTAAGCGAAGATAGTACTTCGGTCAAAAAAATGTAAAGTGTGGAAACGCTAGGAATCAAAGAAAAAATATTTGAAAAATAAATTAAACATATTGTTCGAGTTGACGAAGATCAAAATTACGATATTCGTTACGGTAACCACAATGTTCGGGTTTATCTGTGCCGCCGGAGAAATAAATTCGAAAATAATTGCTCCGACAATCGGCATCCTTTTACTGGCATGCGGATCAGCCGTCCTTAACCATTTGCAGGAAAGAAAGACGGATGCTTTGATGGACCGGACAAAGAACAGGCCGCTGCCCACCGGGAGGATAACTCCTAACGGCGCTCTTACAATCGCTTTGGTATTAGTCGCACTCGGCTCTATTATTATGATCTTCGGAACAGGTCTGTTAGCATGGGGTCTGGGCATGCTGAACTTGTTCTGGTACAACGGAGTTTATACTCCTATGAAGAAGAGAAACCCGCTCGCGATTATTCCGGGTTCGCTGGTAGGCGCGATACCGCCTGTGGTTGGTTGGGTAGCCGCTGGAGGAAGTCTTCTCGATCCGAGGATTGCCATATTAGCCTTCTTTTTCTTCATCTGGCAGATACCTCATTTCTGGCTTCTGCTTCTCATCTTCAGCAACGATTATATTAAAGCGGGATTCCCGACGCTTACACAGATATTCAGCCATGACCAGCTGGCGCGAATTACATTCGTTTGGATAGTGGCCACAGTAGTTACGTGCATGCTTATCCCGCTCTTCGGAATAGGACAAAGCTTTGTAATAGATCTCGGGCTTCTCGCGGCCGGGGCATGGCTTACGATAAAGACATTCAGCCTTTTAAGGTCGGATATGGAGAAGAAATATTTCAGCTTTGCTTTCAGAGGAATTAACCTTTTCGCTATACTGGTCGTAATTCTTTTATCATTAGACAAACTGGTTATTTAACTTAAAACTGAAAAAGTGAGAAATTAAATGAACTTTCTTGACAAACTGGTAATACCCTTATCTCCGGAACATATTGTTCTGCTGCATTATATACTGATGCTGATCTTTTTTCTATTTATTCCGTACATCAGTATAATCCTTGGCGGTACCGCTCTTTCACTTTATTACAGGATAAAAGGAAAGAACCAGAGCAATAATACTTACGAAAGGTTCGCGGAAGATATTATAGAGACCGTTACTATCAACAAAGGAATGGGTATTGTTCTCGGATTGATCTCTCTGCTCACTGCAATTCTTCTCTACGTGCAGATGTTACACGATACCAGCGTCGCCACGGTTAACTATCTCGGCGCATCGTTCATTCTGCTTGCGGTCGGTTTAGCGTTAGTGTACACTTACCGTTATTCTCTTACTTTCGGCGGTATATTCGACTCGCTTAAAGATTACAATCCGTCCGACAAGAAGGTCGCTCACGATATGGCTCAGCTTCGCAAGAGTTCTAACATTCTCAGTGTACGCTCGGGAGCATTAGGATTAATTTTTGTTTTCTTCGCGGCATGGCTTTTTGTAGCAGGCGTTACTTTAGCGGTATTTCCGGATCAGTGGGGAAAGCATAATGTTTTAAGTTTGATGTTCTCAGGATTCGTCATTTCCAAGTTTATCTTATTCCTACTTGTTTCCGGTGCGTTCACCGGTGCCGCATTGATGTTCGGATTCTTTTACTGGGAGGGCGGCAAGGAGGATGTTGATGAGGATTACGGCGCATTTGTAAGGAAGATAAGCCTTAGTCTTACTTTCACAGCTTCTTTAATTATTCCGATATTCATGCTGATAAATATCGTGATACTCCCCGACAGCGCGCTCTCCGGAGCGGTTTTCTTCTACGCTACTTTAGCGCTTCTGATGCTCTTCCTGGCCTACAATTTCTTGTTCCAGATGATTAAGACTTCTACCGTTAAATACAGTGTACATGTTTTTATTCTGGTACTCTTTACAATAATGGCTATTGTAATTAAAGACCAGATAGCGATGGGAAATTCGAACCAGGTGCAGAACGTAATACTTGCCGCTAATTTCGAGAAGACGATGCAGAGCCTAACCGGCGGTGAACAAACCGCGGCTCCGAAAGTTAGCGGGGAACATATTTTCAAGACTATATGCTCTTCATGCCACGCTTTCGATCATAAAGTGGTGGGACCGCCTTATGAACAGACGTTACCGAAATATAAAGGCGACGTTGACAAACTCGTAAAGTTCGTGCTTAATCCCACGCAGAACAATCCTGGCTATCCTCCTATGCCTAATCCGGGTTTGAATCCGACACAAGCGAGAGCGGTTGCTACATACATACTTAAGGAAGTAAAGAAGTACGAATAGCGATATGCTAAAGAAGAACTCAATAAAGTTCATCGGATATACAGATTTTTAATAAGGTAATAAGGTTAAACTTATTTTATTTGCGTATTGTTACTAAGGTTTGTCAATATGCCGGATTATTAATTAAAAGGTTTGCAGCAAATTATAACGAAATCTTCTATACCAAAAATTAGGAATAAGGTTTATTGTGGAAATTCTAATAAACCTTAGTTTGAAAAGAATTTGGTTCAGAAGCCTTATTCTTATTTAATCAAAACTATTGTCCCTAATCCAATCTTAAAAAATTCAATCTCACTACCATATCCGAATTCAGGTTTACTAATTATATATAGAATCGCAAGTACTTTCTAACAGTTTAAATAAGGTAATAAGGTCAAAGTTCATTGTAGAGGTCTCTTGTTACTAAGGTTTTTTTTTAGGATTATCTAATGTAAGGCGAAATTAGGATTATGCCGGCCGGCACTACTTTTTTAATAAATTTTGAATAAGGTTTTATTTCTTTTTTCTTATTAAAGATTTCGAAAAATTGCTAGAAAAACCTTATCTCTTTATTCAAAACCTTAGTAACGGTAATCATCCAAATAAAAATTAACCTTATTACCTTATTCAATTTCAAGTTTGTAAATTCAAAAAAAAGTCCCGACAAGTATCGGGACCTTTTTATTACATGAAATTATTCCTCTTCCTGTTTAGTCAAAAGAGGAGAGTGGCATTGCTTATTTAAGAATCGGTATTACGGCTTTCTGTCTTTCTCCGCCGGTTTGGGTAACTTTCTTATCCGGCGAAATAAAGACGTCAATTTCGCTTCTTACACCGAACTCAGGAAGATATATTCCGGGTTCTATTGAGAACGAAGTGGATGGAAGAAGAAGTCTTTCGTCCTTTGTTTCATAGTTATCTATATGAGAGCCGCTTCCGTGAAGATCTGTCGTTATGGAGTGGCCTGTTCTGTGTATAAAATATTCGCCGTAGCCTGCTTTGCTGATAACGTTTCTGGCTGCGTCGTCAACTTCGTATCCGCGCAGCTCACCTCCGGCTTCCATTCTTTTTACGACTAAATCGAATGCCGCGTCACGGGCTTCGGCTACAATATTAAAAATCCTGGTATACTTTTCCGGAACTTCCTCGCCCATAAACCCGGTCCAGGTTATATCCGCCCACACCGAATTTGGATTTTTAGTCTTTGCCCAAAGATCGATCAGCACAAAATCACCTTTGTTAATGTCTTTGTGCTCATCCTTTGACGGAGTATAGTGCGGATTTCCGCTGTTCTCGTTTACCCCCACAATGGGCGGGGAATCGGTCTCATAATTCCGTTTTTCAAAGGCATCCATAATAAACTGCTGTACCTCGAACTCGTTTAATGTTTTCCCGCTTAAAGTATTATCTTTTATGAATTTAAAGGCGTCACTTACTATATCGGTTAGCGCAACAGCTACAGGCACATTTTCCTCGTACTGTTCTTTTGTCCAAACAGCGGCGAACATTGAAATCAAATCGGCGCTGCTTTTTATTTCAGGTCCAATCTGCCTGATCTGCTCAACCGTCCCGGCGTCGACTCGTGAAACGTACGGAATAGCATTCAACGGCGAGTATTCCATAGCTATTGTTTTAGCGTCCTTCAATGTTTCTTTAAGATGATTCGTAAGGGAATGATGATCGGAATACTTAAGCTTTCTGCCGGGAAGATGATCGAGGTGAAACGCCTCAATTCCGTTGACTATTTTTACGGGCTCGCCTGAAACAGGAATAAAATAATAAAACCTTCTTGTAAGGTGGGCACCGGGCGGGATATTCAAAATATCGTGAGCCAGATCATTAGAACCTCTGAAATCGTAAAGAAGCCACCCGTCGAATTTCATATCTCTAATTATCCGCTGCATTTTATTGAGATCGAATTTACTCATAATTACCTCGTGTACTTTATTATACAATATCACAAATTAAGGAATTATCGATCAAATATTATACTAACCTTTGTGTTTTCATTAACATTGCTTTCAATATTAAACTCTCCCCCGTGGAGCTCAACTATTCTCTTAGCTATAATTAATCCGAGTCCGGACCCTTGCTGTTCGTGTATCTTCCTGTTGAACTGCATATATGCCCCGATAGAGGATATCTGCTCGGGTGTCAAACCTATTCCCTGGTCGACCACGGAAATCATACTTGAGGAATCGTTGGAAAAGAGACTAATGATTATCGGTTGATTTTTTTCGGAAAACTTGAATGCATTGTCAATTAGTTCCTGCGTCAGCTTCTTCATGTACTCTTCTGAAATCCTTATTGCCGCGTCATCAAGCTCAAGTACTAAATCTTCCTGTCTGTCGTACCTCTGGGCTATTTGGGAAGATACGGAAGAGATAATTTCTTTGGGATTTATAAAGTAGGATTTTCTAAGAGAAGCGACGGCGTTCTTATCTTTTGATATCATATCGAGCTGTGCGAAGGAAAGGAAGTTCTCCGTAAGCTGTTTAAGTCTTACCGAGTCATTTTTGATATAAGTCAACATCTCGATAATTTCAGCCTTCGGTAAATTATCGTACTCTTTCAGCAGTATTTCCGAGAACCCGAGGATCCCGTTAAGCGGTGTAAAAAATTCATGGGGAAGAGAAAATGAAAGACTTCCACGCAGCTCGTTAAGACTTTTTTCCGTGTCGTCTTTCCGCTTCTGCGTCTTTTCTAACACATCGTCAATCAGATTGCTTAACTCTTCCGTCTTGAAACCGGTCGATATATAAAAATCGAAGGTTGCTTCTTCCTGGTTCTTGTGAGGGTGAATGTTCCCGGGGCCGGATATAAATATTATAGGAATTTTGGAGATGAAAGATTCACTGCGCAGTTTCCGGAATATTTCGTTTGATTCTTTAGAATAAAGTTCTTGCTTGCAGATTATTATTGCAGGAAGCAGCTTGATAACCAACTCGTAGCATTTTTCCAGACTTTCGGCAATATCAATATAAAATCTTGTCTGATCTACGGCTTTAATTATCGGCCTGAGCAATTCTTCATTATTTTCAAGGATAAGAAGATTTTCCATTAGAAGAGAATGTTGTTGTTAAATTAAGTAACCGCCGGTATTTTACTCAACGCACAAGAATAAAAATATATTCCCGAATTAAAATGATGTAATAATTGCCGTATATAATTTAATATCAGATCTTTCCGCGAGAAAGAGCAAATAATATACTGCAAGACATAATTCCCCAATATCTTGCGGCATATAAGATTTTTTACAAATCTTATTGAAAATAATCAAAAATGGGTAAAAGTCATACCAAAAAATTGCTTTTTGTACAATACCTTATAATAATTATCAAAAATGCAAGTGTGAATATTTTTTTATTCAATTAGACTTTCAGTATATTTTATAAACAAAATTGTTTAATTCCCCCAAAACAATAGACACTATATTTCTAAATATTCGGAGAATACATGTATAAATTTTTAGGCACATACCATGTTGTACCGTCTTTACCTAAAAATCTTGAGAAGTTAAGAGAGGTAGCCTACAATTTGCATTGGAGCTGGAACCCCGATTCCCGGGAGCTGTTCAGAAGGCTTGACAGGGAACTATGGGAGGATACCAATCATAATCCGATTATGATGCTGGGAAAGATAAACCAGGAGCGTCTTGAAGAAGTTTCTCACGACGACGGTTTCCGGGCTCATCTTGACAGAGTGCATAGGAAGCTTAAAGATTATCTTAACGAAAAAACCTGGTATCAAAAACATTTCGATATGAAGGAATCTTTTAATATCGTGTATTTCTCAGCGGAGTTCGGACTTACAGAATGTCTTCAGACTTATTCCGGAGGATTAGGGGTACTGGCAGGTGATCACCTGAAAGCATCGAGCGATCTTGGAATTCCTCTGATTGGTTTGGGCCTGCTGTATAAGGAAGGATATTTTCAGCAATATCTAAACTCCGACGGCTGGCAGCATGAACGCTACGAAATGAATGATTTTGATAATCTTCCTATGCAGCTTGTTCTCGATGATAAAGGGGATCCGCTTGTTCAATCCGTGAAGATGGCCGGCAGAGAAGTTTTCTTCCAGATATGGAAAATCCAGGTCGGGAGAATACCGCTTTACCTACTTGATACCAACATTCAAATCAATACCGAAGCGGACAGAAAAATTACCGAAACATTGTACGGAGGTAACGTAGAGACGAGAATTCAGCAGGAGATTATTCTCGGCATCGGCGGAGTTAGGACGATGCACGCGCTGGGGATAAAGCCGATGGTCTGCCACATGAACGAAGGACACTCTGCGTTCCTATCTCTCGAGCGGATGAGAATATTAATTCAGAACGATGGGCTCAGCTTCAAAGAAGCAAAAGAAGTCGGGTATTATTCGAATATATTCACAACGCATACTCCGGTTCCCGCTGGCATTGACGTTTTTTCTAATGAACTCATAGAGAAGTATTTCGGCGATTATTACCGCAGTGAACTAAATATACCGGATAAAACTTTCTACTCTCTCGGCAGCCTTTATAAAGATAATAAATCGAACGTCTTTAATATGGCGCACCTTGCCATGAACACGGCAGGCTATATTAACGGTGTGAGCAAGCTGCACGGCGAGGTATCTAAGAAAATGTGGGTTACCGGTTACAAGAATGTACCATTCAACGAGATTCCAATCGGACACGTTACCAACGGAGTTCACATGCGCTCTCACGTCTCGCATGAAATAGAGAATCTGTTTTTACAGTATATGGGTGAAAAATGGGCGGAGAATCCCGCTTCAGCTAAGTTATGGGAAAGGATCGATAAAATACCCGATGAAGAGCTCTGGAGAACTCACGAGAGAAGACGGGAAAGACTGGTAGCTTTTGCAAGAAAAAGACTGATGCGTCAGATAAAAACCAGGGGAGGCGGTCAGGAAGAATTGGAAACGGCCTCCGAAGTCTTAGACCCGACCGCTCTTACAATCGGTTTTGCCAGGCGCTTTGCCACGTATAAAAGAGCTACTCTTATTTTTAAGGACATTGATCGGCTTATCAATATTATCAATAGTAAAGATAGACCGGTTCAGTTTATAATTGCGGGTAAAGCTCATCCAAAGGATGAAGAGGGGAAGAGGTTTATCCAGGAAATATTCCAGATAGCGAAGGAAGACATGTTTAGAAGGAAGATAGTCTTCATCGAAAATTACGATATGAACGTTGCCCATCACATGGTTGAAGGGTGCGATATCTGGCTGAATAATCCGCGCAGACCGCTCGAGGCTAGCGGTACTTCGGGAATGAAGGTAATAGCCAACGGGGGATTAAACTTTAGTGTACTGGACGGCTGGTGGGTTGAAGGCTTCGATCCCGAAGTCGGATGGAAGATCGGAAACGGTGAGGAATATTCGGATCCCGACTACCAGGACGAAGTTGAGTCTCGGCAGCTTTATAATACTCTGGAAACACAGATTGTTCCGTTGTTTTATTCCCGCGGCGAAGATCATCTTCCCAGGAGGTGGATAGCCAGGGTTAAAAACTCCATGAAGAAGCTCGGGCCATTTTTCAATACTCACAGGATGGTTCAGGAATATTTTGAAAAATACTATCAGTCTGCCTTGGAGAAAAGACACATTTTAATAGAAGGGAAGTGGGATAAGGTAAAAGCACTCGCTGCCTGGAAGGAAAAGGTAATAAGCAGCTGGTCCAGCGTAAAAGTCATCGGCTACGAGGCGGAAGACAACTCGAGTCAGGTTTTCGTAGGCGAGGAGTTCCCGTTAAAAGCCGAAATAGCTTTAGGGGATTTAACTCCTGATGATGTAGAGGTTCAGATTTATTACGGTCCGGTTGACGGTGAGGAAAATCCGCGCAATAATTCGACGGTTATTATGCATGCCGAAAATAAAAAGAATAAAAGCGGAAATTATAATTACGCTGGAAGTGTAAAAAGCATGATGAGCGGTCATCAGGGCTTTACGATAAGAGTATTGCCCAGCCACGAACTGCTTATCCATCCGTTTGAGCTGGATGTAGTATACTGGGCTAAATAAAATATTAATCGGTTTAATTAGTAATTATATTTAGTCATATAAAATGATTACTTTTAATCAAAGAGTAATCGCAAACAAAAATATTAACAATAACCGAACTTAGTTAGCGATTTAGCATATGCTTCTTGAAACGTTAGATATAAAGCAAAACGACCTAATAATATTCTCCAGGAATATCTTCAACCTGGAAAATAATTTTAAATATTGCTGAAAGACGATCCTAAGAAGGAGATAAAGAGCATTTCTTATGGTGAGGTCTGCACTTACGTGGATGATTTTACGCCGAAGAACCTCATAGTATATAGACTTCTCATCAACAACAAGGATTTTGAAATTACTTCTGTTCAATACGGCATCGCGATAAATATTAACGGCCAAAGAGAACTTATATTTTTCGATCCGGTCTTCGCGGTTAAAGAACTTGAGGAAAATGCTGAGAGCGATGAGCTGAAAAAGCTGAGGTTCAGGATTCAGCAGGTTGGACTTACTACTTTGAACAGAGTAGACGGACGAGCTAATTACGCCGAAATATATTCTGTAGATCTTGAAGCTACTGAAGCAAAGTTCCAGAATGATAAAGCTTTTGTAGACGCTCTTCTCGCAGTGGATGGTGCAATGCCGGGAAGAAAAGAGAAGACAAATGAACAAGGAACTGCAGCTCCGGCGGTTAAAAGAACAAAACCGGAACGCAGCATTCCCGCCTCTGAAGACGATGATCCCGGGAAATTCGAACAGCCGCAGAGCAGAGCGATGAGTAAGCCGGAAAAGATTGTTGATGAAAGCAAAGACGGCATAAAACTGGTAAAATATAATATTTCCGAAGATAAAAATTTTGATTTCAAGAAGATAATAAAGATTAACTTAGGGAAAGATGCCTCTGCTGCTTCGTCCGGAGATATTGTAAGAAAGAAATTAACCTCAAAAAATTCTGCGGGCTTAACAAAACAAAAGGAAGATTCTGAGGCTAAAAGTCCCTTAGGTCGTTTTATAAAGAATAAAAGTATCTCTCATGAAGAGAATTTTAAGGACCGGGAGGACGGGGGATCAAAAAATAATGATCTTCTCGGAATATTTAAATCGGCTTCTTCATTAAGTGAATTCTTAAAAGATAAAAAGGATAAACAAGTTGTGTTAAAGCTGGATAAGAATAATAATTCTTAGAATTATTCAGCCGTAATAACTGGTACCGGGAATATCATCTTCATCGTTATCGTTATCTTCTTCCGACATCGTGAACATTGAGCTAATCATATCCTTAAACTGAATTCCCGTCTCAAGCCTGTACTTGCTCAGCATTGAGTACTCAGCCAGTCCATGAAGAACAAATTCCATCAATAAAAGACCTTCTGCCTCGTCTGCTTTAGGAAAATATTTTTTAACTAACTCTTTCAGGCCCGGAATCTCAGAAAGTACTTTTAAATAATCTTTATTCGAGACTCCGTTCAAAATATCTATAACATTTCCCTTAGCGAACCAGTTGGTAATAGACTGGTAAGGATTGATCTGCTGGTTTTTCTT
This sequence comes from uncultured Bacteroidota bacterium, assembly GCA_963787005.1. GTDB lineage: Bacteria > Bacteroidota > Ignavibacteria > Ignavibacteriales > Ignavibacteriaceae > FEN-1297. The sequence continues at coordinate 21,727 of CAWBBX010000100.1, forward strand.
TAGCTTGTCGGGAGTAGGGAAGTAGTCCTCAAACAATTTCTTGATCGCCTTCCCGATGAGTATGTGGGCGACTTTAAGCGGACCTTCCTGCTCTCCCTCATAAACAAGTTCTATCTTCCCGGTAATTGCCGGGATAACGCCGTACAGATCAGAAATTCTAAGAAAAGTATCTTTTTCGCCGTTCAGTATCATTCTTCGTTCTGCTGCGCTAACGAGGTTCTCAAATGCGGATATAGTCAATCTTGCCGATACTCCGCTCTTTGCGTCGATGTATTCGCTTTGTCTTGCCTCAAACGCGATTTCTTCGACAAGATTCTCAACAAGTTCACTGCTCTTTATTGACTTACGCTGTTCTTCGGAGAGCCTGGATTCCTGCACGGTTATCTGCTTAGATATTTCCGTCGTCTTCGGATAGTGTGTAAGAATCTGGCTGTCGATCCTGTCCTTTAACGGAGTTACAATAGAGCCCCTGTTCGTATAATCTTCCGGGTTTGCCGTGAACACGAATTGAATATCGAGCGGAAGCCTTATCTTAAATCCCCTGATCTGTATGTCGCGTTCCTGAAGTATATTGAAGAGCGCCACCTGAATTCGTGCCTGAAGATCGGGGAGTTCGTTAATGACAAATATGCTTCTGTGCGATCTAGGTATCAGCCCGAAGTGAATAACTCTTTCATCGGAATAAGGAAGTTTCAGAGAAGCCGCTTTAATCGGATCTACATCGCCGATAAGGTCGGCTACGGAAACATCGGGCGTAGCCAGTTTTTCCGTGTATCTTTCGGATCTGTGCATCCACCTGATCTTCGTATCGTCGCCGTGTTCGGCGATCAGATCGACTGCGGTTCTTGAAAGGGGAGCCAGCGGATCATCATTTAACTCGGCCCCGTCGACAACCGGTATATACTCGTCTAGAAGATTTACAAGCAGCCTGGCAATCCTGGTTTTCGCCTGACCGCGCAGCCCCAAGAGAATAATATTGTGTCTGGAAAGCACCGCAGTCTGAATATCCGGGATGACCGTATCGTCGTATCCTAAAATTCCTTCGAAAGGATTTTTCCCGTTTTTCAGTGAATCGATCAGATTGTTTCTCAGTTCATCTTTTATTGAAACGGGTTTATAGCCTGATTTTTTAAGCTCCCCTATAGTAGAAATTGAATTCTTCTTCATAATTTACTCTGTACTCCTATACAAAAATCTCACGGTTATTATTTTACTCTTCTTTTGCGGTTCTTGATATAATCTTCGAAAATATAATCTCCCAAACCGGATAGACTGCTGTAGAAGGCCCTGCCGTTGTTAGTCTTTGTAAACTCCCTAACGAAGTGTTGAAGATAGGGATCGCGCGCAATCATGAAAGTAGTAATCGTAATCCCGAGTTTACGGCATTTGGCCGCCTGGTCCATTGTTTTGTTGACGATTTTTCTATCGAGGCCGAAGCTGTTTTTGTAATATCTTATACCTTCTTTAAGGCATGTCGGCTTTCCGTCGGTAATCATAAAAATCTGCTTGTTGCTGGTTTTCCTGCGTCTGAGAATATCCATTGCCAATTCTATACCGGCGACCGTATTTGTGTGATACGGTCCGACCTGCAGATATGGAAGATCCTTTATCTCGATCGACCAAGCGTCGTTTCCGAAAACAATTATGTCCAGAGTATCTTTTGGGTATTTCGTTGTTATTAATTCCGATAGAGCCATTGCGACTTTTTTCGCAGGTGTTATCCTGTCTTCACCGTACAGGATCATTGAATGAGAAATATCTATCATCAGTACAGTGGAGGTATTTGCCTTAAAATCCCTCTCCTCAACTTCAAGATCATTCTCGGTTAATTTAAAATCGTCTATACCATGGTTTATCTGCGCGTTCTTAATTGAGTCGGTCATATCTATTTGCTCAAGAGGATCGCCGAAAGAAAAATCACGCCGGTCGGAAGTCTTTTCGTCGCCCGGACCGGAAAAAGGAGTCCTGTGATTTCCGCGGTTCGATTTTTTCAGCTTGCCGAAAATTTCTTCCAGAGACTGCCTGCGAATCGACTGTTCGCTTTTCGCGGTAATTATAAACGACGTGCCGTTCTCATTTTGTTCAATATAGTTCTTGTCCTTGAGGTCGTCTATAAAATCGCCCATACCGTAGCCGTCCGTTGTAAGTCCGTACTTCTGATCGAGCTGGTTCATCCAGTTCAGAGCCTCACCTACGTCTCCGGAAGTGATGGTGAGAAGCTGAAGAAATACTTTTAGAAGATCATCGAAATTGCTCTTAAGACTTCTGCCGGGGACATATTTTGTAAACCTGGTTCCTAACATATCTAAAATTATAATATTGAGTAACTGTTAGTAAATTTATTACAATACCTTTGCAATTCAAGGAAGAAATAAATGAAGTCCGCTCTTTGTTTGAAGGATTTAAAGGGAATTTACGTAAATGATATGATATTAATCAAATTAAAAAGACAGTTAAAAATGTATATGTGACGCCCATTGACATAACTGTGCGGTAACTAACGCCAGAAACGTTCCCGAAACATTGCCGAGTACACCCATAAGCAGTCCAACCGGGGCGAGTGAAGGTTGATAAATACTTGCAACTATGGGTGCGCTTATATACCCGCCTATATTTGCCTGGCTGGAGGTTGCCATTAGGAACATCGGCGCTTTTATTAATCTTCCGACCGTGTAAAGTACGATAGCGTGGATAAGTATCCATACTATTCCGGCAAGAAGGAAAGCGGGAGCGTTAAGTATGGCCGCTAGGTTGGCTTTTGCGCCGATCGAAGCGAGAAGAAAATACAGCATGTAATTACCTAATACGGACGCACCTTTTCGCTCTAGGTTCTGAAGTTTTGTGAATGAAAGAATTATCGAAATAACAAGAACGAGAATTATCGTCCACCCGAAGGCCGTTACAATATCGCCGAGCGGAGGAATGAGTTTACCGACTTCCAGACATATAGCGCCGATTGTTAAGGAGATGGCGAGCATAAACGACAGACTTTTCATATCGATCGGTTCTCTCTTGGAGAACAGATTTTCCATCTTCTTATTTATATTTTGAACAATGGAAGTGTCGACTTTATTATGCGAATCGAACTTTGCCTGGTAACCGGAGAAATAAACAACTACTGCCATCCAGCCGTATCCGATAAGCGTATCGACAATTACCATTGTACCGAGAAGTGAATCGGAGGTTCCGATGCTTTCCTTAACCGATATCATGTTAGCGCTTCCGCCAATCCAGCTTCCGCTAAGCGCCGCAATGCCCTTCCACGCATCCGCAGGGAGGTAATTATGAAACAAGATAAGCACTATCGGCGCACCGATCATAATGCCGGCAGCTCCGGCGAAAAAAGTTATTAATGCTTTAGGTCCAAGCTTTAAGATTGTGGGGATGTCAGCCGATATCAATAGAAGAACAAGCGAAGCGGGGAGGAAGAATTTCGTTATCCAGTCGTACGCCGGCGATGACTGCGGCGTTATGCCGATGGTTGTGGTAACCATAGGTAAAAAATAGATCCAAAGGATAAACGGGATAACTTTAAAAACCGGCTTCGCAAATGTTAGGTCTTTCACCCAGTATACAAGAGCCATCAGGCAGGCTAGGAAAATAACTACCAGGGTAGGATCTGTAATAAGAGCTTTAGTCATTTAATCTCGTCGGATGATGGAGTTTTAATTTTGAAATTTCAATTTATAGATATTTTAAACACGTATCAAGTACAGGTCACGCTATAAACAGACGAAAATATTTTCACTTTATTAACCTCTTAATCATTGTCTTCGCGTAGCTGTTTTCGGGGGAAAGCAGCAGTACTTCACTAAAAAATTTCTTCGCGGTTTTCTTATCACCTAAATTGTTATAGGAGTCCCCGAGACCGATAATAGCCGAAATACTAGAGGGATATTCCCCGCGGAAAAGTTCAAAAATCTTTATCGCGTCCTTGGTTCTCCTCATTCTGATTAAATCATATCCCAGGTAATGAAGCTCTTTTTCGGAAAAATTGTAGAACCCGGCATCATTTGCTTTTTGGCTTTTATAAAAAGCGATTGAAGAATCTACCCCTTTATTTAAAATGATCGTCATCATTTCTTTGTTTAATATCTTTGCCGGCTTTATAAATTGTGAATCATCCGCGATCGAAGCCAGGTCCATCGCCGGCACCCCGAGATCCCTGTCGTTTAAATTAATCAGATGCACTGCGGCGGAGCGCGTTTGTTTATTAATTACCAGCAGAGATCTGAAGCCTGTACCGTATCCGAAATGTCCGAAGTAATTCCTTCCTTCCTTATCACTCATCAATTCCATTCCCAGTCCGTAATAGATCTTTCTTCCGTTTTTAAGGATGGTAGGCGCCGTCATTGAATCAAGAGTCGAACCGCTGATTAATTTACCGTCTAAAAGCGCTTTTGCGAACTTCAGCATATCGCCCGATGTTGAAATGAATCCTCCGCCGGGGAGCTTCTCGCTTAAGTCCACAGCCGGAGAGTATTGAAGACGCCGGTAGATATTAATAGAATAGCCTTCGACTCGGTACGGTGAGCCAACTTTTTCGAAATCCGCGAATGTAGAGTCCATGCCTGCCGGGAGGAATATATTCTTCTTCACATAATTTAAATAACTCATACCGGAAGCAGACTCGATCACTGCGCCGAGGAGATTGTAGCCGAGAGTAGTGTACAAGTAGCTACTACCCGGTTTGAACATTAGTGTATCGGTGCTTATCATATTTACCGCGTCTTTAATTGACGGGTAATGCCTTAGGCTGTTAAATTCTCCGGGCCGGTACGATCTTAATCCGGAAGTATGATTTAATATCCGACGTATGGAGAAACTCCATCTTTTGCGCGGGAAGTAGGGAATATATTTTAACGCATCATCATCTATATTCAGATTCCTTTGTTCAGCCAGCTGCATTACAGCGACCGCGGTAATCATCTTAGAAATAGACGCAATCCTATAGAGTGAATTATTCAGCGCCGGTAAGTTTCTATCTATGTTCGCAGTGCCTTCGGCTTTTTGCCAGACAAGAGTATCATTCAACAAAACGCCCGCTGAAATAGACGGAACGCCTTTGTTGATCTTGTATTCACGAAGGTATTTATCAAACAGTTCACTTCGGGTTTGAGAATGAGAGTTTAAACTAGCGAAAAGAAATAAAAGGGAAATTATGATAAAATATATCAGACGTCTATTGAAGCCGGGAAACGCAGAACCCCCTGAAAACATATTTGCCTTCCTTTTGTGAATTGAAAAATAATAAAAAAGATTTGATAAAAGGAGAGGTAAAAAGAAAAAGGGATTGAAAATCCAATCCCTTTTCCCGCAAAAGTTATTTCTTTAAAGGTATTCGCTTCTCGAGGATGTTATCGACAAGCTTATATGTTTTAGCCTCTTCAGCGGAAAGGAAATAATCTCTATCGCAGTCCTTTGTTATCTGTTCCACAGATTTTCCGGTATGCTCAGCAAGAATGCGGTAAAGAGTTTCGCGAGTCTTTATCATTTCCTTCGCGTGAATTTCAATATCAGAAGTCTGTCCCTGCAGACCGCCTACCCACGGCTGATGGATCATAATCCTGGAGTTGGGTAGGGAAGTACGTTTCCCTGCGGTGCCCCCGGCCAGAAGAATAGCGCCCATGCTTGCGGCCATTCCCACGCAGATAGTGGCCACGTCCGGTTTGATATATTTCATAGTGTCGTATATCGCCAGTCCGGCGGTTACACTACCGCCCGGTGAATTGACATACAGATTTATATCTTTTTCGGAGTCTTCAGCCTCCAGAAAAATTAATTGAGCGATGGTAAGGCTGGCTACGTGATCGTCTATTGCCGTGCCGAGGAAGATTATCCTTTCGCGCAGAAGGCGTGAATAAATATCCATTCCTCTTTCGCCCCGGCCGGTCTGTTCTATTACATAAGGTACCAGCTGGTTGTAAATTTCAAAATCTTTTGTCATGATTTTTCCTCGTCTTTCTTTTGTGCAAATTTTTCGGGATCAACTTTCTTAATATTATTTTTCACCTTCAGCAAGTCGAACAATTTACCTTCGATAAGTTTCTCGCCGTAGTTGGACGACTTATAATAATTTACCAGCTTGTCCACGGCTATTCCGGTTTTCTCCGCATCCTTTTCCGCCAGTTCTTTTAAATCATCGTCGGATACGGAAATTTCCTCTTTCTTGGCAATAGCGCTTTTAATGAGGTACCATTTAACTTCAAGCTCGGCAAATTTCCTGAATTTGCTTTCGGCTTCCGCTTTGTCGAATTTTCTATAGCCCTGCTTCTTTATCTCTTCTTCTTCGCGCTTTACCATATCATCCAATACGTTCATAACCAAAAAGTTGGGAGGAGTAAATTCGTTCTTCGAAACAATAGTGTTGATGAGCTTATCTCTCAACATCTCGTCCACTTTTTGGTCGTAGTAGGATTGAATGTCGTTCTTTATCTGTTCCCTAAGCTCTTCCTCCGTTGAAACTTTATCCTTGGTAACTTTTTTTATCAGTTCCTCGTTAAGTTCCGGGGATACGATTTTCTTTATTTCCTTGATATCAGCTTTATAAGTGAAATCTTCGCTTACTTTTTCGTCCTCGCCTTTATCGTTCTTAATCGTTCTTTCGTCCTTAAACGAAAAATTGAAAGACTCGCCGGTCTTTTTTCCTTTAGCGTTATCCAGTATCTCGGGCTGAACTCTTTCGTTTGTCAGATCAATCTCCAGTTTCTCAGGCTTTGCGCCGTCGAATGGTTCGTCTTTTTCGTTGATGCGAATTACCTCGACATCTAAAATAAAGTTCTTATCGTCGCCCACTTGTTCCGCCGGCTCATTGGTGCTGTTGGCTTTAAGAATGTACTTTATCTCACTTTCAATTTCTTCGTCCTTAACCTGAAGATCAGGGACTTCAATCTCGTGGTCCGTATATTCTTTTACCTCCAACTCGGGCATGGTTTCATACTTAACTTTGAACTGCAGGTTTTCGCCGGGATTGAATTTTATATCGGTCATTGTCGGCTGCCCAAGAGGATGCAGATGATTTTCCTTGGCGATTTCCCAAAATTGGTTGTTAGCTACTTTCTCAGACGCTTCATATTCGAGAGCGTCACCGTACATTTTCTTCAGTACGGAAACCGGAACCTTGCCTTTTCTGAAACCCGGTAATTGAATTTTCTTCGACTGCTTCCGGACTTCGGATTCTATATCGCTTTTTATTTCATCGTAGGGGAAAGTTACTTCTATTTCTTTTTCCGATAACGAAATCTCGTTTATTTTATATTCCAAACCGACCTCTTCAAACTAAAATATTATTAAAAATTGGAGTCTTTAAAAAAATGGTGCGAGAACGGGGACTCGAACCCCGACACCGTAAAGGTACTAGATCCTAAGTCTAGCGCGTCTACCAAATTCCGCCATTCTCGCATTTCCCCGGAGCAAGTCTGTTCCGGATGTACATTCTTTTTTACCCGTAAATATTACGATATTTATAAAAAAATGAACTATAAATATACGGTTATAGCTTTTGTTTAGCAAATATGAAGCTGAAAACGGGGAATTAGGAGGGTTTTGAAAGGGAAGAGAAATAACAGCGGGGCACAACGGCTCCCCGCCTTAAAAATGCGGCTAGACCGGTGAAAAATATCAATTATTACCGGTAAAGCCCTTCGGATAAGTTCTTAAGTTGTACCCGAAATTTAGCTGTTCTTCCATTCGGCACGACCAAACCAACTCGCCGTTCCAAACCGTAATATCGGGACATCCGTCGCACATGTTCTGTCTTCCGTCTTGTAGAAAGTCTACCGGCTGGATGATCATAATCGACTGGTAGTGCAGTCTTCTAAAAATATTAAGCGGGTTTTTATAGAAATTGAAGAATGTTTTTCTGAGCTTTTTGTCGAATGCCCCGAGAAGCAGCATGCTTTTTCCTTTACGTGTCATCTTGGGTTCGGAATAGGCGAGATATTTGTCGAACAACATATGATGGCCTGCCTGAATAATCTCCATAGATTTTTTGCCCATGTAGCCGTAAATTTTTCCTTTTATGCCGAGCCTTCCGGAGAGGAGCCATTTAAATGAATCGGGCTTTTCGGAGCCGTTAAGGTAAGCGCAGCTGTCGAAATCCGGATACTCGTTCTTGAGGAGCTCGTAAATCTCCTCGGTTTTTATGTCGGTCCTTTCCTTGATCTCTTCGTTGTACACAAGATCATCCATGTTGATCTTCTGCGGGCCCAGGTAAAAATCGACCTGACTGTTGTTCACGGCACGGTATAATATAAATACCATTACCTGAACGATATCGATGTTCTTCTCCGCCCATTTTGCCATCTCCGGCACGTACTGCATTGTGTCCTCGTACACTGTGGAATTAAAAGAACACGATATGTTCTTTGCGTCTGCAAGCATTCGTGCGTAATGGTATCTGAGTTCATTTAGTTCGAGTTCGTTCTTGTTCTTCCAGCCGGGCCTGGATTGTTTACTGTCGATATGAAAAGTAAAGCCGTAGACACCGGCTTTTTTCAGCTCGGCAAGGAGTTCCTTCGTCAATGCGAGTCCGTTTGTATTAAGTATTGGTTTAAGTCCGCGCTCCTTTACTTCTTTAACAATATCAACTACCTGCGGATGGGTGAGAGGATCACCTCCGGCGATAGAGACTCCGTCGCACTTACGAAACTTCGTAAAAATATCGAGTTCTTCCTTGATTAGTTCAATCGGTTTATGGCTGTTATTTTCATTTTTACGGTAACATCCGTCGCAATGCAGATTGCATTTAGCTGTCGGTTCCAGCCATGATATAGAGTTATCGGTTAAATTCCACGGAAGCCGGTAGTAATCGAGGTGATTTAGTTTTAGCATGGAGCCCCCTAAATTTGAGTGGATAAATTTAATAATTAATCATTTCGGCAGAATATATCGATCCCGTATATTAACTTGTGATATTGATAAGCAAAACGAATTCAATCTAATTTTTTTCATGCATATTATCAATTATTTAATTTATTTACGGTAATTTAAAGCACAACAGACTGTTTCTTAACGGAATTGACAAAAAATAATCTTTATTCTATTATATTTAATACCTATTAAGTATATTTAAATCTATTTTTGCATAAAGTCTTAAATCAAGCCACTTGCTAATCTCGGGGTTAAATGTTATATAATTATGTCTCGCTGTCGAATATCGGTTTGAAGAGAAACGACAACGAAGATTATGTGGGCATATTAGAAGTTGACGGCGGACTGCTGGCTATTGTATGCGACGGACTGGGCGGAAACAAAGCCGGAGAAATTGCATCCAGGATTACTACAGAAACCATTCAGGAAGTTTTTAGTCAACTGGAGAATGTAGACTATCTGGAACGCTTAAAAATTGCTATAACCGAAGCGAACAACAGAGTAGTTGCAAAAGCTTCCGGTGACTCCGATCTAAAAGGAATGGCTACAACAGTTGAAGTACTGTATCTCAACGAAGACAACGCGTACTGGGGACATGTAGGCGACTCCAGGATTTACAGTCTAAAAAACAGCAAGATGAAGCAAATCACTAAAGACCATTCTCTCGTACAAAAACTTGTCGACGAAGGATATCTTACCTTAAAGGAAGCCGAGAACCATCCGAATAAAAATATAATAATGAGGGCGCTGGGTGACAACGAATCCATCGAAATAGATTTAAGCAAGCAGAAACTGAATCCGAATGACGACACTATGTTTTTCTTATGCACGGACGGTGTTACCGGTATTTTGGATGACGCCGAAATTGAGGAATTTATATTAAACTCGGATCTCAAAAAACTACCGGCCAAACTGTCGCAGGTAATAGAAGCACGCGGAGCTCCCGATAATTATTCTTTTGTCTTAATAGTGAAGAAATAGATGATCGGCACAGTAATAGAACATTACAAGATCGTGTCTTGCCTGGGCGAGGGAGGGATGGGCATAGTCTATAAAGCGTTCGATCTAAAGCTCGAAAGATATATCGCTATAAAAATTTTAAGCTCGCACGCAGTTAACAATCCGCAGTTCATCGAAAGGTTCAAAAGGGAAGCGAAGAACCAGGCTAAGCTCACTCACCCGAATATAGTTCCCGTATACGGTATTACAGAGGAAAATCGTCTGTTCGGAATAGTGATGGAATACGTTGAGGGGGAAACGCTTGAACGAATGATAAGCCGCAAAGGCCGGCTCAACATCGTAGATTCATTAAAGATTATACAGCAGGTGCTTTCAGGAGTCTCATACGCTCACTCAAAAGGATTCGTTCACCGCGATCTTAAGCCGTCTAATATTATCATTAATACGGACGGGGTAGCGAAGATAATGGATTTCGGTATTTCCAAATCGCTTAACGAATCCAAAGCTATTACCCAGGCCGGGATGAA
>CAWBBX010000101.1:0-78277 GCA_963787005.1 uncultured Bacteroidota bacterium
AAAATCTGCGCGGCGGAACTGATTATTCCCGCCAGCTTATTCAGATCTGCCGGCTTCTCTCCGCGTACACCCATTAAAATCCTGCCTGCTTTCGTTTCCTCTATCATCTCCATAATATCTTCGCGTGAAATATAAGCCGAGCGTATTGCGGTATCCCCGAATACCTCCACGTACTTTCCCCCACTGCCGAACATTATCATCGGACCAAACGAGGGATCCCTGAATCCCCCTATCAATAGTTCGTGCTTCGGCCTGATGTAAGGCTGAATTATAAATTCCTCCAGCTTAATACCCCGCTCTTCAAAGCTGTTCAATATTTCCATCTCGGCCGACATAAGTTCGAGGCGATTTTTAATATTGAGTTTTACCGCGTTCACCTCCGACTTATGTATCAGATCTTTCGCGATACCCTTTATTACGACTGGATAAACAAAGCCGTCGGCCATTTTTTTAATATCCTCGTGCTTAACGAGATGAGCGTGCATTACAGGTATGCCGTAGCTTTTTAACAGAACATCCACCGCCTTTTGAGAAAGAAATCCCGAATTTCTTCTAAAGATTTTTTCCGAGCGCGCGGGAGCGATGAACTGTCTGTCTTTTTTTTTACCCGAGCCGAAAAGCATGTTAGATATAACTGCGGCAGGCTCCTCGGGATTCCTAAACAGCGGTTTCTTATAAAGAGATTCTTTCCTGTATTTCTCCCAAAATTCAGGAAGCGGCATTACAACCTGGAAAACGGGCTTTTCGCTTTTTATGGAATTAATATTTTCAATTACTTCGAACGCCGGTACCATAACGGGCTCCACGAATACTGAAATTACCGAATCAATCCCGGCGTCGTTCAATAAAATTTCCGTAACTTTTTTAAACTGATCTGCGGTACCGCCCGGCAGCAGGTCTACCGGATTCTTCACGCTCCCCTCGGGATGAACAATCTCCTTCAGCTTTGTTCGAGTTTCTTCACTTAGCTCGGCAAGTTTCAGCCCTTCTTTATCAATTGCGTCCGCCGCTAGTATTGCGGGACCTCCGGCGTTAGTTACAACGGCCGTTTTACCGCTTTTAGGTAAGGCAAAATTTTCAAATCCCTTGGAAGTATTGAACAGCTCATTCAGATCATCAACCCTTATTATTCCAAACTGCTTCAATACGCCGCTAACAACCAAATCGCTGTGACCGATTGCGCCTGTGTGTGAAGAGGCTGCCTTCATTCCGCTTTGTGTTTTCCCGGCTTTCAGAACTATTACCGGCTTACTTATTTTATTCTCGATGAAATGCTTAATAAAACCTTCACCGTCGGTAAAGCTTTCCAGGTAAAACGTCATTGTCTTAATATTTTCATCTTCTTCCCAAAATGACAGAAGATCGTTCTCCGAAATGTCCGCTTTGTTCCCGACACTTATAAAATGTCCGAATCTTATGTCGGAAATTCTAAGCGAATTTAGTACCGCTGCCCCGATGGCGCCGCTTTGGGATAAAAAGGCAGTCTTTCCTGCCAAAGGTTTTTCGGCAACAAAGGTGGCATTCAGCATAATGTTTTTAAAAGTTGAAATAACTCCCATGCAGTTCGGTCCGACAAGTCTTCCGCCCGCGGCTTTTACCTTTTCAGAAATAATCCGTTCCGCGTCGGCGCCGGCTTCCCCTATTTCCTTGAAACCGGCAGTAACCAGAACTATTGATTTCACTCCTTTTTTCAGCAGCTCATCTATAGTTTCTTCAGCAAATTTTTTAGGTACAAGTACAATAGCAAGATCGACCGGCCGCGGTATTTCTTTTATTGATTTATAGCATTTATATCCCAGCAATTCTTCCGATTTGGGGTTAACGGGATACACGCTGCCATTGTAACCGTATTCTTTTATCGAACGAAGAAGTTCATAACCGATACTTTTTTCCTTGGATGACGCACCGGGGATGCAAATAGAAGCAGGATAAAAAAAATTTAGCAATTCTGACTTCATAATCGATTTCCCCTTCACAAAATATTTTGGAACCATATAATAATAATACGTGAAATATACGGTAAAAGTAGCTATTTTATAATAAGAATGTGGAATTCTGTTGTAGCGTTAAGATTATAAAAGTAAATTGCGCAGCAGAGTTTATGATCTGATATAAAATAATTTAGATGGACCATAGTTTAGACGGTAGAACTTTTGAGTAATCTTAAAATACATATACTAACCAGGGGAATTCAATAATGCTGTTTTGGTACATATTTGCCGCGTACATTATAATTAATTCCGCACTGGGCATAATAATTTTTCTCAAGTCGAAGAGAAGTATAACCGGCTTATTTTATTTGATATGTATTTTCTTCCTTCTTTGTTTCGGAGCGGCCGGATTCTTAATGAAGGCGAATATCAGTCCGGAATTGCGAGATATTCTGGAGAAGATCATTGTGTTTCTCTTTTCCGTTTTTCCTTTTCTGTTCATGCACTTCATTATTGTTTTTGTAGGACGCTACAATATTCTTAAGTCGAAACTTATAATAACTTCAATATATTTTACCGGGCTTTTCAGCTATACACTTGTTCTACTCGGCCTTATTTCAAAGCCGTATTTCCCGGGAGGAGGACTCACTCCGAGCGGGTACATTTTTTATATAACATGGATGTCGATATTTTTCAGCATCGGAGTTGCGCAGATTTATTCTTTGTATTCCGGTTTCTCCGACCGCGGGGTGAAGTCTAATTTAATACTTACGGGCTTCGTTCTTCTTCTCTTAATACTGCCCGGGCCGTTTACAGAATCGATATTCAGCACATTCTCAGGCCATTGGATGATTTGGTATCTGCTTGTATCTATTCTCGCTTTGATGATATCCGTCTATTTTATATTCAGGCACAAAACAATAGTTACTCTTTACGATGCCGTGAAAATGACTCTCTCGGTAATGAACGATATAATAATAAAAACCGACGAGAGCCTGAAAATTGAGATGGTGCGGGGCGCGATAAAACCGCTGCTCGGTTATGATGAAAAGGATCTTCCGGGCAGATACTTAAACGAGATACTAGCCCAGGAAGATTATCTGGAAGCTTACAGAAGATACGCTTTCCTCAATAAGATGAAGGAAGGTTATTTTGATGTTGACGTAATTAAAAAGAACGGGGAGCTGCAGCCCATAAACTTTTCGTTCACACCTGTTTATGAAAACGATGAGATCATAAGCTTTGTCTGCGTTGGAAGGGATAATACATTCCACAAAAAATCGGAAGCAAAAATAAAAGCCGCGCTGGAGGAGAAGGAAATTCTGCTCAAAGAGATCCACCACAGGGTAAAAAACAATCTTCAAATAATATCCTCAATGCTTTACTTTCAAACACAGCAAATACAGGACGAGTCGACCTTGCAGATTTTTCTCGAAGGACAGAACAGGATTAAAACCCTGGCTCTAATACACGAGAAACTCTATCAGTCCGACGACCTGATAAATATAAACATTCAGGAGTACATCAAATCACTTGCCGATTCGCTGCTGCGCTCCTACGGCGTGGCGATCGACCGTATTCAGCTTACCACCGATATAAAAGAAGTAAATCTAAGCGTTGAAACCTGCATAACTCTGGGACTAATTGTAAACGAACTGCTTTCTAATTCCCTAAAGTACGCTTTCCCCGATAAGCAAAAAGGCAATATTTATATATCCTTGGAGCCTCTGGAGGGCAACGAATTTAGGGTTACGGTTAGGGACAACGGAATAGGTCTGCCCGAGGATTTTAGATCCGAAGATTCCAATACCCTCGGTCTTCAGCTGGTTAAAAGTCTGGTTAATCAGCTGCGCGGTAAATTAGACTTTGAAAATTCCGGGGGAACCGTTTTCAGTATTGAGTTCAAAGATTCCGGCGACTCATAACAATCATCAAAAGAATTAAACTGATAGATAAAAACAAAATCGTTTTAATTCGTTTACATTTTATAAATTATTCGACCGCGAAGAAACCATCAATAAATTAAATTTTTTATATGCGTTATAACAAAACGACAAAAGCCGAGCTTATTGAAGAGATAAAAAAACTAAAGCGGGAATTGTCGAGGGCCGTGCATTCGAAAGCCGGGGAGAAGGGCTTTCGAAAAGAATCACTTGAAAGCGATAAGAAATACCATCATCTTTTTAATATAGGATCTGATCCGCATATTCTCATCGCGAATAAAGACGGGCAAATCCTCGACGCCAATCTAGCGGCTTCTAAACTTTACGGATATACTCTTAAGGAACTTGTGAGATTGAAAAACACGGATCTTTCGGCCGAGCCGAAGGACACGCGCAGAGCTACATTAAACAGGCTTTTATCCGTACCTATAAGATTTCACAAGACGAAAGACGGAATGATATTTCCCGTTGAGATAACCGCGAGCCATTTTATATGGAACGGTACGCCGGTTCATCTTGCTTCAATAAGGGATATAAGCGATAAATACAACTCGCGGCTGAAGATTGAAGAACAAAACGCCTTCCTGCAAAAAGTAATAGACTCAAGCCCGAACTTTATATACGTAAAAGACCTTCAGGGCCGTATCATGCTGGCTAATCAGTCTATTTCACATTTTATAGGTAAACGCATAAAAAGCATTGTTGGGAAAAAGGAAATAAGCCCGGCATCAAACGTTTATCTCGGCAGAGCGGCAAATAAGGAAGATTCCTCCCTACTGCAGGGTAAAATGGATAGAATCCAGAAGGAAGAAGCATTTAAGGACAGCCGCGGAATAACACGCTGGTTTTATACCTTTAAGACACCGATCAAAAATTCCGAAGGCTGTATTCAAAATTTAATATCTATTAGCATAGATATTTCTGAGCGGAAAAAGATCGAGAACGCCGCCGTCGAAAGAGAGACAAATTATAAGTCACTGATCGAAGCTTCGCTGGACGCTATATACGTACTTCAGAGAAAGAGATTGATCCTGGTTAATCCTGCTTGGGAAAAGCTATTCGGGTATTCATCCGAAGAGGCAACTTCTAAAGAATATAACGTGATGAAAATTGTGGCGCCCGAAAGTAAAAAAATGATAAAGGACAAGTTCAGCAGGATGAAAAATTCGCATCCTATGAGCTCGAGGTACGAAATGAAGGCGTTGTCTAAAGACGGCAGGAAGCTCGATCTTGAAGTGAGTGTATCCAGAATTAAATGGAACGGAAGTAGCGCGTTCCAGGGTATCTACCGTGATATATCGGAAAGGAAAAGGACCGAAGAAGCTTTAAGAAGAGAAGCGTTTATTTTCAACAACCTTTACGATGCCGTTATCATTACAGATTCTCAGGGTCAGATCCTCAACTGGAATACTTCCGCCACTAAGATGTACGGCTACGATAAAGAGGAAGTAATCGATAAATATTTCGATATACTCACCAGGGAAGACGGCATCAGGGTTATGAACGAAATACTCTCTGCCGTAGCGCAAAAAGGCCGCTGGTCCGGCGAAACGAGATTCATTAGGAAAGACGGCACCAGGGGAATAGCGGAGACAATTGTTTTCCCGTTCAGGGATAGGAACGGAGAGGAGATTGCTCTGGTCGGTGTCAACAGGGATATTACCGAAAGAAAAACCGCGGAGGCGGCACTTCGCGAATCAGAGAATAAATTCAGGAAGATCGCCGAAAATTATTTGGTCGGAATTTATCTAATTCAGGACAATATTTTTAAATACGTTAATCACCGTCTCGCTGAGATGTTCGAATATACGGACGAAGAGCTGATTGATAAGAAGGGCCCGGACGACCTGGTTTATAAGGACTCGATCGAATTCGTTCAAAACAATATCAGGAAAAGACTCGAAGGTGAGCTGGATTCAATTCATTACGAATTCAGGGGCGTAACAAAAAGCAATAAAATAATAGAAGTGGAAGTGTTCGGCTCGCGCAGTATATACATGGGAAGGCCGGCAATTGTAGGAACCGTACTGGAAATTACCGAACGAAAAAGGGTAGAGCAGATAATAAAGGATTCCGAGTACAAATACAGAACCCTTGTAGAAAGCGCCAACGACGCCATATTGATAGCCGACGCTTCTTCCGGCAAGATAATAGAAGCCAATAAAAAAGCAGAGAAGCTATTAGGCAGGAAACGCGACGAGATAATCGGAATGCACCAAAAAGATATTCATCCCGAAACACCTGACGGATTTTACCTGGACAAATTCAAGGAAGCCGCCGAAAATATAGGAGGCTATCTGAATAAAGATGTCTACGTAAAGCATAAGAACGGTAAGCTTACTCCCGTAGAGGTCAGCAACAGTGTATTTACTATGGGAAACAGCAAGCTGGTGCAGGGAATCTTCCGCGATATCAGTGAAAGAATAGAAGCCGAGGGAATGATAAGAAAACTCTCGCGCGCTGTTGAACAAAGTCCAAATTCAATTGTTATTACCGGCCTGAAAGGCAATATAGAATACATTAATCCCAGGTTCACCGATTTGACGGGATATACATGGAACGAAGCGATAGGAAAGAACCCGAGAATCCTTAAATCAGGTTATACGGAAAAGGAAGAGTACGAAAATCTCTGGGAATCAATTTCATCCGGCAATACATGGAGAGGCGAGTTTCATAATAAAAAGAAGAACGGCGAGCTTTACTGGGAATCGGCATCCATCTCGCCTATTATCAATCATCGCGGAGAGATAACACACTACCTCGCTATTAAAGAGGATATCACCGAGAAAAAAATTATTGAAGAGGAGTTGAGAGTGGCTAAGGATAAGGCGGAGGAGTCTGACAGGCTGAAGTCGGAATTTCTCGCTCAAATGTCTCACGAAATCCGCTCGCCTCTAAATGTTATCTTAAGCTTCAATTCTTTTCTTAAGACGGAGCTTGAACAAAACGTAAGCGAGGAGCTGGTAGATTCTTTCGCATCCATAGATTCCGCCGGGAAAAGACTTCTGAGAACAATAGACATGATTCTTAATATGGCGGCGCTCCAGAGCGGGTACATCGATATAAAACCGCAGCGCGTGAATCTTCCCGCCATTATAGAAGGATTAATAAAAGAATTCGAGCAGCACGTTGTAAACAAAAGTCTAAACATTTCGTTCCGCAAAGAATCCGAAGAGAACATTATTAATACCGATGATTATATTGTTACGGAGATCTTTCAGAATCTCATCGGCAACGCGGTTAAGTATACGGAAAAGGGTAAGGTCGATATCCGGATCTATGAGAATAAATCAAAAAATATCTGCGTGGATATTTCCGATACCGGCATCGGTATTTCGAAGAAGTACTTACCGAAACTCTTTCTTCCCTTTTCGCAGGAGGAAAGCGGTTATTCTCGAAGTTTTGAAGGCAACGGACTCGGGCTTGCCCTCGTAAAAAATTATATCTCGCTAATTAACGCCGAGATAAAAGTAAAGAGTGAGAAAGGCAGGGGATCTACATTTACGGTGATATTTAAAAATTAACGCTTCAGGAGGTAGTAAGACGTCTGAAGTGTGCAAACTAAAATTTTTATTAATGAGTAAAGAAAATAATTCGACAAAAAAGGAACCACTGCTGGATATGCCCGCAGAAGAGTTTCGTAAATACGGTCATCAGCTTATTGACTGGGCAGCCGACTATCTCGCCGGCATAGAATCACTTCCGGTTTTACCGAATGTAAAGCCCGGCGAAATAAAAAGCATGCTGCCGGCCTCTCCCCCTTCCTCCGGCGAAAGCATGAAAGAAATCATATCGGATCTCGATAAAATTATAATGAAGGGCATAACTCACTGGAACCATCCGAAGTTTATGGCTTACTTCAATTCAACATCGAGCGGGCCCGGTATTCTTGCAGAACTTGTTTCGGCATCGCTTAACGTAAACGGCATGCTCTGGAAAACATCTCCGTCCGCCACGGAGCTGGAAGAAGTGACTTTGAACTGGTTCCGGGAAATGCTCCAGCTGCCCCCGGATTTTTGGGGCATTATTTATGATACCGCTTCGGTAAGCACCATGCACGCCGTCGCCGCCGCTCGGGAAAATATCTCTTCGCTTAATATAAGAGAGCTCGGCATGTCCGGGCGCCGGGATATGCCCCAGCTCCGTCTTTATACTTCCGAACATTCTCATTCTTCGATAGAGAAAGCCGCGGTAACTTTGGGCATCGGCCTTGATGGAGTAAGAAAAATACCCGTCGATGAAAATTTTAAGATGATTCCTTCGGAACTCGCGAAAGCGATAGAGGAGGACAAAGTTGCAGGTATACTTCCCTTCTGCGCCGTGGCAACCGTTGGTACAACTTCCACTACCAGCATCGACCCGGTGGACGAGATCGCAGATATCTGCAGGAAAGAAAATATATGGCTGCACGTAGACGCCGCGTACGGAGGCACGGCCGCCCTTCTTCCCGAAATGAGGTGTATTTTAAATGGTATTGAGAAAGCAGATTCAATCGTGGTTAATCCGCACAAATGGATGTTTACCCCGATCGATCTGAGCATCTTCTTCACCAACAAGCCCGACGTTCTTAAGCAGGCATTCAGCATAGTGCCGGAATATCTTAAAACATCGGAAGACAGCGTAGTGAAAAATTATATGGACTACGGCGTACAGCTCGGCAGAAGGTTCAGGTCCCTGAAGCTTTGGTTTATCATCCGCTACTTCGGTACGGAAGGAATAAGAGAAAGGATAAGAAATCATATTAGGATGAGTGGTGAGTTCGCGGAATGGGTAGACAATAATCCCGTCCTGGAAAGATGCGCGCCCGCCCCGCTCAGCACAGTTTGCTTCAGAGCGAAACCTGAAGGTATTGAAGATGAAGACAAGCTTAATGCGCTGAACGAAAAACTTATGAACAGCATTAATTCAACGGGCAGTTTATTTCTTACACACACAAAACTGAACGGGAAGTTTGTAATCAGGCTTGTAATTGCGAGCATACGAATGAGCGACCGCCACGTAGAAGAAGCCAGGCAAATAATTACGGATAAGCTTACGGAAATCTTGGACCGCTGAGGAATATCGATTAAATACTTAGTTTAATTTTGAAAGCCATAATTTTGGATAGACTTTTTGAGTTCGGCCTGCTCGCATTTACTTCAATATTCACGATGGTAAACCCTCTCGGGGTTATCCCGGTTTATACTTCAATGACAGCCGAACTAAGCTCCGTAGAGGCAAGGCGTGTCGCAGTTAAAGCCGTAATTACCGCAGCGTTAACCTTACTTCTTTTTGCGTTCTCGGGAAGATTTATTTTCGGGTTCTTTCAGATCTCGGTCAACGGTCTGCGCGTAGTAGGAGGTATTATCTTCTTCATGGCGGGGTACGATATGCTTCAGGCGCGGTTAATCAGGACAAAGTCGGATGATGAAACGCCGACCGAGTTCGGCAACGATATCGCCATTACTCCCCTGGCCATCCCTCTTATCTGCGGCCCCGGCGCAATTACCGCCGCAATAGTAATGATGAACGACGCGCATATCATCGTTCAAAAAATTCTTCTCACCGGCGTAATTATCCTGGTGCTGGCTATTACTTTGGCTCTTCTGCTGAGCGCCAGGAAAGTAATGAAATTCCTCGGAGACAGCGGCAACAAAGTATTGATGAGAATTATGGGGTTGATAGTGATGGTTATCGCGGTTGAATTTCTTTTCAGCGGCCTGACTCCGATTGTCAGGGATATGCTCATGCTGAAATCATAGAGCCGGAATCAATAAATCTTCGGAAACCGCACTTTTTCCTGCCCTTTCTTCTAATATTTTCTTAAAAATATCCGATAATGGAATAACTTCAAACCGGTTATGATAATAGAAGTTGCGGTAAAAGCTTACTGAAACATCCCCGGACGGAAAAAAATGTTATACAATTATGTCATCGATGCATACTGTGTCGTAAACGTAATCCTCGCTGTGTTCATT
Organism: uncultured Bacteroidota bacterium; assembly: GCA_963787005.1. Lineage (GTDB taxonomy): Bacteria > Bacteroidota > Ignavibacteria > Ignavibacteriales > Ignavibacteriaceae > FEN-1297. Next base: position 9,832 of record CAWBBX010000101.1, read on the forward strand.
TCAGTAAGGACAAATCGTAACCTCATCAGCAGGTATTATGCGGCCGGCGTTTCGATGCTTATCTCGTTCGGATTGTTTTCTTATTTATTATCGCTAAACCTGCCCAGTCCTTATTTTAACGTGCTTGAATTATTACTTCTGTTTTTGTTTTCCTTTATTCCGTTTTATTTTCTTCACCTGATAATAATATTTATCGGGCATAACAGCCCGATTCGGTCGAGGAGTATTATATCTTCCCTTTACCTTACTGCCGGCTTCAGTTTCATTATGCTTGTCCTTGGCTTTATTCCGGCACCGTTTCTAGCGACCGGAACCCTGGCGGCAAACGGTTACATTTTTTATTTAACATGGTTGTCTATTATCTTCTGCCTGGGAGCCGCCCAGGTTTATTCCATTTACAGCAGGTACATGGGGCGTGTAAGATCTAACATAATATTCACAGGATTTGTACTTCTTCTCCTAATAGTGCCCGGTCCGTTTTCTCAATCGATAATAAGTAAAATTTTCAACAACAGCCTGCAGTGGTATTTCCTATCTTCAATGTTCGCGCTGATAGTTTCGATTTATTTTATATTCAGACATAATAACGTTTTGAATTTATACGGCGCGCTTAAATCATCTCTTGCGGCTATGAACGACATACTGGTCAAAACCGATGAGAACTTCGTGATAGAATTGATGAAAGGCGGGCTCTCACAAATGACCGGATACGCCGAAAAAGAACTAATCGGGAAATACCTTTACGATTACGTTACACCGCGCGAGCTCTTGATAAAATACGGTGACATTTGCAGCAGTGGGGACAAAACGGGAGACCATTGGGAAGTTAACTTCACGGTAAAAGACGATCACAAAATACCGATAAGCCTTTCTTTAACGCCCATAGATGACAACGGTGTTCTTACGGGTCACGCGGGTATTATCCGCGATCTCAGCGAAAGAATAAAGTCGGAAGAAAAAATAAATATGCTCTACAGCGCGGTAGAACAGAGTCCTGTATCTATCATAGTGGCAGACGGAAGCGGGAAACTACTTTACGCAAACCCGCAGTTCACCAGCCTCAGCGGTTTCGATCTCAGCGAGATAATAGGCAAAGACATTAGAATATTAAAACCGACAGGACTTTCCGACGAAGGCTTCAATGAACTTATCGTAAAGATAAACAACGGTTCCGACTGGAAGGGCGAGTACCTAAACAAGCGACGCGACGGATCACTTTACTGGGAATCGATCTCAATATCAACGCTTAAGAATATTGAAGACAAGATTACTCACTACCTCATTATGAAGGAAGATACTACAAGGAAGAAAAATATCGAAAAGGAACTGCGGCGGGCAAAAGAATCCGCGGAAGAATCGGATAGGATGAAAACGGAATTCCTCGCACAAATGACGCACGAGATAAGAACACCTTTAAACGCAATCTTAAGCTTTTCGTCGCTGTTAAAAAACGAAACCGAAGACAAACTGCCCAAGGAGCTGGAGCCCGCTTTCGAATCGATTTTAAGCTCGGGAAAGAGACTGCAAAGAACCGTTGAGCTGATACTTAATATGGCCAGCCTTCAGTCGGGCGACATCGGTATTACTCCCGAAAGAATAGACATTTCGGAAACCATTAAAGACGTAGTTACCGGATATGATTCGGCGGCCCTTAAAAAAGAACTCGGATTAAGCTTCCGGAAGGAGTGCGTTAATTCGTTTGTGGAAACCGACAAATACATCGTCAGTCAAATTCTTCACAATCTTTTAGACAATGCCATTAAATTTACACGCAGAGGTAACGTAAGCGTGTCTCTTACCGACAGCGGTAAAGACAAACTTTACGTCGCCGTAAAAGATACTGGTATCGGTATCTCAAAAAAATATATCCCGAAGCTGTTCAGTAAATTCTCACAGCAAGAAACCGGCTACGGCAGGCGCTTCGAGGGAAACGGGCTTGGCCTTGCGCTGGTAAAGAGCTTTGCCGACCTGATCGGTGCGGAAATAAGCGTGGACAGTGAGCTCGGAAAAGGTTCCGAGTTCAAAGTTATTTTTAACAAGGAATTTCAATACCTGAGATCAGTTCAAAATCCGAACGACTCGAGCATAGAGTTTTCGACCCCAAAATCTTCTTAAACATTCCCCTTTTCACCTGACAGAAACTTAAATACGGCGGAGAAGTCATCATCGCCCATTCCGTGTTTAACGGCAGATGCGTACAACTCCTTTGCAGCATTCGATACCGGCAAAGATAAATTATTTTCAAACGCCGAAACGGAGACTAGGTGAAAATCTTTTCTCATAAGTCTGAGTGGAAATTCGGGTGAAAATTCATTTTCCGAAATTTTGTTTTTCTTCCCCGCAAGAAAAGGAGCCGCAGCGGGTCCGCCCAATAAAACTTCGAATAACTTTTCTTTTGATATTCCCAGAGACTCGCCCAAGGTCAAGCTTTCGGCAAACGCCGCCATGGCTTGTCCCAGCATCAAATTTATTACCATCTTTATAGACGAGCCCATTCCGGTTCCGCCCATGCGAACCGTTTTCTTACCCATCGCATCGAAAAGCGGTTGTGCTTCCTCTATATCTTTATCGTCCCCGCCGACAAGGAAGATCAGCTCACCTTTCTCCGCCGGCATAATCGTTCCTGCTACCGGTGCGTCGATAAACCTGATATTCATTCCGCCTGCCTTATCTTTCATTTCTTTTGAAAACGACGGATTCACCGTGGAGCAGTCTATCCATAATGCTTTTTGTTCAAGCCGCATCAAAAAACCTTTTTCGCCCAATGCCGCTTTCCTTACCGCATCCGGATCGGAAAGCATCGTAATTAATATCTCGGCTTGTTCTCCTACTTCCGCGGGCGAGAAAACTATCTTAGCACCTTTTTCTGCCAGCGGTTCGGCCTTCTCGCGCGTCCTGTTATAGACGACGAGTTCGTGCCCGTTCTTCATCAAATTGGCAGCCATTCTAGAGCCCATGAGCCCGAGGCCTATAAATCCTACTTTCATTATTACTCCGAAAATTATTTCATGATCAGTATAAAACTGTTTTCAAAAATTATACTATAATTAGGGTTCAATTCAAAATTTACCGTGTGATGCGTTTCAATATCGCTGCAAAAGAGAGTGTTATATTTTATGACACTATGGTTTCCAAAAGTCTAATATTGAGAATATAGAATTAACACATATTAAAAAACAGCATGTTTCCCACAGATAAAATTAACATTAACCTGGCATAGATTTTATTATATATATCATGCAGGAATTATTGAATGATTTATACCAAGGTTTAGTGAGGGAGATGTTATGCAGATACTATCATTTTCAACTATAGTTTTCTTTTCACTGACGATTCTTATTTCATTTGCCGTAGGGAGCAGAATACTTGTCAACGAGGATAAAAAGCTTCACCACACGATTAAAAAATAAGTGCCCTTGTTGATTAAGAGAACGAAATAAATTTATTATAAGGTTCGCCGGCCGGATTGTTTTATACAGCGGCCTGAATAACGGTTGGGCATATAAAAAGCTTCGAACTAACAGGGTTTTTTTTTACTTTTCGAGACTTTCCACTTTTTCCAGCCGCCTCAAAAATCTTTCCTCGTTAATAAAACTCGCTTTTAAAAAAGCTTCTGCCAGCTCCTTTGCCAGCTCGGTTCCTACGATACGGGCGCCGAGGCAAAGGACATTCATATTATCGTGCTCTACGCCTTGATGAGCCGAGTACGTATCGTGGCACAATCCGGCACGCGCATTCTTTACTTTGTTAGCGGCGATGCAGGCCCCTACTCCGCTTCCGCAGATCACTATGCCTTTATCGGCTTCCCCGGAAGCTACGTACTTAGCCAGTGTAATAGCGAAATCAGGATAATCGTCCTTGGGATCATACACGTCGTTGCCGAGATCGGCAACTTCCAGATTTTGTTCCTTCATCCAGCTTACTAAAAAATTCTTTAATTCAAATCCGCCGTGATCGGAAGCGATTGCAATCTTCACTTTTTTACCTTTAAACTTTGTTTGATTCGGATACTAATTTAACAATTTTTATTCTTTCTTCCTCAACTATGTCTACACGATTAGTTTTAGCTCACAGCGCCGAATATAATTCAGGAACAAGGAGAAGGAAATTGATTGTAATATGAATAAATATTAGTTTAATGTTAAACTTTTTAATATAAAGGTTATATGGGCACCCACTATAAAGGCAGCAGGAAAGAAACAACCGCTCTTAATACATACATAAAGCTGATAAGAGCGGTAGAATCTTTGAACTCTAGAATAAGGCTGTCTCTGTCGAACTCAGGGCTGACGGAAAGCCAGTTTAATATATTGGAAGCGCTTATGCATCTCGGACCTCTTTGTCAAAAGGATCTCGGGAGCAAGCTCCTTAAAAGCGGAGGCAATATTACGATGGTAGTAGATAACCTTGAGAAGAGAGGGCTTGTCAAGAGAGAACGGGGCGCTAAAGACAGGCGATATTTTACGGTTCATCTTACAAAACAGGGAAAGCATCTGATCGAAAAGCTGTTCCCCTCCCAAACCGCGGCTATTGTTAAAGAAGTCGGGATACTCAGTGAGTCAGAACAAATTGAACTGCAGAGATTGTGCAAACTGCTCGGCACTCAAAACAAAGACGATGCGGTGTAACTAACCGTTATGGCTTCATAATTTCATGGATAATTTTTCTTTAACCATCCTTAAAACTTCCGGAAGCACTTCGCCCGCTTTGCCGAATATAGATTCATCTACGGATGAAGAAACCTCGGTCGGCTCGATATTAATTTCAAGAAGATAAGCTCCGTTGGATTTAGCGGCAAATATAAGAGAAGCTGCAGGATAAACTACGCCTGAAGTTCCGACAATAATAAATACGTCACTGTTCTCAGCGGCTTCAGCCGCGCCCGAAAATTGATCCTCGGGAAGATATTCGCCGAACCAGACCACATCCGGCCTGATTAATCCTCCGCAGTCGCAGAGCGGGGCGCCGTCTTTAACTTCCGGTATTTCCTCGTATTTCTTTCCGCACTTTATACAGTAATTCCGTTCTATATTTCCGTGCAGCTCGTAAACAGTGCGGCTTCCGGCTCTCTTGTGGAGGTTGTCTATGTTCTGGGTTATTACGGAAACTTCCGGCAGGATGTTCTGCATTTCTGCAATAGAGATATGAGCGGGATTCGGTTGGGATTGGTGTACAATCTGTTTCCTGTGGTTGTACCACTCCCATACAAGCTGAGGATTTTTGAGGAAGGCATCGAAGTTTGCAAGCTCCTCCGGCTTCAATTTATTCCAGATGCCGTCCTTTCCCCTGAAAACAGGTATACCGCTCTCGGCGGAAATACCCGCGCCGGTAAAAAACACAACCGAGCGGGCCGAGGCAATTTTATCGATTAAACTCTCGCCGATATTCAATTCACAACACTCTTAATATTATCATTCGTCTTCTATGTCTTTAAGAAGCTGCTTCGCTTCGACAATCCTCTTGTCGTCATCCTGATCTTTCTTCGGACTTTCGAGAACTTTGTTAAGCATTTCTCTAGCGGCTTTATACTCATCGTTCCTAACGTAAGCCCTGGCAAGATCGAGATAAAACATTCTGAAATTAGGGAAAAGAGCGATCGCCTTTTTATACTCGGTAATAGCAACGTCGAGATCGGCCCAGCCGAGTCCCAGCACCGCTCTCGCCGGAGCCCACTTTTCGCTGACCTTCGCGTTAGTTCTGCCTAGCACGTAATGCGCGACGGCCTGCCAATAGTTTCCGCCGTTGTTAAGAGCTATCGCCTTTTCGCAGTCGGACTTTACCGAGTTTACTACTCCGCCCACAGAAAATACTCCTTTGAAAAGCGCGATTCTTCCGTTGGCTATCGCTCTTCTTAAATAAGTAATAGATTTGTCGGGGGCAAGCTTAACGGCCTTATCCGCGTAGTCGAATGCCTTTTGATATTCCGCCAGCTGAGCGTCTTTATCTTCATCGGTCTTTTCCGGCATGTTCTGCGCAATATCCACGTATGCTCTGCTCAGTCTCCAATAAACTTGCCAGTTATCGGGACTGACTTTATCGGCCTGCATGTAAGTATCCAGAGCTTTTTGATTATTGAACTCAGCCATGTAATCGTCGCCCTTCTTAATAAGTTCGTCGAGCGACTGCGCCGGCACGATGCCGGGAAACAAAATTAAAATGATCAAAGCTGCTGGTAAAGACACGCTGAGAAATGATTTCATAACGGCCCCTTCTTTAGTCAAATAATGATTTTTGCTCCCCTTCTTCGTCCTCTCCCCTGATTCCGTGGTTATAGAGATCGGTCGATGCAAGGGTAATGTACCTTGTCCATTTTGCGTCCGTGCCCGCCCCCGAAGCGATAGCGTTTTTGTAGGCGTTTACTTTTGCGCTGAGCTCGTCCGCCTGATAAAGAGTAATAGCCTCTAATGTTTTCGGCACAACCGGCGAGGCATATTCCAGCTTTCCCTGATGGCTTAATATAATGTGAATGAGGCAATTTTTGAGGTCTTCCGGGAAACCTTCGATTTTTTTTGTTTCTTCGTTTATAATCATCGACGAGATAACGATATGCCCGAGCAGCTTTCCTTTATCCGTATAATCGAACGAAGAATCGAAGCTCAGTTCTTCCGTCTTGCCGAAGTCGTGCATCATCGCGCCGCTTATCAAAAGGTCCCTGTTTATCTCCTGATGTATATCGCACATAAGATCGCAGATCCTGATGATCTCCAACGTATGTTCGATCAGGCCGTGAACGTAGGAATGGTGCCACGATTTCCCCGCGGGTGCGGCGGAAAACTTCGCGAAGTTATCTTCCGTGAAAACCAGGTTCATCAATTCTTTCAGATAACGGTTAGCTATCCTATCAATTCTATCGCGGAATTCTTTACGCATAACATCCGGGTCTCTTTTCGATTTAGGCAGAAAATCGATAGGCGAAACTTTTTCCGAAGCTTTTAAAATTCTTATAGAGTTTATTCTTATCTGCGGCGCACCCTGGTAGTCGTCCATACTTCCGGCAACCTTAACAACATCGCCTGTTTTCGCCATTTCGTAAAAGTTCTCAAAGCTGTCCCATACATTCGCATTCAAAGAGAGCGATTTGTCGCCCAGTTCGAGAAACAGATATTGTTTTCCGGCTTTAGTCAGGCGAATCTCGCATTTTTTAAGAAGGAGAAAATGATCGACCTGATCCCCTTTTTCCAGGGTATTTAATTCTTTCTGATTAAGCATAAAACTTCGATTGATTTTGGTTTAAGTTAACATAAAAAAATAAAGGATAAATATCACCCGGAATCGGTACGAATCTAAATTGGAAGAGAGTAAAAACATCCTAGGTGTTTTTAATAATTTCGAATGTGCTTTCTTCAGGGAGATGAGCGATCACGGATCTGTTCAGAAGATCTATAGATACGCTTATAGTGTGCCCCTGCTCGCCTTCGGTAACGGTTCCTATTACGCCTTCGAAAGGCCCCCTCTTTATTCTCACCTTTACACCTGGATATAAGCCCTCGTGGATGTAAAGCTCAGATTTTGTTTTAAGCATGGTTCGCAGGTTATCGATCTGCCATTCGGGTATCTTTGCCGGTCTTCCCATATCCGAAACGCAACGGACAACCGCGACCTGCTCGAGCGCGGTAATGCGCTCCTTCTCGTCGGCGAAGATAAATATATATCCGCGCAGTAGAGGTTCGGTTACTTTCTTTTTTCTGTCGCTCCATTGCTTTGTGCGGGTAATAGCGGGCAGATAAAAAATAATATTGTTTTCCCCTATCTGCGACGCGGCTTTAAACTCGCTTCTCGGTTTCGTATAAAGAGCGTACCATGCTCTTTCCTTTATTTCTCCGTTCGGGCCGGTTTGATTCATATTAACAATATCACAATTTTATAACTGCCCTGCCGACTGAGTAATAAGTGAATTTAATTTTTCTCATTACCTCAAGGTCGTACAAATTTCTTCCGTCGAAGATAAGGGGCACTTTCAGTAAAGATTTAATCTTATTGAAGTCCGGATTTCTGAATTCATTCCACTCGGTAACGATGATCAGGGCATCGGCATTATTGAGCGCTTCGTAAGCCTTATCGGCGTATTCGATCTTATCCCCTATAATTTGTCCGGCCGTTGCCAAAGCTTCGGGATCGTACGCCTTTACAGACGCGCCGCCGCCGGTTAAAAGTTCCACTAATTTTAAAGAAGGCGCTTCTCTCATATCGTCGGTATTGGGCTTAAACGAAAGTCCCCACAGCGCGAAATGCTTTCCTTTTATATCACCGTTGTAATGCTTCAAAATTTTATTGAAGAATAACTCGATCTGCTTTTTATTAACATCAATAACGGATTTAAGAATTTGAAAATCGTATTTGTTTTCGTTAGCGGTGTTCACAAGAGCGACCACATCCTTCGGAAAACACGAGCCGCCGTATCCTACTCCCGGGAAAAGGAAGCGCTTGCCTATTCGAGAATCGGAACCTACACCGATTCTAACTTTGTCAACATCGGCACCGGTGAGCTCGCAGAGATTTGCTATTTCATTCATATAGGAAATCTTCGCTGCAAGGAAGGAATTCGCGGCGTACTTAGTCATCTCGGCCGATTTTTCATCCATAAAGTAAACGGGATTTCCCGAGCGAACGAAAGGCTCGTAAAGCTGGGCCATAACCTTTCTCGTCTTCTCGCTGCTTGTGCCTATAACAACCCTTTCGGGTTTTAAGAAATCATCGACCGCCATGCCTTCTCTCAAGAATTCAGGGTTCGATGCGACATCAAATTCAAAATCGGGAGCATGCTGTTTAATTTTCTCCCGTACTTTATCGCTGGTACCTACAGGGACCGTGCTTTTATCGACTAAAATTTTATATCCGATTCCCGGTTCATCTTTAAAAAGTTTTCCTAGATCTTCCGCCACGCCGAGAACATATTTCAGATCGGCGCTGCCGTCGGCGTCCTGAGGAGTAGGCAGACACAGAAAAATTATTTCTGATTTTCTTACGGCTTCATAAAGATCTGTAGTAAATGTTAGTCTCCCGTCTCCTATATTTCTTTCGAATAAAACTTCCAGCCCGGGTTCGAATATAGTAATTGTTCCGCCCCGGAGCTTCTTAACTTTTTCTTCGTTATTATCGACGCACAGAACATGATTGCCTGTTTCGGCGAAACATGTGCCGGAAACCAGTCCGACATACCCGGTTCCCACAACCGCAATATTCAATTAAACCTCCTGAATTTTGACCTAAAATATAAACAATGAGAGTTTAAGTTGGAAGGAGATGAAAATATGAATGAAATTATATAAAATAATTTTGATGAAAAGATTTGCCTCTAAAGGCTTACATGTTTTGAAGCAGACCGCCGAGCTTATCCGCAAGCAAGTCCATGTCAACCGGTTTTTTGAGAATGATATTTACGCCTATATTCTGAAATTCTTTTTTAATATTTTTATCGCCGTCCGGTATTACGGCAACAACGGGTATCTTCTGATTTTTATCTTCAAGCCTGATCATGTTGATGAACTGAACCCCGTTCATCAGCGGCATATCGTACACCGTTATTACAAGCGAAGGAAGCTTGTCGAAAAATTTCTCGATCGCTTCGTAACCGTTCTTCGCGCAGATAATTTCGAAGCGGGAGAATTTTTTGTTTATAACTTCATCGAGCCTAGCCATGTCGGCCGCATTATTATCAATTAATAAAATCGAATCCTTCGAGCGCGGAATTGTGAAGTGGAATTCGCTCCCTTTTTCTTTTTCGGAATAGAACCAAACCTCGCCGTTGTGTTTTTCAACTATTTCTTTTACGAGCGAGAGTCCGAGTCCGGTGCCTTTTTCGCCCTTTGTTCCTTCGGTAGAAAACATCTTTTCAAACTTAAAAATCTTAGCCTTATTATCCTCAGAGATTCCTTTCCCTTCGTCTCTAACTACAAACTCTACGAAATTGATGTTGAAGACATCAGCGAAAACTTCTATCGATTTTCCCTCCGGCGAAAATTTAATGGCGTTGCTGATAAGATTGGTAATCACCTGGCTGAGCAGACGCTCATCTGCCTGAACATAGATGTTATCCTCTACGGTAACCTTGATGTCGATGTTTTTTCTTATCGCGTTACCGGTAAGCGATGAAACACAGTTGAACACAAGGCTTTGCGCATGCAGCCGCTGAGGCTCTATCTTAATTCTTCCCGTTTGAAGCCGCGACCAATCAAGAAGATAATTAATAAGCTGAAGCTGGTTCTGAGAGGAGTCGTTAATGTAGCTAAGGTATTCGAGTTGTTCTTTGTGCGAAAGATTCGGTTCGTTCATGAGTATTTCCGAAAATCCGAGTATGCTTGTAAACGGGGCCCGGAGATCGTGAGAGAGCACGGAAATAAATTTATCCTTTGATGCGTTCAGCGACTGCAGGCCCTCGAGTGTTTTAACCTGCCGCAGCTCTTCATTCTTTATATCGGAAACATCGCTGACAAATCCGTTATATGCTTTAACAATGCCGTTCTCGTCCCTTTCTACCGAGATGCTCTCTTTAATCCAGGCAATTCTTTTATTCTTTTTAACTATGCGGTAAGTGAGAGTAATAAAATTAGATGAGGTGTCGGCCGCAAATTCGCTCATCACTCTTTTTACACGATGAATGTCGTCTTCAAAAAGTATCGCGGCACCGTGACCTGGGAAATGACTGACCTCACCACCCGAGTATCCTGTGACCTCTTTTATATTTTCCGAGTAATATACTTTTTCTCCGTCCCGGTCTATAGTTGTCTTCCAGAAGAAACAGTCTCGCAGTCCGACCGCAAAACCGGCGGGAAAACCGTTGTTCTTTGACTCCTGTTTTATCTTAGTTGTTTTTGCGACCGTCTTTCTTTTTCCCATGAATTACCCGAACCCTTTTTCTAGTTTAATATAAGAAAATGAGTATTAAAAAATTAAGAAACAATTTGAAGTGATCAACATTTAAGCATAAAACATTCTTAATGCAAGCATGAAGGCACGGATGCATGAAAGCATGAGTATGTTAATTATATGTTTATAATCGAAAATTTCTTCTCTAAGATTATATTAAACTTTGAAAACCTTGGTAATATCAAGAAGCAGCGAAGGCTGGTTGATAAGCGCCTGGTAAAATAATTTTCCCAAAGTCCTTTTTCCCGGCGGCACTTTATTAAAAGCTTTAGCTATATTATTAAACTTCCGATCCGAAAAATTGTATATGCCGTTCTTAAGCCTTTCGAATATTTCGTGCCGCTTGCCCAGCCTGTCGTGCCATGCCTTATCGTAAGAAAGTATGTGCTCAAGCTTGTTCGCTTTAACGGCTTCTCCCGCAATTCTCCCCGCAATGCTGCCGCCTATCATTCCGCTAGCTATTCCTCCCCCACTTAAGGGATTTACCTGTCTCGCCGCATCTCCGACCAGCATAATTCCCGGCGCTGAAATTTTTTCGAGAGTAACAACGCTCGGCACCCCGCCTGCTATAGTTGTAAGCACCGGAGCGTTAGGATAATTTGTTTCCATAAAATTATTCAGGTACGAAAGCGCGGATCTCTGCTTGCCTACCATCCCGCTAACCCCAAGTCCTATGTTGGCGGTATCATTGCCTTTGGGAAACATCCAGAAATATCCGCCGGGCGCGTAATTCCGGCCGAAGTAAAAATATAAGGTATTCGGATCTACTTTAATATTAGAAGCGGTGATCTGCGTGCAGCATTCCATGTCGCGGAAATCGACGTATGTTTTTAGTCCCGCCCAGCGCCCCACTCTCGATTCCACTCCGTCGGCGCCGATTACTACTTTGGCTCTCAGCTCTTTCTGCTCACCGGCAAATTCATACTTAACTCCGCAGACTTTTCCGTCTTCCATTATCAGTCCGTTTACGTAAGCTCTCGTTTTTATCTCGGCCCCCGCTTTCGCGGCAGTTTTAGCCAGCTCGTAATCGAATATTCTTCTCTCAAGAACATAGCCGGCGTCACCGAATTCAATTATAACTTCGTTACCGTCGGGCGAGTTAAGAGAGAATTTATCTATGTACGAGGTAATCCATTTGGGATCGGGAGTAATAAATTCTTCCACGCCGGCCTTGCTGATAGCCTCACCACATCTAACGGGATAGCCGACGTCGCGGTCCTTCTCGAGCATCATAACGGATACTCCCTGCTCAGCCGCAAAGCGTGCCGCCATCGATCCCGCGGGACCGGCTCCGACCACTATTACATCATAATTATTTTTCATTTTTTTATAAGTTCTCAGTTTGCAGTCAGCAGTAAGCAATCGTCATGAATTTGTTTAATAAGTTCATAGGTTATTTGTATTTCCCCGGGTTTTCTATCATATGATTTAAAAGTTTTCCTATTTCTTCGGACTTTGAAAGTAATATATCGTATAATTTTTTATCCAGATACTTACATTCTAATGAAAAGTCTAAGCCTATGTCTAAGAAGTCTTCTTTATCTTACTCTTGCTCTTAATCTTTGCCAAATATTCCCCGGAGTTTAAGTAAAAGTTAAAGAGTAAAATTAAGAAGTATTATTATGGTTAATCAAAATTTCCTCTGTGCCTCCGTGTTCCTGCCTACCGGCAGGCAGGTCTGTGGTAAAGATAACATTGGGGCCATACACCTAAACTTACACCGGCACTCCCTCCTTATTAAACTTAATCACCTCAATCGGGCAGCTCCACACGCACTTCGCACAGTTGGTACATCTTTCGTCAATTATAAAGATCTCCGCTTCCTTAAGTTCTATCGCGTCTTCGGGACAAACGCCTACGCAGCATCCGCAGAAGTCGCACTTATCCGGCAGAATTTCAATCATCAACTTCCCGGTTTTTGCCTGCCTGTAATTCATCGCTTAAATTTTTCCGAAAATAATTTAAAAACTATTGTTCGTCGCCGTTCAGTTCCTGAGCAACAATCACCTTTTCTCTCTCCAGACCTCTGTTAACTTTCATTATTTCGAGACGCTCATCGTCAGTCGATGCGTTCTCCAGCTGCTTATGATTATTCGCAATTTGTTTTTCGATCTGTTCTAATTTAAATCTTTTCAGCGTGTCTCTTGTAATTTTAAGAAGCACCGTTTCGTGAGGAAGCCCCGGATAAAGCGTCTCCCAGTTTTTGCTGATGGAATATTTATCGAATGTAAGTTCAAGTACATAAGATCTCAGCTCTTCGTCATTAACTTTATCAATTAACGCGCTAGCAATAAGCTCCTCGTTACTATGGTATGTCTCGTATATTAAATGAGAGAGATCCGCATGCGCTTCTATTGCAAAATCCTCAGGCCTTATGTGCAGAGAGATTAGTTCTATTACATCTTTGTTCGCCTCGAAAAGAAGTTTTATAAGCTCTCTTTCGAGATTGTAAATTTCCGGAGAAGCAGTTTTCGTTGTTGATTCCTGCACCGCTCGGTTCTGCTCGGCCGCCTGCCTGTCGCGTATTCTCTCTTCGCCGGTAATCTGTTTTCCGGCGGCGTTTATCGCTTTATCTAATTCCGCTTCTAAAAGCTTCTCTCTCAGATTAAATTTTTTAGAAATATTCTTTATCAGCAGACTGCGCTTTAACTCATCACCGATAAGAGCAACCGGTTTCACTAATTCTCTTATCGCATTTGCAGTCGAAGCAGGATCGTCGAACATTCCCTGCGATTCGTAAATTTCCGACTGGTACTCAAGAAAATTCTGCGCTCTCTTTACAAGGTCTTCAAACTTTTCTCTTCCAAAATTATTTACGAAGGAATCGGGATCCTCGCCTCCGGGCAGAGAAGCGATTTTCACTTCTATGTCTCTTCTAAGCAGAAGCTCTATGCTTCTCATCGAAGCTTTTATTCCCGCGGTGTCGGCATCGAAAAGAAGGACAACATTTTTTGTATATCTGGAAATCAACTGAACCTGCTCTTCGGTCAATGCTGTCCCCGAAACAGCAACAACGTTTTTTACTCCTGCCTGATACAGCGAAATAAGATCCATGTAACCTTCTACCATAATAGCTTTATCAAGCCTGCGGATCTCATCCTTCGCGAGTGATAGTCCGTAAAGGATTCTTCCCTTCGTATAAACCGATGACTCGGGCGAGTTAAGATACTTCGCTGTGCCTTCGCGCTTATCGAGAATTCTTCCGGCAAACGCGACCACCCTTCCGTTGGGAGAAAAAATAGGAAAGATTATTCTTCCCATAAATTTATCGTAAAGCCTTCCGTCGTTTCGCTGGCCTATTAAACCCAATGTCAGCGCTCTCTCGAGATCTAGTTTTTTTGACTGAGCAAAGCTTATAAAATCGTCCCAGTTGGGCATGGCGTATCCGAGTCCGAACGCGCGCATCGCCTGCGGCTTGATCTTTCTGTCGTGAAAATATTTTCTCGCAATCTCGCCTTCCGGTCTGTTAAGAAGATTATCCGAAAAATACCTTGCGGCTTCTGTATTTATGTCATAAAGTATTTCCTGCTCGGTCTGTCTTTCGCTGGTATCCTCCGAAAACTCAAGCGGGATTCCCTGTCTCTCGGCAAGTTCCTGAACCGCTTCGACAAACGATATCTTCTCGTAGTCCATTAAAAACTTGTACACGTTTCCGCCGGCGTGGCATCCGAAACAGTGGAATATCTGCTTCTCGTCGCTTACCGTAAAAGACGGTGTCTTCTCGTTGTGAAACGGGCACAATCCAATATAATTCTTCCCTCTTTTCCTGAGCTGAACATACTCGGATATTATATCGACGATATTCGCCGACGCACGTATCTCTTCTATTTTATTTTCTGGTATTCTCATAAATATCCGGCAGTCCGCCGCTTCAGGCTAAAGTTAAAATGATGATTTAATTTAATAAAAAATCTTTAGAAGATTTTGATAGATTGCCCGTCCCCGGATTACGTCACTATCTCCCGGTGAAATTTTTATCGCTGCTGCTATGGTCCGGTTTTCGGTCCGGGAGTTTGCGCTGTTTTGCAGGATTTGCTATTTATAATGCATCCGTTATATATAAAGATCAGGACGGCGATCAGCATTATTTTAATTACCGACTTAAGTTACATAACTATCCTTTTGAGATCGCAGATCTTGAACTCTCCTCAGGGGATTCCTTCGGACGAAAGGTGCCTTTGCGGTTGACCTTGAAGGTTTACACCAAGTTTAATGAATTTTGCGTAATTTCAGTAAAAGTTTAACTATTTATATATTTAGAGGACGGATAAGGAAAAAATTCACAAAGTGAACAATAATAGTATTTTATTTTTCGTTCCTGCTTCACATTTTAATGAAGCGGAATTCCTGACTTCCCGAGATTATGCCGAAAAGGCAGGATTTAAGGTCTTCATTACTTCCGACGCGCGCGGACTATGCGTCGGGCAAAACGGACTGAAAGTAAAAGCGGATGTAAATCTTAACAACGTCAACGCGAATAATTTCGCGGCGTTTGTCTTGATCGGCGGGGCGGGTGCCAGGGAATACGGCGGCAACCGAACACTTCATAAGATCGCCGCCGGATTCAATGCGAAGGAGAAGACCATCGCGGCTATCTGCAGTGCTCCCGTTATTCTCGCGAAGGCGGGAATTCTAAACGGAATAACGGCAACTTGTTTTGTAGAAGACAAAGCCGATCTCTTAAGCGGCGGAGCGGATTATAAAGACACGCCGCTGGTTATAAGAAAAAATATTATTACGGCAAACAATCCGGCGGTAAGCAGCCAATTCGCCGAAGCTGTATTGAATGCAGTAAAAACGAAAACCGATTGAAATATGCCTGACCCGATAAATAAGATTAAAACATACTGCAACAGCCTAACTTCTTACTCCAGGTATCGCACCAGAGAAGTTCATATCGGCGATGTTCCGATGGGCGGCGATAATCCCATCCGGATACAGTCGATGACTACCACCGATACGATGGATACCATCGGTACGGTAGAACAGACGATAAGAATGGTTAAATCGGGATGCGACTACGTAAGAATAACCGCCCCCAGCAAACTCGAAGCTCAAAACCTCGAAGATATCAAAAACGAACTGAGAAAGCGCGGCTGCAGCGTTCCGCTGATCGCGGATATACATTTTACCCCCAACGCCGCAGAACTAGCCGCGAGAATTGTGGAAAAGGTACGGGTTAACCCGGGCAATTATGTTGACCGGAAGAAATTCCAAACTCTAGAATATACCAACGAACAGTACAACGCCGAGATTGAAAGGATAAGGAAACGCTTTACTCCTCTCGTCAAGGTCTGTAAGGAATACGGCACAGCGATGCGCATAGGAACGAACCACGGATCTTTATCCGACAGGATAATGAGCCGCTACGGGGATACGCCGCTCGGCATGGTGGAATCTGCGCTGGAGTTCGTAAGAATCTGCGAGGATCTGAAATATTTTGAAATCACTCTTTCGATGAAAGCCAGCAATCCTCAGATAATGGTGCAGGCCTACCGTCTTCTTATTCAAGAGATGGAAAAAGAAAACATGAACTATCCGCTTCACATCGGCGTAACAGAAGCCGGCGGCGGAGAGGACGGCAGGATTAAATCGGCCATGGGAATAGGCGCGCTTCTGGAGGACGGCCTGGGCGATACTGTGAGAGTATCTCTTACCGAGGATCCCGAGTTCGAAGCGCCGGTTGCGATCGAACTGGTGGACAGATATAAAGACCGTCCCGGACACAAGCCGATTGTTCCTGTCGATGAGCTTCCTTATGATCCTCTCGAATACTCGAGGAGACATACAATAGAAATAGGCGGCATGGGCGGAACGAACGTGCCCAGGGTTTTCGCCGATTTCAGCAGAAGGGAAATTAACTCGCCTGCCGACCTGAGCGATATCGGTTACTTCTACAACGAGCCGACCGACAAATGGAACATGAACGACATCGCCCCGGATTTTATATACACCGGGGAAAAAATTATTCCGTTCGATATACCTCACGGACTTAAAGCGGTGAACGACTATGATGCGTGGCGGACAACTGAAAATAAGGCTAATTGTTTTCCTCTACTTACGGCAAAGGATTATTCAACCGATGGCGTAAAATCGGAAACGCTTAACTTTATTCAATTAAGCATTGATGATCTATCCGATGATTTATTGAAAAGAATAAGCGAAGATAAAACCGCCGTCGTAGTTTTAACTACAAACAACGCTCACGGCATGCCCGAACAGAGGCGCGTGTTCATAGATCTTCTTCAAAAAAGAATTGAAAATCCGGTAATAATAAAACGATCTTATTCAAAGCTCGATCTGGATCAAGTCAGACTTTTTACTGCGACGGACTTCGGCGCGCTTTTAATAGAAGGATTCGGCGACGGGGTCTGGACCGAAATTTCGGAAGGATTGGAAGAAAATAAGGAAAATGAAAACGGTACCGAACACGTTAGAAGTTTTGTAAAAAAAGAATCCGTTGAAAAAATCGTCAACCGGGTAATGTTCGGTATTCTTCAGGCGGCAAGGACAAGGATATCGAAAACCGAATATATCGCCTGCCCTTCCTGCGGAAGAACGCTGTTCGATCTGCAGGAAACAACGGATATGATAAGAAAGCGCACAGAACACTTGAAAGGAGTAAAAATAGCGATAATGGGGTGTATCGTTAACGGTCCGGGCGAAATGGCCGACGCGGATTACGGCTACGTTGGCTCGGGTGTGGGAAAAATAACTCTTTACAGGGGAAAAGACATCGTAAAACGCAATATCCCTTCCGCGGGCGCGGTGGATTCCCTGATAGAGATTATAAAAGAAGACAATAACTGGGTAAATCCCGATTAACTGTAAATTCATGCAGTTTTCTCGGTAACATATATCACAGATAAAAATTTTATTTTTTGATATACTCTTTTTGTTGTTGATAATTAGATGCCGAAAAAGTATATTTGAAGACTTAATATGGCAGAAAAAACAGACAAATTAATATATCTCAAGCTTGTTTATTCCGCTGCAAAGCGGCTGAGAGCTAAAGACCAGAAAAATTAGAAAGATGCACCCCGATTAAATCGGGGTGCATTTTTTTTGCTATGACATGTAATGATATAATAAAATACTTTGAGGGATGGGCGCCCAGAGAAATCGCCTGGCAGAAAGACAACGTAGGTTTGCAGGTGGGATCGACGAATAGGAAAGTTAAAAACATAATGCTGTGTCTGGAGCTTACCGACAGTGTTCTTGACGACGCGATAAAAAAGAGGTGCAACTTTATCTTCACCCATCATCCCCTCCTCTTCCGCCCTCTGAATAAGATCGATACCGAGACAAACAAGATTTCCAGGCAAGTAGAAAAACTGATTAAAAACGATATCACTCTTTATTCGGCCCATACCAATCTTGATTTTACGAAAGACGGGGTCAGCTTTGAGCTGGCAAAAGTACTGAAGCTGAAGAATATCCGTTTCCTGCATAACGCTGAATCAAATCAGTTTAAGCTTACTGTTTTTGTTCCCGGTGAACATGCGGAAAAAGTAACCGGCGCAATCTTCGAAGAGGGCGGCGGAATTATTGGCGAGTATTCCGGGTGCAGCTTCAGGACCGAGGGAAAAGGAACATTTACCGGCTCTGCAAAATCTAAACCTTCAGTTGGGAGAAAACAGGTGCGTGAATCGATAAGCGAGGTTAAGCTGGAAGTAGTTGTCGATTCTTGGAAACTGCCCGGAGTAATAAAATCTATGATTAAGGCGCATCCTTACGAAGAAGTCGCTTACGATGTTTATCCGCTTAATAACCTCAACGTGAATTACGGAGCGGGCGCTCTGGGAGAGCTTGAGACGTCTATGAGCCGAAAAGATTTTTTAAAACACGTATCGGAAAAACTGAGGGCAAAAAATTTCAGGTATACAGGGGGCAAAAGTGGAAGAATTAGTACAGTTGCCGTCTGCGGAGGATCGGGGAGTGATCTGATCTCCGACGCGGTAAAGTCCGGTGCCGACGCGTACATCACCGCCGATCTGAAATACCACACTTTTCACGATTACAGCGGCAAGATACTTCTAATTGACGCCGGGCATTACGAGACCGAAATTCATTCTCTCAACGAAGTGAAGAGAAGACTCGAAAAATTTATTGGCGGAAGAAAATCGAATACAAAAGTTTTTAAATACGGCGGATCGACGAATCCCATCATTTTTTACAACAATTAAGGAGCATAATAAAATTGTTTGACAGGTTAAAAATACTCTATGAGTTGCAAAACATAGACGATCAGTTGGATGAACTTGAAGAACTCCGCGGAGATCTTCCTCACACTGTAGAATCCCTAGAGGATAGCATCAGAGAGATAAAAGACGATATCGCTAATAAGGAAAAAGAACGCAAGGAATCTCTCGAGAAAAGAGAGCAAAACGAGGAAGAGATAGAAAAGCTGAAAGAAAACGAGAAGAAGTTCAAGGCTCAGCTATACCAGGTAAGAAACAACAAAGAATACGACGCCCTCACAAAGGAAATAGACCACACCGAGGAGCAGGTTACAAAACTTGAAGCAGAGAACGACAATCTCGCCGATTTCAGTAAAAAAGTGGCCGACGAAATAGAAGAAAATTCGCCGCAGCTCGAAACCCTGAATGAAGAGCTGAAGGTAAAACAGGCCGACCTCAAGGAAATCGTCAAGGCAAACGAAAAAGAAGAGCAGAAACTCAGAACCAAGAGAAAAGAAATAGAGGCACTGACAAAGAAGCCCGACTATTCCGCTTACATGAGAATAAGAAAGGCGAAAAAAGGAAAAGCGGTAGCTACTATCAGACGCTCCGCCTGCTCAGGGTGCCATAATATTGTTCCCTCGCAGAGACAGCTCGAGATCAGAAGAAACAACAAGCTTTTCTTCTGTGAGTACTGCGGAAGAATATTGGTATCGACGGAAATAGCCGAAACAGTCGACGCGTAATTTCTTTCTCGTATATTATTGATCTCTCTTATGCCGTAAAACCGCGGCGCTTGTACCGGCATATAAAGTCGGTACGAGTGACAAGAGAGAATTTTTAATTCCCCGGAAACTCTCCTCCGAACTGTATCTTACCCTAATTTTCTCTCTATAATTATTTATTGAATATTCTGAGTAATTCACTGAAAGATCAAAAAAAAATTATCAGATATTCCAGCCGAACAAAAAATTCAATCTTATCATGTTCTTAAATGTGTAAGCTTCCCAGGTTGAAGGATTTTCATCATATTTTCTTAAATACTTAATGATCTTAGGTTTCGAAGTCGGCACATAATATTTTAACTCCATGGAGAAGGAATTCGTTATTTGAACTCCTCCCCCTAAATAAATAGTCCATATAGATGAATTAAAAGTAATTTCCTCATTGCCTATCTGAAGTCCCTCGTTAGAATGTTGTAATATTCCGGTTGCGAAATAAACTCGGGCTAATAAATTTATACTTACCCCCTAATACCAAATTCCCAGCCCTTAAATTCCGTATCAAAAGTTCTTCCTATTTGAGCAAGGAAAGAAATATCTTTTAGGGGGCTAAATGATAAATCCAAATGAGCTGCCAAAGGTAACCCTTCTGTCCCTAAATTTTGCGAGTTGTTCGCTTTGTCAATTTTAACTTGATGAAAGCCTATGTCAAATCCCAACTTCAAGTTTTGGGCTTGCAGTAAAGATGAACAAGCTAACAGAATTCCGATGAATATTTTCATAATTATCCCCCATCAAAATCGGATTAATTTAATATAATAGATTTTAAGTTGGCACCTATTTCCTGCCGGCATGCGCAATTCTTTTCAGGCACGTTAACATTTTTTTTCAGGCCGGACAGATAAATATATGACTGATCTTTTCTGCTGTTTTAAGAGAAGTAATTTATTATATTTGGCCATTAAAATAATTTAACTTTCACCATTTATAATCATTTTGTTAAATTTAAGAAGTAATTGTATTAAGCCGTATAACGTTCATCGTCCCTCGGCTTAAAAAGGAATAAAAGAACGGTTCAGGTCGGGCAATTGCTCTTCGCCTTGCGCGGGGGGAGGAAAGTCCGAACTTCACAGAACAGGGTGCCGGGTAACACCCGGGGTCCCGGGATGCAGGCCTCAAAGCTTGCGGAACCGGGATACGGAAAGTGCCGCAGAAAATATACCGCCCCGATATTATCGGGGTAAGGGTGAAATGGCGAGGTAAGAGCTCACCGCGGGAATGGTAACATTTCCGGTGCCGTAAGGCATCCCGACTACCTGCCGGTAGCAGGTTTTATCGGGACAAGGTAAACCCCACCCGAAGCAAGGTTAAATAGGGAAGTTTTTCCCGGCTCGACCGGGAGCAGGGTTGTTCGCTCTGTTTGTCTATTAAAAGGCAGGAACTTCCGGGTAAACCGCTCGAGCCCGGCAGTAATGACGGGCCTAGACAAATAATTGCCGTCCCGGTTTTAATCGGGATTACAAAATTCGGCTTACAGACCTGAATCTATTTCTTTGTTCTTTTAATTATCTTCTATGGATAATTAATATGTTGAAAAAACGTTGGGATATAAGAGAAGTTGATGATGACCTCACGGTAAAATCATTAGCTGACTCTCTTAATATTTCCGATATCCTAGCCAAACTTTTGGTTCTTCGGAATATAAAGAACTATCACCAGGCAAAAACATTTTTCCGCCCATCGCTAGAATCACTTCACAATCCCTTTTTAATGGACGGCATGGAAGCCGCAACGTACAGAGTTATTCAGGCTCTTACTGAAAACCAGTCCATCTGTGTTTTCGGAGATTACGACGTGGACGGGACCTGTTCTACCGCTCTTCTCTATATGTTTCTTAAAAAACTCGATGCGAACGCGGATTTTTATATTCCCAAAAGACTAACCGAAGGATACGGACTTTCTAAAACCGGGATCGATTACATCAAGAGCAAGGGCGTCTCTCTGCTTATTTCCGTCGACTGCGGAATTACAGCGGTAGAAGAAACCGCTTATGCAAAGGAACTGGGAATCGATCTTATTATATGCGATCACCACCAGCCGAAAGATGAGCTGCCGGATGCGTACGCAGTGCTCGATCCGCTGAAGCCGGGATGTAATTACCCTTTCAAATATCTTTCCGGCGCGGGCGTGGCGTTTAAGCTGGCGCAGGGCGTATCGGAAAGAATAGGAAAAAGAGATCTGCCGATGGAGTACCTCGATCTCGTTGCTCTCGCGGGAGCGGCAGATATTGTCCCTCTAGTTGATGAGAACAGGGTTCTCGTTAAAGAAGGACTCGAAAGAATAAACGTCTCTCCGCGTCCCGGTATACTTGCGTTAATCGAAAGCTGCAACATTCTCCCCGGAAATCTTACGTCGGGCCAGGTTGTGTTTACGATAGCGCCGCGTATTAATGCAGTAGGAAGACTGGGCGACGCGCAGAGAGCGGTGGAACTGCTTATAACCGAAAATAAATCCGAAGCTCTTAAGATGGCGGAGGTGCTGGAATCGGAAAATCATGAAAGAAGAAAAATCGACGAAACCACTTTCGACAGCGCACTGGAAATAGTAGAGAACTCGCTCGATCTCAGCGAGGATGTCGCCATTATTCTTCACCAGGAGCAGTGGCATCCCGGTGTTATCGGGATAGTGGCTTCAAGGCTTGTGGAAAAATATTACAGGCCCACTATAATGCTTACTACGGTTGACGGAGTGGCGAAAGGTTCCGCGAGAAGTATTTCGAACTTCAACATTTACGAAGCACTGAAAAAATGCGAGGACCTGCTGATACACTTCGGCGGACATCAGGCTGCGGCGGGACTGGCGGTTGAGGTCGACAAAATAGAAGAATTTAGATCGAAGTTTAACCAGATCGTAAAAGAATCTATTACCGACGAGGAACTTCTTCCGGAAATTCATATAGATTCAAGGTTGAGATTTTCCGAGATAACACCGAAATTTCTCAGGATAATAGATCAATATTCTCCGTTCGGACCCGGGAATATGAGGCCGGTTTTCCTTTCGGAGAACGTGGAGATTTCCAACTTTCCGAGAATAGTCGGCAACAATCACCTGCTTGTTAGCTTGAAGCAGAAGGGATCCGACAAGGTGTTCGACAGCATCGGTTTTAATATAGGTGAGTTCTGCAATATGATAAACAAGCGCGGCATGCCATTCGACATTGTATATACCATTGATAAAAGTACGAGAGACGGCAGAACTTTGCCGCAGTTCAGGTTAAAGGATATTAAAATAAAAGAAAATTACGAGGAGCCAAATTAATGTCAGGTCATTCAAAATGGGCAACCACAAAGCGTAAAAAAGCTGCCATCGATGCGAAAAGAGGAAAGCTTTTTACCAAGCTTATTAAAGAAATAACAATTGCTGCGCGCGGAGGCGGAGGCGATCCTTCCGGAAACCCGCGATTGAGACTTGCAGTCGATAATGCCAAGGCAGCCAATATGCCGCAGGATAATATCGACAGAGCCATTAAGAAAGCTACCGGCGAGCTCGACGGAGTTACGTATCACGAAATTACATACGAAGGCTACGGTCCCGCCGGAATTGCCGTGCTTGTGGAAGTCGCAACCGACAACAAGAACAGAACAGTCGCGGAAGTAAGACATCTGTTCAGCAAGAGCGGCGGAAGTTTGGGCGAATCAAATTCAGTAGCGTGGATGTTCGACAGAAAAGGCGTTATCACAATGCCGAAGCAGGGAAAGACGGAGGACGACATAATGATGATTGTTATTGAGGCCGGCGCCGAGGATCTTCAGACAGAAGAGGATTTCTTCGAAATACAAACTCCTATCGAATCTTTCGAACCGGTAAGAAAATCCCTGATCGATAACGGACTAACCATCGAGAATGCTTCTCTGCAGTGGATAGCCAAGAACTATATAAACATCGAAGGCGAGGACGCAGAAAAAGCTATGAAATTGATAGAAGGACTCGAAGACAACGACGACGTACAGAACGTATACTCAAACGCGGATTTCGACGAAGCTTCACTGAGCTAATTAAACATTTTCGGGGTCGTATTAAAAGCTCGGTGTCATTCTGATCCCGACTTGTCGGGAGAAGAATCTCAATAAATTTTAGGTAAGATTCTTCGGTCGCTCAAGCTCCCCCAGAATGACAAGCAACGCTATTAACACAGCCTCATAATTTTTTTAAGTTTATAATGATAATTTTAGGCGTAGATCCCGGAACTAATTTTACCGGTTACGGGATAATAAAATACGACAAGAACACGTTCACCAGAGTCGTAAACGGTCTTATAAAACTCCCCCCGTCCAAACCGCTTCCCCTCAAACTCGGCATTATTTACGATGAGCTTGCGAACGTAATAAAGAAATATAAACCCGATGAGTTCGCGATAGAGACTGCTTTCTACGGCAAGAACGTACAGTCCGCCATGAAGATCGGCTACGCACGGGGAGTCTCGATACTTTCCGCTGTTCATAATGACCTGCCCACAAGCGAATACTCGCCGCGGGAAATTAAAAAGTCGGTTGTCGGCACCGGTGCGGCATCGAAGGAGCAGGTAAATTATATGATCCGGACTATTCTCGAAATTAGCGCCTCCGATAAAATGAAATTCGACGAGAGCGATGCGCTCGCCGTTGCGCTCTGCCACGCGTTCAGGATGAAGTCACCCTCGAAAAAGAGCAAGGACTGGAAGGCGTTTATCGAAGCATTCCCCGACAGGGTAATAGATTAAATACAGAGCTGACGCTCAACAAATCATTTTTGATTTTAATAGAACTTAAACTAAGTTTATACCTCGGCAGCGGAAAAAATTTCGCTTTTAATTATTCATTCTTAATTGAAAATTATTTATGATAGGCTACCTCAAAGGGAACATACTTTCGGTGAAGCCGACAAAGGTTCTTCTGGACGTAAACGGCGTCGGTTACGCAGTTAACATATCGATCAATACATTCGAAGAAATAAACAATAAAGACACGGCTTCGCTCTTTATTCATACCAGCGTGAGGGAGGATTCGATTACACTTTACGGTTTCTTCGCGGAGCCTGAAAAGGATATGTTCGAGCTTTTGATCTCGATAAGCGGGATCGGGCCAAAGCTGGCTCAGAGTATTCTTTCCGGTATTATGGTCGATGAACTTAAGAGCGCGATAAAGAACGGAGATACTGGAAGAATAACGGCCGCACCGGGCGTCGGTAGAAAAACCGCGGAGAGACTTGTGCTGGAGCTGAGATCCAAAGTCGATGCCGTCGCCGAAGCAGGCGGAACCGCGGACAGCAGGAGTGTAAAAGGTGAGGCGGTGTCGGCGCTTACGACTTTGGGCTACAATTTAAAGGTAGCCGAAAAGGCTGTATCGGATTCTTTATCGGCTGAGCCCGACCTTCCTCTTGAGGATTTGATAAAAAAAGCGCTGGGAGTGCTGAATAATTAGCCGCCTTAATTTCCCTTTGATGATTATCCGATCTTAAATTTAAAGATAGTTCTCCGGAATTTTAAGTGTTTCCGTCTGCTCGTTCCAGGCAATGCACGATATCCGCCATTTATTATTTACCTTAATAAACTGAATACTGTTTATACCCAGAGAAGACGGTTCCTTTTCCTCGAGATCATATTTTTTCTCATAAGTGCTGAAACGGTGGGCTACCTTGCCGAAAAGTTCGGTCTTTGAAGAGATCTCGCCTTCGTAAAATGCTTTTATAACGCCGCTCTCCAGCTTATCCTTATAAATCTGAATAAAGTCATCCGCTTTCATTATCAGCGGATCACTGCCGTTGTTGTTTATCATCCGTCCGTCAGGTATCATCAGATCGGTAAGTTTATCTACCTCCGGATACCCGCCTTCCGAAAAACATATGCAGGCGTACAATTCTTTTGCGGTTTGATTGATCTGTTCTAAATCTTCTTCTGATTTACTCACTGTAATTCCTCCCTTTTAATAAACCGTCCACGAATCTTCCATTCGTATTATCCTTGCTGTTAATTTTTCCATATCCTTTTCCATCCCGGCTTTTACTCTGAGTATTTGAAGTTTATTCTGTACAAAATCGAAGTGAGATTTTTCGGAATCCCATAAAGTCAGCACCAGGAAATCGGATTCAATTTCCTTTCGTTTCGTAAAATAACCACCGAGCATTCCGTTTACTTCCGCCATGCCCGGTTTCCATGCCGTGTTCTGCGACTCAATATACTGTTCCTGCCTCCCAAGGTATGTTGTGCATTCCGTGCTTCTTATTAATTTTGAATTCTCAATTAATTCGGGAATATCTTGCTGCGTCTCACTGAATTCAAACATAGAATCATACAAAGATATTGCAATGGAGACATATGTTTCCGTCTGTCCGCTGTTATTTAAAATATTATCGTGGACACTTTGCATAAAACAAAGATAAGAAGAATGGTCCCGCCAAATTGAAAGTATGCAAGCTTCATTATCGTTGTGTATATTCCATCCTCCGGTTTGGGCAATAAAACCTTCGGTTCCTTTAACGGCCTGCCATTGTTCCTGCGCAGCGGAAAATAGATTCTTGTTTTGCGATTCGACCAGGCACTTTATCCATTTGACAAGCATAATATCCCCTGAATTACTTGTATTTACGGACCTTGAATTTAACTTGCAGCTGGAAATTGCGGAATGTCATCCCCTCGGAAAGTAAGTATTTCTACAGCTTCAAAACCGGTTTTCCCCTCTCTTCAGCTCAGTAAAAAAAAATTCCAATTGATAGATAACTTATTTTTGGAAATATATCCACATAATTCTTTAACCGGGGCAAAAAATAACAGGAAGTACTTAGAGCTTACCGGACGCTTCTTTTTCGGGAAATGATAATTTTAATCGACTAATCCTGTTTGGTCATTATAAACTTATTCGGATCGTAGGCCTGCTCCCTCAGAATGGAAAATATTTTCTGCAGGTCGTCTTCGGATAGTTTTTTCGTCCGGCTTAATATCCAGCCGTATTTCCTGGTAGGTGTACCAACAACAGCGTACCGGTAATTGTCATCAAGTCCGATTATCCAATAATCCCCCCAGAATAAATGGAAACCGAGAATACTTACGAAGCTTACCTCCAGCTTTGAATTGGTCTTGCCGTCGGCTACCTTGGCAATACCATCCGCCTCGTTTACCTCTCCATTGTCTTCTATGCATTTGTTTATAACGTCGATCTTACCGTCTTCTCTCAGTTTGTATGTAGCCGTGGTGTTTTTAGCGCAGCTTTTCTGAAAACGGTTCGGTATTTTAGCTATCTCGTACCATGTACCGGCATACTTCTGCAGATCGACCTTGCTTACCGTAGCCGGCTCGCTCTTTTCGGAATCTTGCGCGCTAGCGTTAACGACCAATAAAATAGAAAGGAAAAACAGCGCATAAAACATTTTAAATATATCGTTCACGTTAACTCCCCTTCTGTTTTTTTTGATGGCTTACATTTTCGCAAATTATAACAATGCAGGTTTTGCGAAAGAACAATTAAACTATTTCGGCCTCGATAGTTCCTATGCCGGTTATATTTCCTTCCAGCTTGTCCCCTACTTCAACCTTGCTCACTCCGGCCGGAGTACCGGTATAAACCAGATCGCCCTCTTCCAGAGTCATAACGGAGGAGATATACCTTACAAGTTCGGCAGGGGAAAAGATCATCATATTCAATTTCTCCGACTGCCGCACTTCCCCGTTAACCTTGAGCGTAATAGTTTCGTTTAAATCGAGATGATAATCATCCTTAGAAATAAAATCCGATATCACAGCGGAAGTATCGAAACATTTTGCCAATGTCCACGGCTTTCCTTCCTTCTTTAACGTTGCCTGCACGTCTCGCGCTGTCATGTCCAAACCCACACCGTAACCCGATATCGCATCCCCGGCTTCTTCTAAAGTACAGTCCTTTGTTTTTGTTCCGATGAGAAGCACGAGCTCAATTTCATGGTGAAGATCTTTTGAAAAGGAAGGATGAATTATTTTTTCGCCCGAATATATCATCGCGGAAGCCGGCTTTAAAAATAATATCGGCTCGGCCGGAACTTCGTTCCCTAGTTCTTTCGCGTGTTCGGCATAGTTGCGTCCTACGCATACAATTTTGCCTACGTTTATTCTTTCTTTGTTCTTAAGATTAATTGATTTCATAAATTTGTCTGTTGTAAGTTGTTTGTGGTTTGTTGTATGATTTAATTTAATATAGCGTTAAAATTAATTAAAAAGGATGAAAATCCGTAGCGCAGACTATTAGTCTGCGCAATAAAAAAAAGATGAAATCCGCAGTGCAGACTATTAGTCTGCGCAATTATAAACCAAGCACGCAGACCGGTGGTCTGCGCTACGTAAAATCAACAGCCGCCGGCCAACAGCCGATTACGTTTTCTGTTTTTTCTTCTTCGCCGCGGGGAATAAGACATTATTCAATATAAGTCGGTATCCGGGTGAATTTTTGTGAAGCGATAAATCAGTAGGGGGATCTCCGACGAGGTGCTCATAAGCTTCAGGATCGTGGCCGCCGTAAAAAGTAAAAGTGCCGCGGCCGTAATTTCCGTGGATATATTTTACCTGATCGGTTCCCTGGCGCTTAGCGAGGATAGTCACGTTCTTTTTTATATTCTCTTGGTGGAACATAGTCGTTTGCCCCATAAAACCGCGTATAACGTTTACGTGATCCTGCGTGAGCATTGTGGGTACAGGATCGTATTTAGCCGAGAAATCAAAGAGAGTGAAATAATCGTTGTCCCGGTTCCCTATCTCACTCGGCTGAACATCTATACTGCTGAACTCGTAAACGTACGGATTCATTTCAAGCTTAAAGTTTGTAAACGCGAGAGTATTGGAGAAGTCCAGCTTTTGCTGCGCATCCGGATCGGGCGGATCGCCGTCGAACATTGAGGAACAGATATCCACGTTATGCGCGGCGAGGGCGATGTCGAAAGAATCGGTAGCCGAGCACATTGCGAAGAGGAAGCCACCTTTGCCCACATAATCCTTTATCTTTTCGGCTACCGTTTTCATCATATCCGAAACTTTCTTGAAACCGTTCTTCTTTGCGTCATTCTCGTACTGGATCTGGTTATCTATGTACCACTGTGCATTGCTGAAGCTTGCGTAGAACTTTCCGTACTGTCCGGTAAAATCCTCATGGTGAAGATGAAGCCAGTCGTACTTTGCAAGTTCCCCGTTTAATATCTCGTCGTTCCAAATTTTTGTGTAGGGAATCTTTGCGTAGTCGAGCACCATGGTTACCGCGTCGTCCCAGGGCTGAAAGCTCGGCGGTACGTACACTGCGATCTTCGGGGCTTTCTCCAGTTGTACCACAGCCATGTTGTTATCGTCGCTTTGAACTGTAGAATAAATATCAGCGGCTTGAGATGTGGTTAAAGGTTCGAAAGCTACTCCTTCCACCCGGCATTCGTTTGCGATTTTATCCGTGTAGTTCAACATAAACGACCCGCCGCGGTAATTTAAAAGCCAGTCGGCTTTTTCCCCGCGAGCCAGAACATGGTATGTAATGCCGTAAGCCTTAAGGTGGTCGCTTTGCTTAAGATCCATGTATATTAATATCTTCGATTGGGGGAATGTAAGGAACGGGAACAATACAAGAAGGAGCACAAATTTCTTCAACATTTCACACCATATCTCTATAAAAGTAGAGGGCGATCATAAGAGACCGCCCAAATTAAATAATATTTCCGGAAAACTGTTATGCCGATTTCCTATCGGCTTCCAGATAAATCGGCTCTTCCCCGTGTAACACCACATCCTTGGTGATGATGCATTTTTCCACGTTTTCCTTTGATGGAAGATCATACATAATATCCAGCATAAAGTCCTCAACGATCGATCTCAAAGCTCTCGCGCCCGTCTTTCTTTCCATCGCTCTCTCAACTATCGCGTCGATAGCGAACGGATCAAACTCCAGTTCGATACTTTCAATCATGAGAAGTTTTTTATACTGCTTTAATATCGCGTTCTTCGGCTCGACGAGTATCTTCTTGAAAGCTTCCTTGGAAAGAGGCTGAAGAGGTGCGATGACGGGGATTCTCCCTATAAGCTCGGGAATAAGTCCGTACCGCAGAAGATCCTCGGGCAGAATATATTTCAACAGATCTTCTTCCCCGGTATTCTTTTTTAAACCGTCGGAAGAAAAGCCCATGCGGTTCTTGTTTATCCTGGAGGCAATGATCTTATCGATGCCCTCGAAAGCGCCGCCGACAACAAACAAAATATTCTTCGTATTAATATTTATGAGACTCTGCTCGGGATGCTTTCTTCCGCCTTTGGGAGGAACTCCCGCAACGGTGCCTTCGAGTATCTTCAATAACGCCTGCTGAACGCCTTCGCCCGAAACATCCCTGGTAATGGATGTGCTTTCGCTCTTGCGCGCTATCTTGTCGATCTCATCTATGTAAACGATTCCCTTCTGCGCTCTTTCGAGATTGTAGTCTGCGGCCTGCAGAAGATGAACGAGAACGGTTTCAACGTCGTCGCCCACGTAGCCGGCTTCGGTAAGAGTAGTAGCGTCGGCAATAGCGAAAGGTACATCGAGAATGCGGGCAAGTGTCTGCGCCAGTAAAGTTTTGCCCACGCCGGTAGGACCGATCATTAGAATATTGCTTTTTTCTATCTCAACGTCATCCAGCTCGAAGAAGGACGATTTCGAGTTTATTCTCTTGTAATGATTATAAACGGCAACGGAAAGTACTTTCTTAGCCTTATCCTGACCGATAACGTACTCATCCAATGTCTTTTTAATCGACTCAGGCGTATGCACAACTGAGCTTTTTGTCTTAGCGTTGTTAAATGCAGCCAGGTTGTTCTTCAAAATATCTACGCTGCTGCCTATACAAATGTCGCAGATATAAACATCGGGACCGGCAATCATACTGCCTACTTCGTTGCCGTCTCTCCCGCAAAACGAACATTTAACTATTTTCTGATTCTGTTTTTTACCCATTATCCTTCTTTAACCTATTTTATCCTTCAATTTTACTATTTGGTTCCTCGCTTCATCAAGATATAATGAGTCGGGGAATTTTGCAAGTAAATTTTCATAAGCGGAAACGGCTTTTGCGCTGTCGTTTAGACCAAATTGATAAATCTTGCCCACCAAATATAACGCTTTATCCGCATAAATATTCTTTTCTTTGTCATCGGCAATTTGCTCCAAAAGTTTAATGGAATCCTCCGTATTATTCAATCCCAATTCCATTTCGGCGTATCTGAAAGCCGCCATGTTCTGAAGCATAAACTTCTGCTGCTCGCCGGCGACTTCCTTATAAAGAGCGGCCGCTTCCTTAAAATTCTTCTGCGCAGCAAGGAACTCGGCTTTTGCGAATGTTACAAGATTAGACGAATCATTCTTAGATGAGTTCAATAGCATTGATAACTCCAGCGCGTCGTTTGCGTTATCATCTTTCAGGTTATCCATAATTCCGCTCAGCACGTCGCCGGCTTTACCGAAATTGCCTCTGTAAAAATCAATTCTGGCTAATTTATATTTTGCCAGACTTTTCTTATCCGCCGGATACCTGCCGCCCTTTATTACGTCATCCAGGAATTTTTCCGCCGCGTTCAAATCGCCCTGCAACAAAGAAGCATCGCTTAATTGAATATATGTGTCGGGCGCGGTTTTAGACATCGGCGATTCGTCGACTATCTTATGGAAATATTTTTCCGCATCGGCGGGATCGTTCTGCCTGTCCATTTTTATCTCGCCTACTCTGAGATAAGCTTCATAAGCTGTCTCAGAATGCGGATAAGCTTTGGTGAGATCGAGGTACGCGCTTATAACTTTATCAATTTCCCCATTCCCGGTATTATCCAATTTGTAATACGGCTTCCAAGACGGAACCTGCGTCTCCCGGCTTTTTTCAAGAGAAGCTTCCAGTGATTTCGCGTAACCCAGCTTCGCACGTGAGATAAAAGGAGAATCGGGGTACTTATTAATAATTTTTGTAAAAACTTTAGATGATGTTTCGTATACTCCCTCGTTGTAGAGAAAATTAGCGAAGTTATAAAGCTCGGCGCCCTGGTTGCTCTGCTGTTCGTCAATTTGAAGATAAAGGTCATACGCATTATCATATTGCTTATCGGATACATAGAGCCGAGCCAGGAGAAACTTATAGCTTATGTTATCGGAATCGCTCTCATACTTTTTAACAACGTCCAGCGTCTGCTTCAGCGCGTCTGCTTTATCGATGTAGTTTAATATCTTTCCTTCAATCGGTTTTAATTGATTCGGATCTTTGGAAAGCAGAAAGCAGTATTCTTCCGCCGCGTTTTTGTACTGCATCGTAACGGAATAAAGAGTGGCGAGATCGTAACCGAAGAACATCGGGTTCTTGGAAATATCCTGGCCTTTTTTCAGATATTCTATTCCTTTATCGAATGCTCTCCTCTCGAGTGCGTAGTTGGCGAGTACCCTGTAATTCACCTCGCTCTGAGGAAGCTTTTTAAGAGCGCTGTCCCAGATTTCGAAAGCCTTATTCTCATCGCCTTTCAGGTAATAAGTGTTGCCGAGGAGCCCGTACAAATTTACGTCCGGAGCTGAGCCGTTCATCTTATTCTCAATCAGCGCGATGGAGGCGTCGTACTTCTTAAGCTGCACGTAAATTTGGTTGAGCGACTGGAAAAACTGGTAGTTGCTGGGCTGCAGATTATACAGATCCCTGAAAAGCGGCTCGGCTTTCTGGTACTGGCCGGCCTGCAGGTAATTCTGCGCCAGCATATAGCGGTTGTTTAAATCATTACGGTTCTGCGCCGGAATAATTGCGGCGGCAAGCAGTATGATTGCTAAAATCTTCGAAAACATGCCCCAAAAATAGTAAATAATGAGGGGGTTTCAAGGGCATTTATTAATAGTATCCGGAACTTTCGATTGATTTTTCATATTTGGAGATTTAAGGAAAAACGCTCAATTTTCAAAAGATTTCCGATTTTTATATTCAGCGCGGATTTTTAATCTATTTTTATCGCGGGAAAACTAACGATAAACTTAGTACCGACAGGGAAATTATCTTCAACATTTATAGTACCCTCCATAGAAAGAACAATTGTTTTAACCAGGCATAATCCCAGCCCATAACCGGGGATGTTTCCTTCTAAAGAAGATGCGGAACGGTAAAACCGTTCGAATATTTTTTCTTTCTCTTCATCATTAATACCGGGACCGGTGTCGGCCACGCTAATAATTATTTTCCCGTCTGTATTTTCGGCTTTAACAATTACCGGGCTTTCTTGATTCGAATATTTTATCGCGTTATCGATTAAGTTTTCCATTATTATTTGAATGCCTTCATAACTTCCGCGTAAATAAAGATTATCGGCAATATCGTATTCTATATTCGGATTGCTAAAAGCCGGCTTAACGAAATCGGCAACTACCTTAGAAACCTTAAATACATTCGTATTCAATTCAGGTGCGCCGCTGTATTTTGCAATTATCAGAAGAGATTTAATTATGCTGATCATCTTATCCGCCTGTACGTTCAGCATATTTATAGTACCTTTATATTCTTCTAGAGTTCTATCTCTTTTCAAAATATATTCAAGTTCGGTTTTTACAGCAGTAAGCGGCGTCATTAATTGATGTGAGGCATTATCGGTAAACTGCGATATTTGACTTATTTGGGCATCAAGCCGTGTAAACAAATTGTTCAGTGTATCCCTTAATCTCCCCAATTCATCCTGGGGATGGGCGTTGTACTTTATCCTTGTATTTAGATTATTAGCGGATATATTTTCAGCAATGCTTATAATTTTATTTAAAGGCGAATAACTTTTTTTTGCCAGAAAAACACTGACAAGAACAATTATAAGAAGTATAAACGGAAGGTTAAGAAGATTAAATAAAATTATCTTTTTCATTATTGAGCTGTATTCTGTCCTGAATACTGAGAGCTGTAGGTAAGCTGCCGTGCTATTTTGTTCGTTTAGTATCGGAGTATAAATAACTCTAAGCTGGTGATTGCCGGTTGTCATGTTTTCATATTCATATCCCGATTTTATGCCCGGAACTTTAAACGGAATTTTCCCGAATGATTTCAAATTATCGCTGCTTAAAAGCAATTTACCTTTTGTGCTTTGCACTTGGAGAAAAAACGCCCAGGAATTTACGGTTGTAAAATCAGGTTCTTTTATTTCACTGTAACCCACAAACTTTATAGAGTCCTCTCGGATTTCAAATGAGTCAAGGAGGGTTTTTACCTCATTTTCCAATCTATTATCAAGGTTATCGGTTAAGATTTTATTTGTTATTGCAATTGTAAAAACATTTGAGGTTACAAACAGCAGAAAGAATATTGCAATATCCCACAATACAATTCTCTTTACCGTTTCCGTAAAAAGAGGTTTCTTGTTTTTATTCCGAAATAAAAAAATAGCCTTCGCCATAAATAGACTTTATTAAATTTTCCCCGGTATTGTCTTCCAGTTTTTTCCTTAAATTCTTAACAGTGACCTCTATAATATTTGTCGACGGAATAAACGGAAGTTCCCAAACTTGTTTAGATATATCTTCCTTGCTCATTATAGAGCCTTTATGTAAAATAAAATATTTGAGGAGATCAAATTCCTTTCCCGTAAGACAAATTTCACCGCGGGGTGTATTTGCTTTTCTTCCGATAAGGTCAAGAGTAATATCGTTATAAATTAGTTCGGTGGTTCCTGATTGATACCTTCTTATTACTGCGTTTATCCGCGCGTTCAGCTCGTCGAAAGAAAATGGTTTTGTTACATAATCATCCGCTCCCATGTTTAAAGCTTCAACTTTGTTTTTCACCTGGCTCAACGCGGTCAGCAGTATTATCGGCACCTTACAGCCCGCTTCCCTTATTTTACGGCATACTTCTATACCGCTTAATTTCGGCATTCGCCAATCAAGAAGAATTATATCGAAGACAATTGAATCCGTAAAATTGATTGCCTCTTCGCCGTCTTTTGCGATCATTACATGATTGCCTTCCTCTATAAAATTCTTCTTCAGAGAACTTGCAATCTGCTCATCATCTTCTGCTATTAATATTTCCATTGTTAGGAGATTTTTTCTCCTAATAAATAATGAAATATTTCCGTCATAACAAGGCGCAGCTAAAAAGTGAATGGTTTTTCATTATTGTTAATTATTCTCTCAAATAATACTTACATAGATTTGAATTGTAAAAATATTGAATTAAAAATTTGGTGCTATCATGAAAAAAACAAATTACTTTATATCTTTTTTAAGTATGATCTGCTTTTTGTTAATACAAAATTACGGTTTTGCCCAGACTTGTAAATCATGCCACACGGCCGAAGCTAATTTATGGGCAAACAGCAAGCATGCGGACACTCAAGCCGATGTCGCATCGGAGCTCTCCGAAAACTGGATTGGCCAAACGCCGGATTCGGTTATTAACGGCTCCCAGGCGGAAGACTGCGTTTCCTGTCATTCGCCGAGAGCAATTACCGCCAACAGCGGTATGACCGAAACTCAAGCCATGGGCTATTTCTATTCAACAACAGCCGGACAATATACCGATTCTACAAAAGCGATCAACACTTCCGACTGGCCCAATGTTACATGTAAAACCTGCCACGAAAGTGATATGACAACTTTCGGCGCTTTCAATTCTAAAACAGGAACTTATGATTCAGTTAAGACTGCTAATGATTTATGCGGAAACTGCCACGGAACCGTCCGTCATCCCGATACCGATCACCGTGTTTATGATGCATGGCTGTCGAGTAAACACGGGCACAAAGGTCAATCCGATGTTGCCGGCGAACTGGCTGATAGTCATAACGGCGAAACACCCGACCAGGTAATTGCCGGCGAAGATTGTATAGCGTGCCACGCCCCGACTTCGGTTACCCTCAAAGGCGGAATAACAGAAGCTCAGGCTTTGGGAACTTTTTTCACGACTTCAAACGGGACTTTTACCTCGTCTACTTCACCGGCCGATACCGTCGATTATCCGAACGTAAGCTGTATTACTTGCCATAATCCGCACGATCCGGATACGCTTTCATTCTTCAATTCATCCACAAAATCCTACGAGGTGATGAGTTCTTCGGATTCATTATGCGGCCAGTGCCACGGCAATTTACGCTTCCCCGATACCGATCACTTAAGCTATAATATTAATTCAGGTACCGGCGGGGAGAATGTTTCAAATATAACTTCGATGAGCGGCGTTAAATGCATAGACTGTCACATGTACAACACGGGTATTGACGGCTCGAATTCTGCGATGTACAAGGGGCACACCTGGTCGGTGTTCGTTAAAGAGCCCGACGGCAGCACCGACGCATCTTGTACTAATTGCCATGCGTCAATGTCTGCCGACTCTTCGATGGCCTGCGTAGCAAAATGGCAAAGTGATTTTCAATCACTAGATTCGGTTGCCGAAGCCGCGGTAACGGCTGCAGCTAGTCATCTAAAGAACAGCAGCGATTCAAGCAACTTTGAAGAGGCTCAATTTAATATGACCTACGCGGAATCGGATGAAAGCGGCGGTGTTCATAATCATCTTTACAGCACCGCTTTGCTTAATGACGCAATTAATAAAGCAACATTCGATAGTTACGGGAATTGCTTCCGATCATTTCAACAAACCTTTAAGTTTTAATTTATCTCAAAATTATCCCAATCCTTTTAATCCAAGTACAAAAATAAATTTCACAATTCCGCACAGCGGTTACGTAACCTTAAAAGTATACGACATGCTGGGGAAAGAAGTGGCTGTTCTGGTAAACGGATATAAAAACGAAGGTAATTTTTCGGCGGCTTTTAACGAGAACACTACATCGAAAAGCCTGTCAAGCGGGATATACATTTACCAGTTAAAGGAAGATAACTTTATTCAGACTAGAAAGATGGTGCTGCTTAAATAAAAATTTAATGATATAAATTATTTAGGGGATGGCGGGTGCCATCCCCGGAAGTTAAAATTATTATTGTAGCCTGAATATTATCGGTATAGAAACCTGCGTCTTTACTGCTTTACCACGCTGTCTGCCGGGTGTAAAAACCGTTTCTTCAACCGCTTTCATCGCAGCTTGATCGCATCCGCCGCCAATACCTTTTAAAACTCTAGCCTTTACAACCTTCCCTTCTTCATTAATAAAAGCAAGGACATATACTTTTCCTTCTATTCCGGCCCTTTTCGCAATTTCAGGATAAACAACTTTATCCTGTATAGCTTTAATACCGCCTATCGGCTCGGGCATATCCTCTACGGCGACAAAATAAGTTGATTGCGGAATGTTGCTCGGCTAGAGAGCTGTCTGGTCCAAGGATCATATTGGATGACTCACCTTTGCTTTTAAACGAATAGCGGGCCTTAAATTTAACCGGCTTTCCGTTTTTCATGGCGGGCTTAATTTTCCACTTCTCCAGCATATTCTACAATATCGTTATCTGTTGAATCGTTAACGGAATTGATAATTATTATTTTATCGATTTTGCCTTCTTTATTTATTAAGAGCCTGGAATCGAATTCCGGAGAAAAATTTTGGGGACTGTAGGCTTTTGATATTATCCTTCCAATATCTTTCACCCACGTAGAATCGAAGAGCATTCGCTCTACGAAACCAATAGGCGGATTATCTACTTCTCCGAGAGTTAAATAACTCGTCGTCGGAAATTTTTTCAACTTTTATTTCTTTACTCTCACATGCCGAAAGTATGCGAGCAGCATCAACAATATTATTGGGTACACGTTTCATTTTATCCTCACATTTTTGCTTTTATAATTACTGCATTTTTTATTTTTGCGTCCACCTGCGCGGCGGGCAGACTGTTGAACAGCAGCTCGATTGTCTGGTTCTGCGCCTGAACCTGCCTTGTAACAGAATCTATCTGGTATTTATAATCGGTAATTCTATTGAAGAGAATTACGCTTAGAATTATTAATAGAATTGTAACTGCATACGAGACAGGGACAAAAAATCTCTTAAACAATTTTGTTCTTGTTCCGCTTTCCTTTCTATTTATCGCGCCGAAGATACGCTCTTCCAGATCAGCAGGGAATTCTTCTTTCTGAATGGCGGAAGTAATTAACGATAAAGATTTAAAATACTCCCTGCACTCGGCGCATTCTGCGAGATGCGTGAATACATATGCCTCGCTTCCCTTCTCGAGCTCGCCGTCGTAATACTCCCCTATCATCTCTTTATTTTTATCGCAGCTCATTTTATTTACCTCACAAGTTTTGATATCTTTTCCGTCAGCGCCTGCCTGGCCCTGAACAGTCTGCCTTTAACCTGACTTTCCTCAATGTTCAATATGTTCGCAATCTCTTTGTAGCTGAGTTCCGAATACTGCCTGAGAATAAAAGCTTCCTTTAGATCCTCTCTCAACTCCGCTATGCCGTTTTGTATAAGCTCCTTTATTTCGGCGCCTTCAATCTCGCCGGCAAGATCTTCGCCCGACCTATATTCCGCATCTTCCTTTATCCCGTCTTCTTTCCTTACCCTTTTCTTGCGAAGGTGCATATAAACTTCGTTCCTCGCCGTTGTATAAAGCCAGGGTATTACGCTCTGCGACTGCCGGATGTTCCCGAGATTTTCGTACAGCTTTAAGAACACGTTCTGTGTTATATCTTCCGCAATAAACTTTTCGCTCAGCATTTTATATACATAGTTATAAAGCTGGGTTTTGCTCCGGTTATATACCAGCGTAAAGTCTATTATATTTGAAAAGCTTTCGGCCAAAGGCTTTCCTTAATTGGATTTTGCAGCTTTTTGAAAATGATTCTTCTCCACTAGCGCATTAATCCTGTCCATAGCATAGCTGACCAGTTTCTTATCCTTATCTTTTCCGAGAGTTAAATATTTCTGATAATATTTTATAGCGATAGTTTTATCCTTGTAATAATGATCGTATACCGCGGCAATGTAGAAGATCAGTTTTTTATTATCGGGATTTTCCCTGAACGCGTCCTGGTAATATTTAAGAGCTTCGGAATAATTTTTCTGCGCATAATACGAAGCCGCTATCTGTGTACGCACCTCCGCAAGAAAATCGTTCTGCTGAAGCTTTGCCGATATCGAAAGCTCTTTGATCGCATCGTCGTACCGCTTGAGCTCTTTATAGCACATTCCCAGATAATAATACGCCGCCGGATCGCTATCCATTAATTTGATAGCATGCTTTAAATAAAAAACCGCGGTATCGTATTCAGTAAGCCAGAAATGCGATACACCCATATTCCTGAAATTCACTTCGGTCGAGTCCCCGTAATCTATGGAATTCTGAAAAGCCGTTACAGCGCCTTCATAATCCTTCAGCTTAAAGTTTATATTGCCTTTCAATGTCCACATTGAAGATGAACTCGGATAATACTTAAGTCCGTCGTTTATAATTCTGGTTGCGGAAATATATTGTTCTTTCGACATATAAAGTCTGCTCAGTTCCATTACCGTACTTTCATTTAAGAGGATTGAGCTCTGTGTGCTATTTGAAAATCAATAATCGCGTCGTCGATGTCCTTCAAAATAAATTCGCAGTGCGCCTGCTGCTCGTAATAAAAGCTATTCGTAGAATCCTGCTCCGCAAGAGTTCTGTAAGTATCATCGGCGTCTATCCACTTATGCTCGCGCATATAGACTTCGCCGAGAGACCGGAGCAGCAGTGTATTTGTAGAATCGATTACATATGCGTATCTAAGGACAGAATCGGCGTCACTGAGCCTCCCCGAGGATAAAAAGCTTCGGCCGAGAAGAATTTGTAATTTCAGCTTCCCCGGTTTTAATTTTACGGCTTTTTCAAAAAAGTCGGAAGCCTTTGTAAAATTTGAAAGGGATTGATAATTCAGGCCGAGATTGTATATAACCTCGTAATTATCCGGATCATCCGCCAACAATTTTTGAAGGATAGAAATTGATTGATGGTAATTCCCTTCCATCATCAGCATTCTGACTTTATTCAGCTCATCCTCCTTGCCGCTCTGTGCCGCGGTAAATGCAGGAATAATGATGAACAGAATAAGCAGAAAATAAATTCGTTTTGTTTTATGCATTATATTACCCGGTTTTCCCCGAAAAATGGGCTTCTATATGTAAAGATGATCGAACGGCGGAAAAGTTTGGGTGGAATGATATTTTTTTTGTGGAGACGCGCCATGGCGCGTCTCTACTACATAATTGCCGGAAGCATAAAATGTAGGGCGAAGCTCATCGCATCGCCCTACAAAACAAAAACCTTCGGGGTTACTTATAAATCCCGATGGTTGCATAAAAATCGTAGGGACAACTCATGAGTTGTCCCTACATCGTATTAATATTACCTGAGTAACCTTGAAGGTCTTGAAAAGCGACCTTCAAGGTTTAAATCTATTTTAATATTAGAAATGAAACTGCACCAGGAACATTTCGTTTTTAACCGAAGAAGAGAAAAGTTTGAAAGAAATGATATTTTTTTGTAGAGACGACCCGGAAAAATGAGACACCCCACCGGGGCGTCTCTACGAAAATTTGTTGGTATCATTTAAAGATAAACCATCGGGGTTACCTTCAAAACCCCGATGGTTGCATAAAAATCGTAGGGACAACTCATGAGTTGTCCCTACATCGTATTAATAATTATACTCGAGAAACCTTGAAGGTCTTAAAAAGCGACCTTCAAGGTTGAAATAATTTTAATAATAGAAATGAAACTGCAAGAGGAACATTTTCGTTTTGAACCGAAGAAGATTTTATTCTCAGCTTATTAAACAAATTTCGCTTGCTTTTTGTTTGTAACTGAGGGATATCAGTGATTAAGAGACGTATTTAGAATATTTTCCTTATAATTACTCGAAGAGACTATATCCTTACTGCAACCATTTAAAAATATTAAATATATGATTATTGTATATAGATATGTTTTTTTCATAATTATTCCCCCATATTTAATATTAATCATCTATGTGATTAATCATTGTTAATATCTTTTATTAACTAAGCAAGACTATATAATTAAAGATGTTTTTGACTTAGAAAAGTTTGAGAGGAATGATATTTTTTGTAGAGACGGGGCAACATGTCCCAATGCTTCGGGATGCCCGTTTCTGCATCGAAATGCTATGAAAAATGAGACACCCCACCGGGGCGTCTCTACGAAAATTTGTTGGTATCATTTAAAGATAAACCATCGGGGGTTACCTTCAAAACCCCGATGGTTGCATAAAAATCGTAGGGACAACTCATGAGTTGTCCCTACATCGTATTAATATTACTCGAGTAACCTTGAAGGTCTTAAAAAGCGACCTTCAAGGTTGAAATAATTTTAATAATAGAAATGAAACTGCAAGAGGAACTTTTCGTTTTGAACCGAAGAAGAGAAAAGTTTGAGAGGAAGAAGATTTTTTGTAGAGACGACCCGGCGGGTCGTCTAAATGCACATACAAAAAAAATGAGACGCCTCACCGAGGCGTCTCTACGAAGACTCTTTGCATTAAGAAACCTTCGGGGTTACTTTCAAAACCCCGATGGTTGCATAAAAATTGTAGGGACAACTCATGAGTTGTCCATACATCGTATTAATATAACTGAGTAATCTTGAAGGTCTTAAAAAGCGACCTTCAAGGTTAAATAATTGTAATATTAGAAATGAAACTGCACGAGGAACTTTTCGTTTTTAACCGAAGAAGAGAAAAGTTTGAAAGAAATGATATTTTTTTGTAGAGACGACCCGGCGGGTCGGCTCTACTAAAAATATTATTGATTACATAATTGCGGGGCGAAGCTGTGCTTCACCCTACAAAACAAAAACCTTCGGGGTTACCTTCAAAACCCCGATGGTTGCATAAAAATCGTAGGGACAACTCATGAGTTGTCCCTACATCGTATTAATAATTACCTGATTGAGCAACCTTGAAGGCTTGCCTGCCGGTAGGCAGGGCAGGCAAGTCTTAAAAAGTGACCTTCAAAGTTTAAATCTATTTTAATAATAGAAATGAAATTGCACTAGGAACACGTCGTTCTTTACAGAGGGCGATTCGAACTGGAACCTGTACTGCGGCCGGACTTCAACAAAGCTGTACGGGAAGAACTCGGCGCCGACAATAAATCTCGATACTTCGTCTCCGCTAACACTCGTGTTGGGATCAAATTTATCGTAGCGTAATATTCCTTCCAAGCCTTTTACTATTCTGTATGAACCTTTAAGCATAAGAGCAGATGAGTTAGCGCCCACCGATTCGTAATCGCTCGCCATATCGTATTCACCCATCAGCGTAAAATTACCTACTCCGAATCCCGCGTAACCTCCGTACATATTAATTTTATGCTCTGTAGGTAGCGGCGTGTAAATAAGAGGACCGCGGAAATTTGTATACGACGCTCCGAGCAGAACCGCTACCTTGCTCGCTATTACCGGATTAACCTGTATGCTCGCAGTGTATGTGGGATCGCTGTTGAAGTTTAAATTAACGGGACTCCCGACGCTGGCCGTTATCAGCCCGACATCACCTATATTATAGCCGAGCTCAACGCCTGTAACGCTGTACCTGGGATCGAATATTAAACCTCTCCTTTGATTTGTGGTAAACAAGTAGCCGAGGTCTCCGCCTCGCGTGTACGCCGTATGATCATCTATGCGCAGACCGAAATCAGGATAAAAAGTACCGGCTTTAACGTAGCTTTCGTTGGGAAGAATATGCGCTACCGCGAACGCCTCCCACGTCTGGTTTACAAAATCATATTGTGCGTAAGCGTTGATTTCATCGCTCAGATCAACGTTTGTATACATAGTACCTTCCATC
Organism: uncultured Bacteroidota bacterium; assembly: GCA_963787005.1. Lineage (GTDB taxonomy): Bacteria > Bacteroidota > Ignavibacteria > Ignavibacteriales > Ignavibacteriaceae > FEN-1297. The sequence goes on from CAWBBX010000101.1 coordinate 52,331, forward strand.
TTCTGGAATGCGGTCTTGCCGAACTGCTGGGAGTAAACGTATTGAGTTCTATAATCCAATCCGACTTCAATATTATCGGCGATGTGATTATCCATCTTAAAAGATTTATCTCTCGGCGAGACTAGCGGAAGAACTTTCCAGCCGAAATGCCAGCCGCCTTTGTTCCTCATTCCTCCGCCGGTAGGATCGATGTGGCAGTCGATGCAGCGGGCCCCCATTCTGAGCGCGAACCTGGGAAGAGCGTAGCTGCTGCCGATCCCCATAAAAATAAAAGCGGCAATCATAAAATACTTGGTATACTTCATGCGTTTATTCCTTTTATTTAAGTGTAATATAAACTCTATGCTTAATCGGAAGAGAGGGCAATTTAACATTTACAATGTCCAAATTCTTACGGAATTGTGTCTTACGGCAAATCTCATAATCATTAGTGAGGTAAACGGCATAAAAGTACCAAATCTTTTGCCGTAGATATTTACACCAGAGAATTTTACTGTACAATTTTGACATAAATTGAATGTTTCATATTTAACCGAATCAAATCGACAGCGCTAATGCCCGACCTTCGTCGTCTAATTTTACATTGATTAAGAATGCTCACTTAGTTACTTTTAGTTTTATATAAATTTGCGACTATGAAACAAGTTTTAATCTTAGGTTCTACCGGTTCGATAGGGGTAAATACACTTAATGTCATACGAAACTTCCCCGACAAGTTTAAGATTACCGCTCTTACAGTAAATACCAAAATTGATCTGCTCGAACCTCAAATAGAAGAATTTAACCCCGAAGCAGTTGTTGTAAAAGACAAAAAGGCGGCCGCGGTTCTGCGGAAAAGGATCGGCGGCAAGTGCGAAGTCCTTTCCGGCAGCGAAGGCCTTCTCAGCGCTGCATCCGATCTCGATTACGACATATTCGTCGGTGCTATGGTGGGATTCAGCGGACTTGCGCCTGCTATTGAGGCTGTAAAGAGAGGTAAGATTATCGCTCTCGCCAACAAGGAAACACTGGTTGTGGCGGGCGAGCTGGTTACAAAATTATGTGAAGAAAACGGCGCGAGATTAATTCCCATAGATTCCGAACACAGCGCGATATTCCAGTGCCTGGAAGGCGAAGATAGAAACCGGATAGAGAAGATTATTTTAACGGCTTCGGGCGGACCGTTTTTAAATTACGAAAAATCATCGCTCGAAAACGTTTCGGTAAAGGAAGCGCTCAATCATCCCAACTGGAACATGGGAAATAAGATCACCATCGACTCGGCATCGATGATGAACAAAGGATTGGAAGTAATTGAAGCTAAGTGGCTGTTCGGGATGGAGCCGGATAAAATCGATATCGTTATTCATCCGCAGTCTATCGTACATTCAATAGTACAGTTTATCGATGGATCTATGAAAGCGCAGATGGGGCTGCCGGATATGAAACTCCCCATCCAGTATGCGCTCACGTACCCGGAGAGGCAAAAAAATAATTTTGAACGGACAAACCTTCCTAAAATCGGAAACCTCAGTTTCCTGGAGCCTGACCCGGAGAAGTTCGAATGCTTAAAAATTGCATACAACGCTTTGAATACCGGAGGCACTGCGCCGTGTATAATGAACGCTGCCAATGAGGTAGCGGTAGATAAATTCCTTAAAGGGAATATACCGTTCCCCGGCATTCCGAAGCTAATTATGAAGGCTCTCGACAAGATTGAGAATCATAAATCGCCGGATCTGGATATCATTTTCGATTGCGACCGGCAAACCCGCGAATACACTTCAGGATTAACCTGAGTTTTCTCGCTTTAAACAGATAAGGATTATATTTATCTTTTACGCTCAATTTTAGGATGATATATCACCCCTGCCTACCGGTTTACATACCGAGGGTATGCAGGCAGGCGCGACATTTTCATATGACACTATATAGAAATTTACCTTTTTAAAACGGAGACCCCAGACTAGATGAATTATATTATATATTTTGCAATTACGATCGGAATCCTGGTATTCATTCACGAATTCGGACATTTTGCAGCCGCAAAGCTCTGCGGCATGAGAGCCGATGTTTTCGCTATAGGATTCGGAAAACGACTGTTCGGATGGAACAAACTGACCGGTTTTACCTTCGGTGATCTTCCTAAGGATTTCGACGGTGAAGGACATACCGATTACCGGCTCAGTCTTCTTCCGCTCGGCGGATATGTGAAGATAGCGGGTATGGTTGACGAAAGCTTCGACACAGAGTTCGCTGACCAGGAGCCGAAGCCGTACGAATTCCGCGCGCGGCCGACTTACCAGAAAGTTATTGTTATAACCGCCGGCGTTTTGATGAACCTCCTGCTTGCCTTAATGGTATTCTGGGGAGCGAACTTCTTCCACGGCAAGCCTTACAGAGAAACAACCACAATCGGCTATGTTGAGCCCAACACGGGGGCGAGCTCGCTGGGTATAAAAGCCGGCGATAAGATACTCGATATAAACGGAACGCCCGTAAAAAACTGGGAAGATGTCACAAACGATTTAATAAGATCCATCGGCAAGACTACAACTCTTAAACTTTCCAGCGGAAGTGAAACAAAAACAATTGAGGCGCCGAACAACTCCGTATTCTCCGCCGAGACGGGCGAAATTTATATTCTTCCTACGGGTGTAAGACCGTTAATAGGCGATGTACTTCCGGGATCCCCGGCCGAAAAAGCGGGCGTAAAACCGGGTGATATCTTTTTAAAACTGGACGGGCAGCAGCTGTACAGCAGCAAGGAAGCTACAGCGATAATTTCCGGGAATAAGGGTAAACAAATTCCGCTGGAAGTATTGAGAGGAAAAGATACTGTTAAACTTGCGGTAATCCCCGGAGCGGACGGAATGATCGGTGTGGGAATAAACGAAGTTTTTACGGGTCCGGTAAAATATGATACTTACGGATTCTTTGAATCATTCTATTACGGCTGGACGGATATAGTCAATTATACCGACCTGACTTTCAACATGCTAGGAAAGGTAATCAAGGGTCAGATAGCTTTCGGGAAAGCATTCGGCGGACCGATAAAGATCGCCCAGTTCGCCGTTAGATCGGCAGACAACGGATTTGTGAGCTTCTTAGGCTTTCTCGCGCTGCTCAGTCTCAGTCTTGCCATTATTAATATTCTTCCCTTCCCGGTTCTCGACGGCGGACATCTTGTCATCATTTTAATTGAAGGAATCTTGAAGCGGGAAATACCGATAAAAGTGAAGATCGCGATTCAAAATACGGGCTTCGTTATTCTTCTTTTATTGATGGCGTTTATCATCTACAACGATATTATAAATCTGTAATCATTTAAACCTCCTAGGTTTAAGAAAACCTCGGAGGTTTGGTCCGTTCATAACATTCCATACCCCCGTTCATCATAAAATAAAACCACTGATAATATTATATCGGCCTTTTGCTGCGGCTACCCCTAATTTTCATCCAGCGAATAGAAACAGAGAAGACAGTGATTGGTTATTCTCTCTCTCCTTAATCCCCCCTCCGACCAAGGGGGGATTAATTATTTTGACGCGTATGGAAACCTTGGTATAAAAATTTTCATTTATATTTAGATACGATTATATTACATGAAACTTAATAAACTGCCTTATAATAATTTAGAGAGGCACGTCCCGGATGCTTTTACCGAAGAGGGACTCGATATAAAAACCAGGATGAAGAGAAAAAACGTCTATTGGATCACCCAGCTTTCGGGGTGGGTATTCTTCGCGCTGATTAACACAGTAATCGTCCTCGCGTTCGACGGTTTTTCCTGGCAGAAGATCATATTAATCCTCTACCTCTGCTTCACCGGCATTTCACTTACTCACATTTTCCGTTATGTTATTAAGAAAAAGAACTGGCTTACTCTTCCTTTAAAAAAGATAGTCCCGAGAGTGCTGGTATCCTGCGTGATCATCGGGGCAGTTATGTTCGTTTTGTATTTCGGCGTAAATTTAGGCGCGGGGATTTACCATTTCTCAAAGTTCAAAGTCGGCACACCGCTAATTGGAATATTTAATTTAAGCAGTGTAACTTTGCTGTGGGCCTTAATCTATTTTTCGGTACATTACTTCGAAAATTACAGGAAGGTCCAGATAGAATCCCTCATATGGGAAGCGGCGGTGAAGGATTTTGAGCTGAAGACTTTAAAATCGCAGCTCAACCCGCATTTCATGTTCAACGCACTGAACAGCATAAGGGCTTTGATAGGGGAAGACCCCATGAGCGCGCAGACCGCGGTTACAAAACTCTCGAACATTCTCAGATATTCTTTGAAGATGGAAAGGACGGAAACCGTCCCGCTGGAAGAGGAAATAAGGACCGTTTCGGATTACCTGGCGCTCGAATCGATACGTTTCGAAGAGCGGCTGAAGTTCGATATAAATATTTCCCCCGGCTCGGCGCGGGTGGAGATACCGCCGATGATGGTGCAGACCCTGGTTGAGAACGCCATTAAGCACGGTGTATCGAAGAGAACTGAGGGCGGCTCCGTATCCATTAACACCAGCGTTGAAGATTCGACGCTTCAAATTTTTATTAAAAATACCGGCCGCATCGACGAGAAGGAAATGCTCAATTCCGGCGGCTTCGGTGTAAGCAACACCAAGCACCGTCTCAGCCTTCTATACGGAGAAGCGGCCAACTTCACAATCCAGAATTGTTCCGATAACGAAGTACTCGCAAAAATAGTAATTCCAACCGGAGGTATCAGATATGAAAGCTTTAATAATAGATGATGAAAGATTAGCAAGGGTAGAGCTGCGCAGACTGCTCGCGCCTTTCAAGGAAATTAACATCGTCGACGAGGCGGTTAACGCCGAAGATGCTCTCAATAAAATAACCGAACATAACCCGGACCTGATATTCCTCGATATACAAATGCCGGGCAAGAACGGGTTTGAAATGCTGGAAGAACTCGACAGCGTTCCGACCGTCGTCTTCACAACCGCGTACGACGAATACGCGCTTAAGGCGTTCGAGTACAACGCGATGGATTACCTGCTGAAGCCGATAGAGCCAAAGCGGCTGGAAGAGACCGTAAAGAAGGTCATTGAGAAAAACATAAAGGCTACCGCACAGGCTTCCGATACGCCTGTACTTTCGGAGGAAGACCAGGTCTTCGTGAAGGACGGCGACAAGTGCTGGTTCGTTAAGCTTTCCACGGTGCGGCTTTTTGAATCGGAAGGAAACTACGTGCGTCTTTACTTCGAGGAAAACAAGCCGCTAATACTGCGCACTTTAAATTATCTTGATGAGAGGCTGGACAACAAAATTTTCTTCCGCGCCAACCGCAAGCATATTGTAAATTTAAAGTGGATCGACAGCATAGAGCCCTGGCTGAACGGCGGACTTCTCGTAAAGCTTAAAGGCGGAAATAAGATTGAAGTTTCAAGAAGGCAGGCGATTAAGTTTAAAGATATGCTGAGTCTTTAATTATCAAAACGAAGCAACCTTCAAGGTCGACACTCGGGCTTTTCGATTATTTAAACTTCTAACTTTATTTTTGTGACCTTGAAGGTTACCGTCTTTAATTAGATGATTAATCAGAAAGTTCCCACGCGAGTCCGAATCTTAACCCTCTCGACGGCATCGGGTAATACGACATGATATAGTACTGTGTGTTTAAAATATTTTCAAAGGTAAAGTAGACGGTCGCTACTTTCTGAATAATCCCCGACAATGTAAAATCCACCGAAGACGACGGATCGATATATTCTATAATATTGCTGCCTGATGCCGTACCAAGACCCGCGATCCGCTTGCCCGTGTATTTAACAACAAACCCCGATTTAAGATTTAAGTTGTCGTTAAATAAATATCCTTCGAAATAAAGCCCTGCATTTAAATTAATTTTTGGGAAAGAATAAAAATACTCTCCCGAGTTTGCGGAAGTATAATATGCGGAACGTGTTTCCAGTTTTATATTCCACAAATGAAGATCGAGGCCCGCGCCGATGCCTGAGAGATCGACCGGCTGATAGTATCTAACCGGATCGGGCGTAAGGTAAACATTGAAGTACGTGAGATTTCTTCTGTTGAAATACCGCACGTCCAGCTTAACCGGATAAGTATTGAATTTAAATCCCGCTTCGAAGTTCTTCGTGTTTGACAGCGAAGGAGAAGAGGAGTAGGTTGAATATCCGGCGTACAGGGAAGTTAATCCAGACAGCTTAAACGTAACATCGGCGCCGGCGCCGCTGAGATTATCATTAAGATTATACTCTCCTCTTTTGATCGACCGATTTGAGAACTTAAAATACACGGAAGGAACCAAGGAACTGTCCAAAAGATTTAAAGAAAGAATCGGGGCAAACGAAAAAGTATTCAGATTAAAAGTTTCGTACTTGTATTCGCCGGCGGAATATGAGTCGAAGTTCATGTACGACGATTCGTAATTTGCATTTACCTGCGCCTCAATGAATTGATAATCGAATTTCTGCTTAAGCGATGCGCCGATCGTCTTTCCGTTGTTCCCTACTTTAAATGCGGCGCCGCTGTTTTCCTGGCTCTGCGTAACTTCATCGAGATCATATTTATAATAAACGTTCAGATCCGTAAGCGCGTGTTCAACCGGGTGCGACAACATCCTTACGGCGAAGAAGTGTCCCTTAACTTTTTGGAGCCGGGTAGAAGAATATACCGGAGCCAGGCTGGGACTATATAAATAGTAGTTAATGTCCGAAGTGATCTGCTTGATGCTGTCAACGTTCACGCCGCCGTTGAGTCCCAGCTCCGAATGAAGGAAGCCGTACTCGGCATATATATCCGTTTTGTCGGAGAGGAAGTACTTAAGCTTTACCGAAGCCTGCCAATTGCTGAAGGCGGTGTTACTGTAGTTAAAATCTACTTTCCGGTTGGATACATCGAAATAAACATTGAGCTTTTTGTAAAACCTGCTGTTAAAAAGAATGTCCAGTGAGCCTTCGCCGGAAGGTCCTTGATAATATTTAATTCTCGAATACGGTTTCTTGGAAAGAAAATCCTTCCTTATAAAATTAACCGAGACGTTATTATCGTAAGGAGAATACAGAAATCCCCGCGGCAGAGGTATGATTTCTATGGAATCTATAGATTCCGATTGAATATTGTTGAGGTCGAGTGAGTTGGTAATACGGTTGTTGTGCAGAACGCCGTCTTCCAAGTAGCTTATACCGTTATTGCCTGAGCCGTAGATCATCGTTTCATTCGGGTACCCGATGAAGCCGTAATCTCTGATAAAATTTAAGCTGAAGTGGTTAAGAAGTCCGCCGGTATATCTGTATGCTTCTCTGTCGAATGTTTTATGGTCGATAAAATCACTTCCTTCAAAAGCCGGCCGTTGATAAATAGGGACCAGCGTATCTATCTTTATTTTATTTTTAGAAAGAAGGGAATCGCTTGCGGAAGATTTCGTCGTATCAATTTTTAAAGAATCGGAATGTAAAATAGAACCGGCACGGCGGAGTGAATCGGCCTGCTGCGGGTTTGCGTAAAGCAGAGGCATCAGCAGAAAAAATATCGGCAGAAGCTTCATTTATATTTAGTTAATTATGCAAATTGAAATAACCTTCTTGAAAATAAATAATATTACTATAAGCTACAAAGCAGATTGACGTCTACGGGATAGTTATAAGTTAGGGCGGATCGGTTTACCGGATTAAGGACTGGGAGACCCTATCGGGGGATGAGGCCGTCTGTTAGGGGCTTCCGCTTAAGAAATAAATTAAATAATGCCAAATAATATTTTCTTTTATGATAAAATATCTTTAATTTCACCTACGAAATAACAATCATTCAATAAAGAGAGGTTCAACTATGGCAAACGCTAAACCAATGACCAAATCTCAAATCATTGATCACCTTTCAAAGAAAACCGGTACCACTAAAAAGCTTTCCGGTCAATTTCTTGAAGAACTTGTAACACTTGCTCACAAGGAAGCAAAAAAATCCTTCGTACTTCCTGGTTTAGGTAAATTAGTGGTAGTTAACCGGAAAAAAAGAATGGGCAGAAATCCTGCTACAGGTGAGACCATGGTTATTCCTGCTAAAAAAGTCTTGAAATTTAGAATAGCAAAAGCGGCTAAAGACGCCGTAATGCCCCCCAAAAAATAAAAGCTTTACTTTTGATTAGAGCCCCCTTTTTAGGGGGTTTTTTATTTCCACTGTCTCGTCCCCGGACGTTTAAAGCGTATTAATATCTTGCCTTTTTTTATTAATCTTCTATTACTTATCTTTACCCGATCAAATGAGACTTCTTTATTTATACCTCAAGCGATACTGGAAGCTCGTACTGCTTGCCTTGGTGCTCGCGGCGGTCAACCAGGTGTTTTCGCTGTTAGATCCCTATATCTACCGTATAGTAATAGATAAGTACGCTACAAAGTTCAGCCAATACACGACCGAACAATTTTTTAAAGGCGTGCTGCTTCTGCTGGGTGCCGCGGTAGGCGTGGCGTTTGTTTCAAGGCTGGCAAAGAACTTCCAGGACTATTACGTGAACGTAATTACCCAGCGGCTGGGTGCGAAGATATATAACGACGGTATCAAGCATTCTCTTGAACTTCCCTATTCCTTATTTGAAGATCAGCAGAGCGGACAAACCCTGGGAGTTCTTCAGAAAGTAAGAACGGACGTTGAAAAACTTATAACAGCGGTTATTAACACACTCTTCACTTCGCTTGTCGGAATTATTTTCGTTACCATTTACGCAATTAACGTCTACTGGCTTATAGCGCCGGTATTCTTTTCGGCCATTCCCCTTTTAGGTATTATCAGCTCGGTACTAAGCAGAAAGATTAAAAAGATACAGAAGGTAATTGTAGCAGAAACGACTGCGCTTGCCGGCACTACGACGGAGTCGCTTAGGAATATCGAACTAGTTAAAAGTCTTGGGCTAGGCCAGCAGGAGATCGAGAGGCTGAACTCAACGACGGATAAGATATTAATACTTGAGCTGAAAAAAGTAAAATACATCCGGAGCCTCAGCTTCATACAGGGTACGTGCGTAAACTTCTTACGCACATCAATTATTTTCCTCATGCTTTACCTGATATTCATCCAGGCCATAACCGTCGGAGAGTTTTTCTCTTTGTTTCTCTATTCGTTCTTCATCTTTGGTCCGCTGCAGAGTTTGGGCGACATAATAAATACATACCGCGAGGCCGAGGTTTCGCTGAATAATTTTGAAGAGATACTAAGTCTTCCCGTGGAATCTAAGCCGGACAAGCCGGTAGCTCTCGGCACCCTTGAATCGCTAGAATTTTCAGACGTGGCGTTCAAACACCTTTCGGCGACAAACAATGCTTTGAACGGGATCAGCTTTAAAGTAAACCGCGGGGAGACGATAGCATTCGTTGGGCCGTCCGGATCGGGCAAAACTACCCTGGTAAAGCTTCTCGTCGGACTTTACCTTCCAAAAGACGGCGAGATACGTTACAACGGTTATCAGGGACAGACTATAGATTTCGACGAGCTGAGGGAAAAGATAGGATTCGTTACTCAGGATACGCAGCTCTTCGCCGGAACAATTAAAGAGAATCTTTTATTCGTTAATCCGGGTGCTAGCGATGAGGAATGCCTCGATGTTTTGAACAAAGCCGCGTGCGGGAACCTTCTGGCCAGGGCCGACAACGGACTTGACTCAATGATTGGAGAAGGCGGTGTAAAAGTTTCGGGAGGTGAGAAACAGCGACTCTCCATCGCGAGGGCACTGCTGAGAAGGCCGAATATTCTAGTATTCGACGAAGCTACATCCGCACTCGATTCCCTCACCGAGGAAGAGATAAGCAAGACGATAAGAGATGTCTCCGGTAAAAAAGATCTTATTACCATTCTCATCGCACACAGGCTTTCGACGGTTCTTCACGCGGATAAGATATTCGTGCTCGAGAAGGGAAGGATGATCGAGTCGGGTACGCACGAAAAGCTGCTCGAGCTTAAAGGACTTTATTACGCTATGTGGCGTCAGCAGATCGGCGAGCGTGAAAGAGAGACTTATACCGCTTAGTACCCGTAGCGCGGACCACCGGTCTGCGCATTTGAAATTTTTTAACCTTTATACATACGCGGACCGGTGGTCTGCGTTACGGGAAAAACATTTACGGACTTAATATATGAAAAAGCACTTCCGCCCGGCTCTAATAATTTTATATTTTGTTATTATTTTTTCTACAACCGTATCGGCGCAAAATCGGAAAATAGCTGATATTATCCGTCCGATTCGTCTGACAGCCGGCGTTGGTGATTCGGTTCTCGTAAGCGATCTTTTTTATGCGGATAATTACAACGTTAAATTTTATAAATCGCATGATGTTCAAACTGACTACAATAAAAAAAGTAATGTCCTATACCTTAAACCCGATTCAAACTTTGAAGGCATCGGATTAATTAAATTCTCATTAGACGGTAATGATTATTCGATTCCTTTTATTTCCGGCATCAAAACCGTATACGAATTCAAGTACCGTACTGACAGAAATCCCAAGAAGGTAAATTTGTTCGGCAGCTTCAACGGATGGAACAGGGACAATCTTCCTATGACAAATAAAGGCGGCGGAAATTACGATATAAAGGTGCCTCTCGATCCCGGCAGGTACGAGTACAAGTTTTACGTCGACGGCAAAGAGCTGATCGATCCCGCTAATCCCGATACGGTTCCCAACGGCCTGGGAGGAATAAACTCCGTGATCACCGTAAAGCCCAGGCATTCCGATTACATCTATCTTCACATATTCGGCAAGAAGATATCGGCCGGTACCCTCACGCTCGGCTATTATTTTGAAAAAGAAAATTTTAACTCGCGTCTTAACTACGATAACATAATTGCTCTTATTGACAATAACCGTATTCCGCCGGCTCAAATTAAAATAATAGGAAACAAAATAGATCTTGTCTTCAAACAAGATTCAATAAATCCCGACGCGGTAATAAGGCTCGCCGTTAATTCCGGAGACGAACATTCCAACATTCAAACTGTGTTTCTTAATAACTGCGTTCCGGCCGGCGGTGAAAAGAATATCAGGCTTCACGATCAGATCATTTATTCAATAATGACAGACCGTTTTTACGACGGAGACAAAAGCAACGATAAGCCGGTCGTTATGCCCGGCCTTTCTAAAAAAGCGAATTACCAGGGCGGAGACTTCCAGGGGATAATCGATAAGATTAATTCCGGGTATTTCGATTCCCTCGGGGTTAATACCTTGTGGATATCGCCGGTGGTGGACAATCCCGACAGCGCTTACCGTGAATCGCCTCCGCCGCATAGATACTACACCGGATACCACGGCTATTGGCCTCTCCACGTTGACAGCATTGAGGAACATTTCGGCACGATGGCTCTTCTAAAAAAACTTGTGGCCGATGCCCACAAGCACGACATTAAAATTCTGCTGGATTACGTTTCTCATCACGTATTTAAAGAAAACCCTATTTATAAAAATCATCGTGATTGGTTCGGCAACCTTTATCTTCCCGACGGAAGCATGAACCTGAGAATGTGGGACGATCACAGACTTACTACATGGTTCGAGCCGTACCTTCCTACATTCGACTACATTCACTCCGAAAAAGCCAGGGAGTTCATGACGGACAACGCCGTCTGGCTTTTAAAGGAAACAGGCGCCGACGGCTTCAGGCACGACGCTGTTAAGCACGTGCCCAACGTCTTCTGGAGAACACTTACTAAAAAATTAAAACGCAATATAGAGATTCCCAACAAACGAAACATTTACCAGATAGGTGAAACTTTCGGAAGCTACAATCTCGTCGATTCATATGTTAATAACGGCCAGCTCAACGCGCAGTTCGACTTTAATCTATACGATACGGCAATCCCCACCTTCATCGATAAAAACGGATCGTTCGTAAATCTTGCCGCCGCTCTTCATAAATCCTTCGCAGTGTACGGTGTAAATAATTTGATGGGCAACATAATGGACAGTCACGATAAGGTTAGGTTTATGGCTTACGCCGACGGCGACGTACCGCTGAACGGCGGAAACGCGGCCGAGATAGGCTGGGATAATCCGCCTCACGTCGATCACAGATCAAGCTATAAGAAACTAGAGCTGTACATGGCGTATATGCTTACTATACCGGGTGTACCGGTTATCGATTACGGCGATGAGATCGGGATGACAGGCGCCGCCGACCCGGACAACAGGAGAATGATGCGCTTCGGAAATGATCTGGATAAATGGGAGCGCGAAACCTTGCAAATAGTAAGAGAGATCCTAAAAACAAGGAACCGTAATTCCGCTTTGAGATACGGCGACTTTCAAACGATACAGGACAGCAAAGATACTTTCGTTTATCTCAGGTCCGATATGAACGAGAGAGTTTTAGTATGCCTGAATAAATCTGATTCACCCGGAAATTTTAATATAAGTCTCCCCCATTATTATAATATAAAATTAGCCGAGGACGCAGTAAGCGGAAAAAGGATGGAGCTTAAAGAAAATATGATTAAATTTACGGTACCGGGAACTGGTTTCCGTATCTTAAAATTAAGATAAAATTTCTCGCAATTAATAATCGACCGTTATAATTTGATAGTAATATTTAATCCTTTTTATTTTACTGGAGGTAAAGCCCGATGAGCAGGATATCTATAATCCTAGGTGCAGCCCTTATAATTATCGGCTTAGGAAATTTCCTGGGATCGAGAGTCTCTGACTCTACGGCTTTAACACCTGCAGCCCTGGGCGCCGCACTCGTATTACTCGGATGGACGGTCAGGCATCAGCAGTATGCAAGACGATCTATTTATATTGCCGCCGTGCTTACCGCGCTGGGATTCTTCGGTGCAGGTCTTAGAGTGCTGTCCGTGTTGCTGGGAAATGCTCGAACGATTAATAACTCGAACCTGACTTTGGAAATCGCGATGACATTAATATGCGCGGCCTATGTCGGCTTGTCAGTTAAATATTTATTTGAATACAGGGGAATTAAAAGGAAACAGGGAAGAGAAAAATCTCACTGATTTATTTCCCGGCCGTTATGAATGAATTAATAGAAAAATACGTAAAGCTTGTTCTTTCGATCGGGCAGATCGATCCCGATTACGTCGACGCGTATTATGGACCTGCTAAATGGAGCGCCGAAACATCTCAGCGTTCAAACGACAAAGAGTTTTCAATTAAAAAACTTATCGATGAAGCGAATGATATTATTGATAGCCTGGACAATATTAAATACGGAAAAGAACGCAGTTTAGAAGCGCTCCGCTTAAAGTTTTTTAAGAAACAAATGACCGCCGTTAAGGGAAGACTTTTTATGCTCGGCGGAAGTTCGTATTCGTTCGACGAAGAAAGCAGGATGCTATACGACGCAACAGCCCCGACATATCCCGAGGAATATTTCAAATCCGTTCTTAACAAAATGGATCTGCTGCTGTCCGGCGGCGGCAATCTCATCGACAAGCTTGAGGATTTCAGAAAATCGTTTACCATCCCGAAAGATAAAGTTTCCGATGTATTCAACGCGGCAATAGACGAGTGCAGAAGAATTACGCAGAAGTACATTCCGCTGCCCGCGAACGAAAGTTTTCGCCTAGAGTACGTAACGGATAAGCCGTGGAGCGGGTACAACTGGTACAAAGGAAATTCATTCAGCTTAATACAAGTAAATTTAGATCTGCCGATCTTTATAGAACGAGCGGTGGAGCTTGCCGCGCACGAAGGATATCCGGGTCATCATGTTTATAATTCTCTTCTCGAAAAAGAAATGGTAAATAAAAAAGAGTGGCTCGAGTTTACAGTGTACCCGTTATTCAGTCCGCAGTCGCTCATCGCGGAAGGAACCGCCAACTACGGCGTAAAGATGTCAATGCCCGGAGAGTCGAGGATTGATTTCGAAAAAGAAGTACTGTTCCCTATTGCAGGCCTCGATCCTGCCGAAGCCGGAAGATATTATGAGATTCTTGAATTGACCGAAAAAATAAGCTATGCCGGTAACGAGGCCGCGAGAAATTATCTCGACGGAAAATGGAGCGGCAGAAAAACTGCCGATTGGCTTATCGAGTACGGCCTTATGTCGCCCGAAAGAGCTGCTCAACGTTTGAAGTTTATAGAAAAATACCGAAGCTACGTTATAAATTATAACCTCGGACAGGATATAATAAAATCTTATATTGAAAAAGCTCTTCCCGAAAAAAACAGTTCGGCCGAAAAGTGGAAAAAGTTTAGATATATTATTTCAACTCCGCAAACGCCGTCGGGACTTATGTAAAGAGCGTCTTGATATTAATTACGTAATTGCCGTATAATTAAAAAACTTTTTTATGGCAAAAAATATAACGACCGACTCGACGATAAAATTTTTTGTTACGGTAATCGGTATAGCCGTCATAGCCCTTATACTCCGCGAGCTTGCTCATATCTTTATTCCGTTCGTTATAGCCTACCTGCTGTATTTTCTTTTTTCGCCTATGAATTCCTTCCTCGAGAAGGAAAAATTCCCGATGGGACTTATAGTGCTTGCGGATATCCTGATCATCGCACTAATAACCTGGGGAATTTCATCTTTTATAATTGGTTCATTCTTAAGGTTCGGCGAACAGGTTCCCTTGTACGCCGATAAGCTGAACACTATAATCTCAGCGGCTTCCGTTTCTCTCGGCATTAACGATCCCTTCTTCAGAAATTTCTCGATACAGAAACTCATCGCCGGAATAGATTACCAGCTGCTCGCCGGCGGAATCTTTTCCTCCACATTTTCCATACTCGGGAACATCCTCTTCATACTGTTTTTCTTTATTTTCGTGGCTTCCGGACATAATACAATATACGAAGCCATAAAAAATCGCTACGTAATTAAAAAGGTGAAGCCGGAGCTGAAGAAGATCAAAAAGAAATACCAAAGTACAGAAACCGCGGTCGATACCGATCTCGATCAATGGATAAACGATAAGGTGAACATAGAAAGACAGAGCAAAGAAGAGAAGCTGGAGAAAACGTTCAGGGCAATTACAGGACAAATTCAAAGATATATTATAATGAAGATCGCCGTCAATCTTTCCGCCGCGATTATTATAACGGTAGTGCTCGCTTTGTTCGGTATCGATTTCCCTATCATCTGGGGACTCTTCGCATTCCTATTCAACTTTATCCCCACTATCGGCTCGGCTATCGCACTGATACTGCCGACGCTAATGGCCTTGGTGCAATACGAATCGATCGGCTACGCAGTATTGATCGCCGCGATCCTCGGCGGCATTCAAACCGTTTTCTTCAGCCTCATAGAGACGAGTCTGATCGGAAAACGACTTAACCTGAATCCGCTTTTAATACTTTTGTCGGTTTTGGTCTGGGGCTACATCTGGGGAGTTGTCGGTATGCTGCTTTCTGTTCCGCTTACCGCTATCATAAAAATAGTTATTTCGAATTCTAGTTCTAAGAACCTCAAATTCATTTCGGAGTTGATGGGCAAGGATTAATCGGTCCGAAAGCTCATGTTTAATTCCTTCTTAAGACTCGCTTTTATGTATTCAAAATATTCCTTGCTTATTTCAACTTCTTTAAAGATCTCAACTATCTTATCAGAAGTGATCTTATTAAAATCTTCCTCAAGCGGAGTTATGCAGACACCGCCGATATCTACGGAAGCCGGACTGAGGAGTATCCTGTCATCGCCTTCGGCATAATAGTGCGAAGGCCTGTGTTTTTCTCTTAAGAAGATTATAACGCGCCACCCTGAACTATCGTAGTATAAAGAGAGTATGTTCATCATTGGCTCTTCGCCGGAGGAAAAAAGAGAAGCGTACAAGCCGTAAAAAACATCGAAGACCGAACCAATTTCGTCGGAGTCCGTTCCTTCTATGGATATATATCTTCTCAAACCGTCGTCGGTGCCGCATACGCTTAATGTCCTGCTTGAAAAAATTTCCTCACCATATTTTTTCTTCAGTCCTTCAAACTCCTTTTCGAAAGGCATGAAGTTCTTGTTCCCTGCCTGGAAATGAAGATGATCGGGTGCCGAAGCGCCGCATTTGGGACCGTTATAAAAAACAGTATAGTATTTGCCCAGGTCTTTAGCGAATGAAAGAATTATCCCGAAGCTCTCTTTAATATTCTGCGGAAAATGATTTATGTTCGGCAAAGTAAAATGCTCGGGAAAGATCGGGAAAGGGTTACTGAGAATTAAATACTCCGTCTTGTAGGGAATTCCTTTTTGATCCGGCGGCAGGTTCTCATAGCAAAGGAAACATTTTCTTTCCTCGATCGATTTGGGATCGACCTTGGCCGCGCTCGATTTGATCCTGCCGGGATTAAACTGCACTTTTATCTCGAACCCGTCGAATTTGAAGCTGCGGGCTTTTACCGTCTCGAGAGACTTGTATCCTACGTGAAGTTGTGTCCAGTTTTTCTTCTGCTCTTCTAATAGAATTCTGGCCGCACTTCCGAAGTCATTCTTTGAAATAAATTCTTCGGCAGCGGAGTTTGTAAATATTATATCGTCTATCAATTTAAAGTTTCCGGAATATTCTGAAATAATTTTCTGGTCCTTTCGGCATTAATGAGGTAGGGACAACTAATTAGTTGCCCCTGCAAAATACTCTACTGCTAATATCGGAATTTTAATCAAACAACTATACTTTTTCTTTGTTTAATTTCTGTCTCGCGAGTATCTCAATGCTTCTAACGCGGTCTTTGTAAAGATTGTTTGTATTCTGCTTTTCAACCGACAGGGCAGCATCCGAGTTTCCTTCCCACCTTCTGCAGACATAGAGCGGCTCGTAAATTCTTCCTATCTGGTATTCGCGCGAGAAAGCGAGTCCGAGCGCATAATCTTCGCCGTAGCTTACATTGGGAATTTTTATATCTCTAAGAAGAGGCGTAAAGAAAGCCCTGGGCGCGCCTAGCCCGTTTATCCTTATGGCATTGTTGCGGCCGTTGTCCGGCGTCCATTCCTTGTGGTCGATAATTCCCGGAGGAATTTCGTTGAGCTTGAAGTCGGTTAATTTGTACGTGCCGACAACCATCGCGCATTTTTCTTTTCTGAAAAGATCGATGATTTTCTGAAGTGTATTTTCGTCAATGTATATGTCGTCGCTGTCCAGCTGCACGGAATATTTTCCGCAATTTTTGTGATGAGCGGCTTCGTTCCAGCATCCGCCTATTCCCAGGTCTTTCCGTTCGGGAATCAAGTGGATAACCCTGTCATCCTTCGCCGCAAATTCCTTGAGAATGCCGGCCGTGCCGTCGTCGGAATAATTATCGACAACTATAAGATTGAATTTAAAGTCGGTCTTCTGCGAAAGCACCGAATTCACTGCGTCGGCGATGGTCTTCACCCTATTCTTAACGGGAATAATAACCGTCGCTTCATAATTATATTCGCCGCCGGGATCGGAAATCTCTTTGAACTTAGGTTCAAGGTAAGCGCCGATCTTCTTCAAATGTTCGGTCGCGGCTTTTTCCATTTCTACTTGGACTTCCCTGTTCTTGGGATTTACGTAATCAAAAAGCTTTTCGCCTGATTTTCTAACGTCTGTCTCAACAATGGTGTAAAGATATTCCGGTATCCTGAGCAAATTATGCGTACGGGAAATTCCCATCCTCATCGAATAAAGTCCGGCGTACTTATAATTATTGTTGCCTTCCTTGATGAAATCCGCGAGCGCATGCTTCTTGATGAACAGGACCGGACCGAAGGCGAAATCATCGCGTATGCTGCCAACCTGGTAATCAATAACCGGGTGGCTGCTTCTTACGCCGCCCTTTATCTCGTAATAATCGGAATAAACTATTCCGGCATTAGTGTTATCCGCAAGGTATGAAAGTCTTTCCGGGGCGAACTGCCCGAATTCCACCAGCGTATCCTCGGTCAGGAATAAAGCATAATCGGTATTAGTCTTTTCATTAATTAATTTGATTGTTTCGGTGCCGAAGATGGATCCGGTCTTCAAAAGTTCTGCGTTTTCTATTTTGGCCGCGTCATCAGACTGAGTTAACAGATATATTTTACCAACAAACTTCGATTCCGCGAGCTGATTTACCGTTTGTGCTGTATAACCGTGTCCGCCGAAAGGAAGAAAAGCAGTAATTTTTTTACTCATTTTTACTCCGATGTTTAACATTTTGCACTTAAAATTTAACCATATTGGCAAGAAGATACAAAAAAGCTAAAATGCAATAGAAACCGGTATTTTGATGATAGGAAGAGGTTTTTAAATGTGTGTTAACCAACAGATCGGCGGTTTTTCTTATGGGGAGCCGTCTTTATTTTTTTATAATCTCCCCGTAAAAATCCAGCACACGGTCGGTTAGCATTTTAATATCAAACATTTCCACGGCTCTTTTTCTGGCCTCCGCTGAAAATTTTTCCCTCATGGAAAGATTGTTGATCAGTATTTCAAGCTTAGCCGCCAAATCTTCGGCGTTCTTATTTTTAAATAATAATGATGTCACACCGTCAACCGCTATATCCAGAACTCCGTCCGAATCGGAACATACGGAAGGTCTGCCCATCGACAACGCTTCCGCCAATGCAATACCGAAAGCCTCGGCGTGCGAAGGGAATACGAAAATATCTATCGCCGCCAGTACATTCGGAGTATCGATCCGATAGCCCGCAAAGATAATGTTTCCTAGCCGGTAAGATTCCGCCAGCTTCTTTATCGATTCGGCGTAATTATCTTCTCCCCTGCTCGCTTCACCCACAATAATAAATTTAAGTCCGGGATATTCCTCATTTAAAATTTTAGCCGCGGTAAGGAATTCTTCATGGCCCTTGCCGGGACTAAATCTTGCCACCATCCCTATAAGTAATTCTTCTTTTTTGATACCGAATTCTTCTCTTACCTCATTACCTTTGGCTATTTCCGGGTTAAATTTTCCGGTATCTATTCCGTTGTGAAGAAGCTTTATCTTATCCTCGGTAAGCGGACAAGTATCGAGCAGGTTCTTCTTTATAACGCTGCTGATGGCCAGCGCCGCGGTAACCCTGTTGTAAAGCCAGCGGTGCAGCTTATCCTTTTTAACTATAAAAGAGCCGACCTGCTTTGTCATCACCAAAGGAATGCCCCGTCCAAGAAGTTTTAAAGCGGGTACGATTATCCAAAGATCCTTGGAGGCCTGCGTGTGCACAAGATCGTATTTTCCGCGCCTTAAGATGGAAAACAATTTTAATATTCCGAAAGGATGAACGTAGCCTGATGCTTTAAGAGGATGAATAATAAGTCCGATGTTGTTGGCTTCAATGTGTATCCGCGAGTCGGCGGCACAGAGAAGCTCCACCGAAATATTCTTTTGAAGAAGCTGCTTCACTGCGGTAAGAGTATACATCTCCATTCCGCCCCAGCTTTTCGATAGACATGAATAAAGTATCTTCAATATATTCTTTTCAGCTTCGCGTTCTTAAAATAATGAAGCAGAATCTCGTCGAACTGGTAGCCTCTCGCGGCCATGACAGCGGCGCCTATCTGGCAGAGTCCAACGCCGTGTCCCCAGCCCGCGCCTCTCAGAATAAATTTTTGAGGCACGCCTTTAATCTCATCCGACTTCTCAACCATAAACGCCGAGCTGTATAGATGGCTCTGCGAGAGTATGCGTCTTATCTCCAGTTCCTTGCCGATGATTAATGTTTTCTTCGATCCCACTATCTTTAATTTAATTAGCCGGGCTGAGTTTCCTCTTTGTACGGGGATGAGGTCCAGGATGTCGCCGAAATCGAATTCCGATTTTCCGTTGATGAGGCCTGCTATCTGCGCCTGCGAATATTCAACGGTCCACCTGAAGAAATCCGTTGTTTCCTGGTCGAAGTCCGGAAGTACCTGAGAGAGTATCTTTTTATCACTTGTGTTGCAGAATGACGATGGATTTCCGGCTATCCATTTCCTCGCATTTGCCTCTATCTTAAAATCGGTGTTGAAAGATTCGGCTCCGAATTTATAATCGACAACAGAAGTGAGGTAAGGATATTCGACGGGCTCCCATACGTTTTCGAACGATTCGGAGATGCCGCCGCACGATTTTGAGTAGCGCGCGTCGCAAATCATGTCCGAGCTGGTAAGTACTACCCCGGCCGTCTGTTTAACCGCCTGCCTGGCTACGTCGGTAAAAACTTTTGTGACACCCTGGTAGCGCTGGCAGTGGTCGTCGGCGCACACTTCGAACAGTTTATGGTCTTCTCGATCGTACCATTTAATATATTCTTCACCGGATTCATGAATCGTTGAGTATCCGAGGTTCTTAGTCTTAAGTGTCTTTGATTTTTCGATCTGCGCGAGCAGCCAGCTGCGCGAAATTATGGAGTGCGCCTTTAAAAGCTGAAGAGAAGACTTGGCGCTCATCTCCGATGATATCACGCTCACTAGATAGTTTTCGATCGGGATGAGATTTATCGCGACTATCTTATCGCCGTCTTTCAGCAGCTTAAGCGATCCCCTGAAACGCTCTTTCTCTTTTCTTTCCCAGTGAAACTTTACGCCGATGGTTACGTCTCTAAGGACGAAAGACTCGGCTTCAAAGTCCTGCGGTTCGAAAGTTATCTCGTCCGATATCTCTATCTTCTCGGTATCCTTGCGGCAGATTATCCGGTCATCGGCAATCTCCGCGCTGTAAACACCGCTGAACGTACCGTGCATTCCGAAGCTTTTAAAGTCGCCGTGCAGCTCGAAGTCGATTTTCTTCTCGGTAAAGATACCTACGCTGATATCGGGTTCTTTTTTTATTGTAAGCATTAATTTCCCGCGTGAGGCAAATGCCTCAATAATCAAATTTGTTAATAATTCGGACTGAAATATAAGAATTAAACCGCACAAATTGTAAGCTACTTAGACGGATGCAATTGGGAATTCTGCAGGAATCTTTTTAATTTTAGTTAATAATCTTGTATAAATATTAAACAGTATCTCTTTTTATGAAAAAATCAGTGACAAAAACAGTTAATATAATAGGTTTTCCGATGGATCTGGGGGCAGGAAGAAGGGGCGTAGATATGGGTCCCTCAGCCGTAAGAATAGCCGGGCTAAGGGCTAAGCTCGAACGACTCGGCTACAAAGTTGAGGACAGCGGCGACGTCTTCATCCAAATAATAGAAAAACAAAGAATTACAAATCACAAGCTGAAATATATAAACGAGATTATTAAAACCTCGAAGACTCTAGCGGGCAAAGTCGAAAAAGTTCTCGACAAAGGTCAATTCCCTCTGTGCGTCGGCGGCGATCACTCGATGGCCATCGGAAGCATAGCCGGCATCTCATCTTACTGCAGAAGAAATAAACTGAAACTCGGCGTTATCTGGATAGACGCGCACGCCGATATGAACACGGACGATACAACCCCTTCCGGCAACATCCACGGTATGCCCCTGGCGGCGGCGCTGGGATTGGGGAACGAAAGACTCGTCAACTTTTACGATTTCGCACCTAAGCTGAAGCCCGAAAACTGTGCGATAATCGGCATAAGAAGCATCGATCCGCAGGAAAGAGAAACAATAAAAAAATTAAATATGTCCGTCTATACGATGACGGATATCGACAAGCTGGGCATTCACAGGATTATATCGAAAGTGCTGAAACAGTTCAGGGAAAAAGTTGACCACATACACGTCAGCTTTGATCTCGACAGCGTGGACCCCGCCGTAGCTCCCGGCGTAGGAACTCCCGTCCCGGGCGGACTCAGCTACAGGGAAGCTCATCTTATAATGGAGTCAATAGCCGACTGCGGCTGCATGTCGTCTCTCGAGATCACGGAAGTAAATCCCATACTCGACAGCAAGAACAAGAGCGCAATACTGGCATCCGATCTTATCGCATCCAGCATGGGTAAAAGAATACTTTAATAGCGCCGCGTCACATTCCTTTTAATCTCTCCGTTTGAGTATTACACGGATAATTAGTAATTATACTTAGAGCCTCCGTGCATTAGTGGCGGCCAGTATCCTTAATATTAATATCACCGGCTACAAAGTCACTAAGCAATACAATTAATCTTGAGCAATATCATACTTTCATAAACGGGGTTAACTTAAATTCCACTTAAACATTCTTTAAAGGATAACGTGCGGAAACAAGTCCCTATAATTATATACATTCTTACGTTTCTGGCATTCTCAATGTTTTTGAAACTGACCGGAATTATAGATTTCGACAATACGGAGGTATTCGGTTACGCTTTTCTTTTTTACGGAATAAGTACGGTGTATATGTCTCTCGGGAAGAATAAGGGAATCAGCGTCTTCCTCGGGTCGGCGGTCTTCTCCGTCGGCATAGTAATGCTGATTGTTTCCGGGTTCGACATTCTTCAGCCTTCGACTATTTATTTCCCGTCGTTTCTTTTTATACTGGGCATAGGAAGCTTCATGCTGTATATTGACAAAACCGAGGACAAGATTTTCCTGTTGATATCGGTTATCTTTTTTATTCTCGGCTTGATCTTCACGTTTACGCAGGGCTCGCCGGATATTGCATCTTTTATCGACTCAATAGAAAAAATAATTTTAAATTACTGGGAGGTTATACTTCTCTCGCTATTAGTTCTGTTGCTGCTTAATAGAGATAAAAAAGAAGATTAACATGAAGAAAAATTTTCTTATTGAAGCCCGCCTATTAATACAAGATCGTTACCCGGTTTTTTTGAGCCGCCGTCCGGCTCTTCGGTAATAAAGAATTTAACGTTCTTTTTTCCCGAAATATCGGGGAGATTTATCCAATAATCCGCGGCTGATCCGGCGGGATTAAAAATGCTGATCGAGCTCAGTTCGCCCGAAATGTTTGCCCACAATTGATATGCCTTGCCCGGGAGACTGGGCACGTTCCAGAGCCTTAAGAGTCCCTTGCCGCCGGCTGTACTGAAGATGATCTTCCCCTGCTCCGCTCCGCCCGATTTAGGCGGCATAAGATCGACTATACCTGCGTCTTTAGACATTATAAGATCCTGAAGATCCTTGCTGCTGTTGTTCTTCGCCGAAAGTTCGATAATCTTTTGATTCAGGTTATCGACTTCCGCTTGATACGCTTCTAAACGCGCGTCAACTTTAATATACGCGTAGATGCCGGCGCCTATCAGAATAATCACAACAACGAAACCCAAAATAATTCCGAACGACGAATCTCTCTTACGCTCATATGATTTCTTTTCAGCATGAGATTTGATTTTGGGAAGCGGTTTTTCTTCCGGCGTAATTTCTTCTTCTATTATCCCCGGTTCATCTGGAGGAAGATTAATTCCTCTTTCTCTTATTTGTGTAGCCTGCGAAGGACGTATCGCCGAGCGGAAAGATTTCTGCGTACTTTCCTGCTCAATTTCCGGTTCTTTAATTTCTTCTTCGGCGCTCCCTTTTATCTCGGCCAATTCCTCTTCGGGCTCTATCTGCTCCTGCCTCTTATAGCCGCCTAAGGCAGATCCCCCTGTAGTTCTTTTGGGTTTCTGATCACCCTTTAGGCGGTACAACCTGCGTGCTACATTATCCTTGAGTTCAACACCGGGTATTTCAATTTCGAGTATGGATGGAAGAAGCGCGGTAAGGTTTTGAAATTCTCCGAGCTCCTGCCAGTTGTATTCCTCGCCCGAGTCGAAGTACTCCTGAAGCTTTTTGTGCTCTTCGCCGTCCAGACAGCCGAGCGCGTACGCGAAAAGGAGATCGTAATATTCGTTCTGCACTGACATTACGCTTCTCCCTTGATTAAATAGTCTTTCAAATTGTTTAAGGCGATCTTAATCTTCGACTTGACGGTGGGAATGGGAATGTTGAGCTTGCCGGCTATTTCCTTCTGCGTTAATCCCTCGTAATAGGCTAAGTAGATTACGTACTGCTGTGCGTCGGTAAGCTTGTTTAAAGCGCCTTCGATGTTGCTTTTAATTCCGAGCGCCGTTTTAATATCCAGCGGATCGATGACCGGAGAGAGGCGCGGTATTATAAATTTATTCTCGTAATCGTCGTTATACACAGGAATCTCGTCAACGCCGCGGCTCCGTCTTGCGGAGTCGGCTGCCTTGTTGCGTGCAAGGGTGACGAGCCATGTGTAGACGTTGCTGGTTTTGAAATCGAATAGATTTACCTTGCGCCAGATTATAACGAATACGTCTATTAAAACATCTTCGGCAAGCTTTTCTTCGGTAACAATTTTTTTGATGAGCGTATAAAGGAGCGCGGAATAGCGGTTGTACAAAGCCTCGAGCGCTTTTGAGTCGTTTGAGGCAACCCTCTGCAAAAGTTCGATATCGGTAATAGCCGAGTTTACAGTCAAAATGGTCCGCCGTTATTATACATATTAATCTTATGCAAAAGTAAAGCTAAGGGAGCTAAAAATCAATTGAAGAAAAGCTAATCGAAATTGATAAAACCTCCGAGGTTTTCTTAAACCTCGGAGGTTTAATTCAAATAAAAAGCGCCGCCCCCTTAACGAGCCTTATCTTGATCAAGCCATAAAATGAATCTGCCGCGGGCGGAACGCCGGAATATTACCAGCCAGGGTGAAGCCCCGAACGTCATTCCGCTTCAGGCAGCGGAAAACCTGCCCGCCTTTCTCCTCAGGCGAAGCGGAAGCGGAGTCGGAGTCGGATTGAAGTATCGATTATTAAGAGGGTGTTTAAAACCAAACCCCGGCAGGACAAAACCGGGGCTCAGTTTTTTCTTAGGAGGTACTAAGATATTGTTTTTCATCTAGTCATCTTGAAACTTGAAGTAAATCCTATTTAATTATTTGTAAAGGACGAATTGTATTTTGGAAATTATTAATAACTGCCTTGCCCAAATTCTTTACGGTCGAATCAACATCGTTATTTACCAATTCCTGAATAGCGTCCTGTGCAACCGGATCTCCGATCTTATAAAGAGCAAGCACTATCAAAATCTTGGTGCCGGTATTTGTTTCTTTAGCCAGTTGCTCGGTAAGGGGCTTTACCAGCTCTTTGATTTCATAGAAGCCGGCCAGATAAATGCAGCTTTTTTTCACTCCCAGATTACCCGATTCTATTCCCATAGCTAAACTTTTAATCGCTGCTTCCGGTATTTCGCCTTCCCTGAGTTTTTGTAGTATCGTTGCCCAAAGTATTAAAAGCAAATATTTGACCCGATAATAATACTGTTGTTAAGATTATTACGGCCAGCTTTACAAAGTTATTTCTTCCCGTTTTCATTTTTTGTTCCTCCACTTATTTTTTCTTGTTCCGAACCTGTTTAATTCTCAAATCAAAATTAGATTATTCAAATGTAACGGGTGTCATTTAGAGGTAAACGTTTGTAAAAATTTGTCACTGAATTCTGCGAATGAACCATTAATTAACTCCGTAAATAATGATTGATAATGAAGACTTATAAAATGCAAAGAGGATACTAATATCATTCTGACTTGTATTCATTAGTGCGGCAACTCTAAAAAATCCTATCTAATCTTTCCCTTGGGAAGGGAAAGACTTGTTTTCATAGATGTCTTTACATCTTTTATCCTATCATTTCTATCGGTATTTAAGTCTTCTAATTTATCCGCACATTGTGAATCGAACCGATAAGATTGCCAATGTTAAGTAATTACCTCTAACAAGCTCTTCCATTTTCAAGGGAAGGGTGGGGATGGGTTTATAAGGTTAACACCGGGATTGATCCCGGTGTTAATGGAAAACAGAAACTCATTTTTTAACTGTTTTAACAGTTTCAATTTTTAGGTGGTCAACTTGAGTAAATTAAAAAAGTACGCCCCGGCAAAAACCGGGGCGTACTTTAAGGTGAGATTACGTACAAAACAAGCTGGAAATTTTAATCCGAGTCAAAAATAATATCTAAGATGTTCCCTTTTGATTTCTGGTGCCGCCAAAACTTGATATACTTTTCCTGGGATATTAGTCCGATAGGCCCCCGGTAAATTCCCCCGTATCTCCATCCGTCGTAAACCCTGACTGCAATAACGTTATCTCCATCGAATTTAATTAGTCCCGCGGGCAGATAATAACCTCTAAATTGATCGTACTCTTTATTATCTATAGAATTGTTTTTAGGATTATCGTGCATTGTACCCGTAGAACC
>CAWBBX010000102.1:0-62682 GCA_963787005.1 uncultured Bacteroidota bacterium
TTATGTCTACCTACTTCGACTTTTCAGTTACGTATTGCTATCAAAAATACAAGACAAGTGTATCGGTGATGGATGAGGGACCGCATTGGGATCTGTTAGATTGGAAACATTATGAATCTGAATGGACAAAAATCGAAAGATTAAGTCCGGATGCATTTCAAACTATTGAATATTCGGCGGAAGATCTAAATAGATTTCCTGACATTGATATGAAGGATTTTAAGGACGCGGTAAAAAAATCGGCCGGCAGCTATTGGTATAGGAAAGTCGCTAATTTAAAGTCTATCTATGAGTATCCCGTTTTAGTCGGAATAAGCGAAATCTCTTTTAAGATAAGTTATCTCGCCGGCAACGAAGCCGCGTATAAATACCTAGTATTTAAAATACCGTTGGGCTGTTAAATATCCACCAGCTTTTAATGCATCAACATAAAGAGATAAAATCCCCGGACTCATAAAAAGCCCGGGGATTTTTAATTTTGTATGACTATTTCAGAAGCACCATCTTCTTCGTCCGGTTAAAACTGCCGGCATTGAGATTATAGAAGTAAACACCGCTGGCAAGACTCAAATTTGCCGGGCTCCAGCATATCCGAACTTTCCGCCGCGGCGGACTTATCCCCAGAGCAACGGTAAGATTGAACGTTACCATAGAACCATTCACGAAGAGTGCATTGCCTCTAAATCTATGATCAATCTTGAAGATGCCAGAGGGCAGATCGCAAAGTTTATTGATTACTATAACAACAAGCGTCTGCATAGTTCTTTATTTTATCTTACTCCGGATGATTTTATGAACAACAGAATTAATGAGAAACTTGAGCTGAGAAATACTAAATTACTCTTGGCCAAAAAAGCTCGTTATGAGGTGAAACATGTCAGCTGATTTTTCACCTTACTTAAACAACTTGAAATTCCATTTTCCGCTGAACCAATACAGAGACACCGCGTTGTACAAGCAATGAGGCGAAAGAATGACGTAATGTGTGGAAATGGATATTAGGATATAAACCCAATAAATGGCCTACTTTCTTAATATTTTTGCAAACATAATCTTCATTGAGTTTAATACCAACAGTACGTGTAAATACGAACTCATCATTTGAAAAAAAATAATATTTTAGGTAAGCGGTTTGATAAATTAATTTTTTATGCCGAATAAATGGAAATAATCCTTTCCTTTTTACTTTTGGTAGTGAAGTTATTAGAATTTTTTATTGTGATTATATTTTGGCTTAGGTCTACCCATTCCCATTTCATATTTAATAATTCGCCCAAACGCATGTCTGTATAAAATGCAGTAAGAAATAAAACTTTAAGGAAAGGCTCTGCAGTATTGCCCAGTATCAATTGGAATTCAGTTCACGGAATAAACACTGGTAAATTCTTAGCCAATTTGGGAGCATTAATTTTCTTAAATGGATTTTCCGAAATGTATCTCCAGGCTACTGCTTTATTGAAGGCTGCCTTAATAGTCCGATAGTATAGAACTGCGGCACTTATAGAATAAGAAGAGGTTTTTGAAATGAATTGATCTAGTATCCTGGTGCTAATATTTTGAAGATTCATATTGCCTATAAATATTTCGAGTTTTTTGAAAGCTGGAATAATAGAACAATCTACATAACTTTTACTCTTGGATTGTTCACAATAATCGATATCTTCTTCTTTGAAACGAGAAATTACAATACTTTCTTGTTTGTTTTCTTTTCCTTCTTCCGGGTGAAAATTAGAGAGGAATACTAACGCTTCCTGTCTAGTGGTCTTTTTAGTTGATTTTTTAGTCCTTTCCCCTCAACAAAATAAACTACCTGGTAATAAGGCGAGTTTTTATCTTTAGTTAGGAACATCGTTTAAACCTCCTCTGAATTGTTCCTAAAATAATTTTCGGTACATAAAAGAGGGTATATCAACCAATTTCGCAGAAGTCCTCATGACTCATAATCGGAGTGGTCGGTGGTTCTCCCAGAGGGATCCCTTGGGGAAAGTCCATCCGGGTCTACAAGAAAAGCCTGGTTTTGAATAGAAACCGGGCATTTTTAGTTTAAATTGAGAAAGTATAAAATTAGGCGAGTTTTGTTTATTACTCCGTACATATAATATTTAGTTGGAATAATAGGATACTTAATCGGTTTTAATTACACCTGCCAATTTAATCAATAAT
Source organism: uncultured Bacteroidota bacterium (assembly GCA_963787005.1). Taxonomy (GTDB): domain Bacteria; phylum Bacteroidota; class Ignavibacteria; order Ignavibacteriales; family Ignavibacteriaceae; genus FEN-1297. Next base: position 2,164 of record CAWBBX010000102.1, read on the forward strand.
GTGGAAGCAATTATTTTTTTTAATATTTGTTTTATATATAAGCCGTATAACAACTTTTTCAGATAAACTTACGTATCCAATAAAAATTTTACTTGACTTAAGAAACAAAAAATATTATATAGGGGCAGTTAGTTTGGGCGAACAACTAAATCGATGCTCCAAAAGCTTAAAACTTCAAATATGAATTCGAACAATCTTAAAATTATAACCGGCAACTCAAAAATACTTCGAGGAATAAATAGAAGTATGATACTGAATATGATCAGGGAGAAGCAGCCAATTTCCAGGATCAATATTTCCAGGCTGACCGGGCTTAATAAAAGCACGGTTTCAAGTATTATATCGGAACTTCTGAAAGAGGATCTTATATATGAGCAGGTTAGTCCGGACCAGAATATCGGAAGGAACCCGCTCGATCTATATCTAAAACTCGGTAAGTATTACGTCGGTGCAATAAATATAGATCACTCAACAACGAGATTTGCGATAGCCGATATAGACGGCAGTTTAATCGGACAGTCCTCACTGAATGCTGAGACGGAGAATCCCGAGAAATTTGTTCAGAAATGTATTAAGGAATTATTGGCATTGTGCGAAAAACACAAGATTAAATCCTTGGAGGGAGTCGGAGTAAGTATCGCGGGAATTGTAGATAATAAAAATTTAATAGTAAACTTCGCGCCGAACCTTGGATGGGAAGATTTTAATATCGGGAATATCATTAAAAAAGAACTTCCCGGAATTAAAAATATAACTATCGGGAATGACGCTAAGTCATCTGCTTTAGCTGAGTTATGGTTCGGAAAGCACGATATTGATTTAGCTAATTTCGTATTCCTTTCTATAGGCCCCGGCATAGGTTCCGGTATTGTTGTAGATAATGAATTGCTGAACGGACAGTTCCACGGTTCGGGAGAGTTCGGGCATATGGTAATTTACGAAGGGGGAGAACTCTGCAGCTGCGGGAACAACGGCTGCTGGGAAGCATATGCTTCCGACAGGGCGATAGTAAGGAGATATGCGATTAGGAAGCATAAAAAACTATTGCAGTCTGTCGATTATATGGTTCAGGATATCATCGATCTTGCTCTCAAAGGCGATGAACTTTCAATTGAAATATTAAAACAAACAGGCTATTATCTCGGACTCGGAATCGCGAACATTGTTAAGGCAATCGACCCGATGGCGATTGTAATAGGGGGAAGAATTACTCAAGCCTGGGATATAATTTATCCCGATTTGATTAAGGTTGTTAACCAGCGAGCATACTTCGGAAGAAAAAATAAAATAAATATTTTACCTACATCATTAAAAATCCGTCCGCGTCTTCTCGGCGCTGCAACTCTGGCAATTCAGGAAATCTTCGACGGTTATAAAATAACGGGATAAAAATAATATGAACCTTTTATTTATAAAAATATATGCATTTAATTTGTTGTTCAAACAAACTAATTAAGGTGATATCCGTAAATGTTTACAAACCACATAGGTAGCTATACTAAGTCTTAATAATACCACAACTCGCGGATTATCAAATAATTAAACTTTTACGAATTGCAGAAAAAGACATGGAAAAAGAAATGTTGTATATCGGCGTCGATATAGGCGGAACTAATACGGTCTGGGGAATGGTTGATGCAAACAACAATTACCTTCAGGAAGGGTCGTTTTTAACGCAGCCTGAAACCGGCGCCGATTATTTTGTATTAAGATTAACCGAAGCGATAAAAGAAAATCTGAAAAAACTGTCGGACAAATATGTGCTTGAGGGAATCGGTTTCGCGGCTCCGGGAGCGAATTATTATACCGGTATAATCGAGACTGCGGTCAATCTTAATTGGGGAAAGGTGCGTTTCCTCGAAAAAATAAAAAAATATTTCGATGTACCTATTGTATTTCTGAACGACGCAAATGCCGCTGCGCTCGGCGAGCTTAACTTCGGAATAGCAAAAGATATGAAGAATTTTATTGTGCTGACCCTCGGTACCGGCCTGGGAAGCGGTATTATCGTGAACGGAAACCTGCTTATCGGGCAGAGCGGACTCGCGGGAGAAGTCGGCCATTCGGTTGTTGAAGTGAACGGAAGGCAATGCGGGTGCGGTAAACGCGGCTGTCTCGAGACTTATATCTCGGCGCCCGGATTAAAAAGAACCGTTTTTGCAATGCTTTGTGATTTCACACAGGATAGTGAATTAAGGAAGATAGATTACGCATCTTTATCAAGTAAGACCGTCGTTGAATTTGCTGCGGAGAACGATCCGATAGCAATTAAAGCATTGGAATATACGGGCGAAATACTCGGAAGAGCATTATCCAACATGGTTACTTATTTCGATCCCGAGGCAATAATCCTCTTCGGTGGACTCGCAGACGCAGGGGAGCTTTTGATGAAGCCTGTTCGTGATAATTTCGAAAAATATCTTCTTGACGCTTATAAAGGAAAAATAAAATTGCTTAAGTCGCGACTCCAGAACGGAAGGGCCGCGGTTCTGGGGGCATGCGCCTTCATCAAGCAGGAGCAGTCAAAGAAGCAAGTTGCATAGATGTTTTCTATCTAAACTGTTTTATTTTCTTTTTCTGCAGGACATTCAAATGAGGACAAATTCTTTCAAAGAATTAAAAGAAGGAGAGCATAATGTTCATGAATCTTTTTAAAACTTCTGTAATCCTTATGCTGGTTTTGCTGATGAGTTCCTTGAATTATGCTGCCGGGAACGCAACTATCAGCGGAACAATTACGGACGCCAATACCGGGGATCCGCTGCCTTCCACAAATATACTTCTTATAGGCACCGGGCTCGGTGCAGCGACCGACATGAACGGACAGTATACAATTAAAAATGTTCCGGCGGGAAAATACATAATGCGCATTTCTTATCTCGGTTATAAAGAACAGAAAACCGATATAGAAGTAAAAGACGGCCAGCATCTCGAACAAAATTTTTCTCTGGAACCCGCAAGCCTCGAAGGACAGACTGTTGTTGTTACCGGTCAAGCTGCGGGACAGAATGCGGCAATCAATCAACAGCTCAATTCCGATAAGATAATAAACGTTGTATCTGCGGCCAGAATTCAGGAACTGCCCGACGCTAATGCCGCGGAATCTGTCGGAAGGCTACCCGGCGTTTCGGTACTAAGGAGCGGCGGTGAGGGGGATCAGGTGGTTATAAGGGGACTCGAACCGAAGTTCAATCAAATTACTATTAACGGGGTTAAGCTTTCATCGTCCGACCCGAATAATAGAAGTACAGATCTCAGTATGATTTCATCCGACATGCTTGAAGGCATTCAAGTCGCGAAAACAGTAACGCCGGATATGGATGCAAATGTTATAGGCGGAGTAGTAAACTTCGAACTCCGCGATGCTAAAGCGCAAAATTCGGGAACGGCCCGATACAGCTTTACGGCACAGAGCGGCTATAACGGTCTGGAAAACGCTCTGGATAAATATAAAAACTACAAGCTAGTCGGTACGTTTGAAAATCGTTACTTCGATAACAGCTTCGGATTACTTGTTCAGGGTTCTTATGAAAGAAGAAATTTATCATCGAACGAGCAGGGAGCAACTTACGGTCCTTACGGAAATGACGTTTCTCAGTATTTAACTAACGGCATAACGCTGGACGATGTTTTAAGAGACAGGCAGAGAGGCAATGCCGTTGTGTCTCTTGACTACATATTACCCGACGGAGGAACGCTTCAGTTTTCGAATCTTTTCAGCACAAGCACGACAAAATCGAATGACAGGCAGCAGTTTTATAATGTTATCAACGGTGCGAATACACAGAACTTCAACTTTCTTTACAGCGAAGGAAAGCTTAACACGATTACAAACATGCTTAAGTTCGAAGATCCTGTTTCTATATTTAATATGAAATTAACACTCTCTCACTCTTATTCCGAGACTAAGGACCCCGGCGACTGGCAGGTAAATTTCCAGAACGCATCGGCCGGGATAGGGGCATACGGAAGCAGAACGAACCTTGATCCTAAAACCGTAGTCGCGGCGGCTAACAACGATGCTTCCAACACTCTACTGCAATCGGTTCAGACAACATACAGCTTTACGAGGGAAAGAGTTTTATCCGCCGCTTTGGATTTCGATACTCCTTTAAATATTTCTAAAGATGTTACGGCGGTAATAAGGTTCGGCGGAAAGTACCAGCATACAAACAGATCCTACGATCAAAACGTGTACAGCGGAGAAGTATTTACGCTTGCAAGCTCAACCGCGATTATAGAACAGCTTCAGAATCAGTTTCCGTGGTTCAGGCACAGGCAGGGACAGCCGAATGACGTCCCCGTCGCTCCTTTCCTAGATCCTTCTTTTAATTACGGTACTTTTCTTAACGGCGATTATACACTGCGTTATCCTCTTAATATAACCCGACTCGGCAGCATGGTCGATTTTATGAACTCGCACATGCTTCCGAACAATACAACTTATAACTATAACGTGGGCGCTTCTACAAGGAATGATTATACCGGTACGGAAGACGTTGCTGCATTCTATGCGATGGCTGTTCTAAACGTCGGACCTTCTCTTCAGATTATACCCGGCGCAAGATATCAGCAATTGAAGACAGTATATACGGCGGCGCAGGGGATTCAAAGTCCTACTTCATTTTCCGATTATCCTTATAAATTGAAGACTGTCACTTCCTATCATCCGCGCTGGTTCCCCGATCTTCTCGTTCATTACAAACCGGCAGACTGGCTCGGAGTAAGGCTTGCTTATACAAATACTATTTCATACCCGGATTACAGCGCGATAGCTCCGCTGATAAACGTTTACGTCGCTAACGGAATGATTATTTATAACGGCTTCGAGCTTAAGCCGGTAACGTCAACAAATTATGATGCGTCTCTTTCTTTTCACAACAACACTATCGGATTGTTTACAATAGGCGGATTTCTTAAGAAGATTAAGAATGTTATATACCAATATGCGTTTTTCCCTGCTACAAAAAAGGATCTTATTTCATATTACCCTGATTGGGTACAGAATCCGAATCCGCCGACGGGAATTCAAGTATCGAAATATGTAAACAATCCGTACACGGCCAACGATTACGGGATGGAGCTCGAATGGCAGACTCACTTCTGGTACCTGCCGGAAGCTTTATCAGGACTGGTACTCAGCGTTAACTATACTCATATTTTTTCAAAGGCGGAATATCCTGATCAGGTAACGGTGAAGAACGGAAGATTCGTTACGCATATAGACACTTTGTACTTCGCTCCGCTGCTTTATCAGCCTGATAATATCATCAACTTGACTCTCGGCTACGATTATAAAGATTTCTCGATCCGCGTATCATCAATATTTTCTTCGAAGATTTTCACGCAGCCGCTCATCTGGCCGCAGCTAAGGACATATACCGACTCATACAACCGGTGGGATATTTCTATGAAGCAAAAGCTGCCTTTAATGAACGGAATAGAAGTTTACTGCAATCTCAACAATATCACGGGAGCGGACGACGTAAGTACAATCTCCGCGTCAACCGGTGCCCCTTCGCGTCAGCAAAGCTACAGTTACATGATACAACTGGGATTGAGAGGCAATTTTTAGAAGGAGTGAAATTAGTCGGGTCCAAGTCGCCGGAATTTTAATTAACTAAATAAATATAATTTAACAAAAGCTCCGTAAGAAGGAGGTGTCTATAAGATGAGCTTAGAAAGAGGACAGAGGATGGAGCGTTTCCAAAATAAAATTGTATTGGAAACGGATTAAAAACAAAATTAACAAGAAATAAGGAGAAAAAAATGAAAGCATCTCTTTACTGCTTGACATTACTGCTGATGATTGTTTTTATTATGCCAAGTAACACCGAAGCTCAGTCCAATGTGCTTAAAATATATGCTACCCCTCTTGCTATTGATTCAGTAATAAGCATGGACCAGCAGAGCGGCAGTCCTCACAGCGTATATCAATTAGTCAGCACGGATACCACCTACATCTTCGACAAAACAAGTGTCTTCGATTACGACGTTACCATCCAGGGAGTATTCGGCGTTGGACGGCCGGCCGCCTTGCATTCAGCCCGACGTATTGAAGGACGGGTCGGTAGCCGCGCAGCCTTTCACCTTTTCTAAAGACGGAGGAACAGTAAAGCTTGAGAACCTTTATCTCGAAGGAGTTTCTATAGATAACTCTGTTAATACAGGCAGCGGCGTTGCGGCACACTTCACGGGAAAGAATATGAAGGTTTATATAAACAACGTAATCTTCGAACAGTGGGGACAGTTCGCGATAAGCGACGGATCACAGGACGGAAGTTTCTGGATCACAAACTGCAAGTTCAGAAACATGGTAAACAGCGGTTCTGTTTATACCGGCGAGGCATTCAGGATGAGAAATGATCTCGGCACAAACTTAGCCGATACAATTATAGTAAAATATAATACTTTCCTTGCGGTTAATGCATACGCATTATGTGCGCCGATTACGGGTTACCTCGCCTACGGGGAGTTTTCTCACAACACGGTTGTGGGTATGCTGAAGAATGTAATCCGCGGCGAGTCGATGGAAAATATGGTAATTGCCCATAATATTTTCTATGCCGCCTACTGCGGAGGACAGGCCAACGGCGAATTTCCTGCATGGGACAATGCAAGCAGCGTACTCAGCTCGGTTATCGACGCTTACTATAAAGTAACTAAAGCAAGTGCGGTAATGATGGGAATCGATACGACTCAAGCGGACTGGTCTGCCAAAGCCGAAGCCGCGAGAAGAATCGATGTCAACGATAATATTTATTTCAGACCACAGGCTCTCGATGATTTTTATACATCATGGAATGCAAACTACGCCGACACAACTACTTCATACATCCATATTACAGGCTGGATGAACGATGAAACCCAGGCTATGTTTAACGATAAAACTTCCTATCCAAATTTAAGTACGGAAGGAAATCAGATCGGTACCGATCCGGGATACGGACAGGGTATAACCGATATGATGGGGGGAACCGGTGTTACCGTGCCTTCGGAAGACGGAGTCGGTTTGATAGCATATTTAACCGCCGCCAGAACGAATGCCGGAGCCGCGGGAACTTATTACAGCTATCATCAGTCTGTTCCGGATTTCTCAAGCGGCAACTGGGTTCCGACCTGGCCGCTTCCTGAATATACTTCCGGCGATTTGAAATATTCCGCTTCGTTAACGGCGACCGACGGAAAGAAGTACGGCGATCCTTACTGGTTTACCGGCGAGATTACAGGCGTTCAGGCACAGCCAAATTCGCTGCCGTCGAAGTTCGACTTGAGCAATAATTATCCTAACCCGTTTAACCCTTCGACAACTATTAATTTCAGTCTAGCGAAAGAAGGAAACGTAAGTCTGAAAGTTTACAACATCATGGGTGAATTGGTGAAGACGATTGTCGACAACGCTTATAAGAGCGCCGGGAGCTACAACGTAAGCGTAAGAATGGATAATTTCTCGAGCGGAATTTATTTCTATACTTTAACGCAGGGACCAAACATGATAACAAAGAAGATGATACTATTGAAATAATCCTCATGTCCTCCTTCACCGGAAAGGGGATTGTTGTCTACGGACGATAAATCCCCACCGGTTTAATATAAAATCATTTTGTCGAGCGGTTAAACAGCCAAGGTGTCTTTTTATTGATGAAAAGAGGCTCCTCCTCGATAGCTGCGTTCAAAATGGAAAATACGGACTAACATATGAGCGAAAAAATTGATAAAAATGCGGCCTCCGAACTTAACAGCGATGAAACTCTTGTTAAAAATGATGCTGCTGTTAAAGCCAAGCCGGAAAAAAGAAGTCCGGCGTTTTGGGTACCTACACTTTACACCGCCGAAGGCCTGCCGTTCGTAGTAGTAAACGTTGTCTCTGTTCTTATGTATAAAAGTCTCGGCATTTCGGATGCGAAGATCGCTTTCTTCACCGGGCTGGTTACAATACCATGGGCGTTAAAACCTTTGTGGGGCCCGATTCTCGAGATGTTCAGAACGAAGAAAGATTTTGTCATCGCTACTCAGTTCCTCGGCGGAATCAGCTTCGGGCTTCTTGTGCTTACGCTGCAGCTTCCTTCTTATTTTACATGGACAATAATATTTTTCGGAATAATTGCTCTCAATTCTGCAGTACACGATACTGCCGCGGACGGGGTTTACGTCATTGTACTTAATTCCGTTGAGCAGGCAAAATACGTTGGATGGCAGGGCGCGTTCTATAATGTCGGGAAAATATTATCGCAGGGCGCTTTCGTTCTGCTAGCGGGAATCCTGGAGAAGGATATCGGTGTTAAGCCGGCGTGGACAATCGTGATGGGAGCCTTCGGTGCGATATTGATAGCTATGAGCTTTTATCATCTTAAGTTTCTTCCCTCGGGAGGTAAAGCCCAAAACATAAAAGATTTTAAAGAAGCTTATTCAAAATTTATAGATGTAGTTAAAACTTTTTTCGAGAAGAAATACATACTCTGGGGAATCGCGTTTTTAATACTATATAGATTTGCCGAGGGACAGGCGGTAAAGATAGTACCTCTTTTCATGCGCGCAGCCAGGGATCACGGCGGACTGGGGTTATCGACTGAGGATATCGGAGTGCTCTATGGAATTTTCCCGCCGCTGGCATTCGTCTTGGGTTCCATTCTCGCCGGTTATTACACCGCCGGAAGAGGATTAAAAAAATCGCTACTCACTCTCTGCGCTTTTTTCAATATACCGTTCGCGGTTTATACATACCTGGCTATAACACAGCCGACAAACTTTTTTGTCATAAGTATTGCCGTGGTATTTGAGTATTTCGGATACGGCTTCGGGTTTATCGGATTAACGTTATATATGATGCAGCAGATCGCTCCGGGAAAATACAAGATGGCTCACTACGCTTTTGCCACGTCTTTAATGCAGCTCGGCTTTATGATTCCATCTATGATAAGCGGTCTTATCAGCGACTTCCTCGGATACGAACATTTTTTTATGTGGGTGATGATCGCGACCATACCTTCTTTCTTAATTACATGGCTCGTCCCGTTCAGGGAAACGGGGGAAGAACCGGAGGCGGCAAGGAATGGCGGAGTGGGATAGTAGAAGATTAGATGATGGAATATTGGAATAATGGAGTATTGGGGTTATGAAAGGCCGGGCAACATGATCTATTTTATTCAGCTAAATCCAATTAAAAATATTCATACATCACTCCATAACTCCATTATTCCATTTCCCGAATTTTAGTTTACACAATGAAGATCGAAATAAATATAAAATTTTAAAATTACTTGACCGGGAGGTTATTTTGCGCTACGGATATTTCGACGATAAAAATAAAGAATACGTAATTGACAGGCCGGATGTCCCGGTATCCTGGACAAACTATCTCGGTGTAAAAGATCTGTGCACCGTTATTTCACACAACGCCGGCGGGTACACATTTTATAAATCAACCGAGCATCACAGGGTGACAAGATTTCGCCAGAACGGTATTCCGCTCGACAGGCCGGGGCATTATGTCTACATCCGTGATGATGAAACCGGCGAGTACTGGTCGATTTCATGGCAGCCCGTAGGTAAAGATTTTACTAAAGCGAAATACGAATGCAGGCACGGACTTTCTTATTCAAAATTTAAATGCGACTACAATGAAATTGAAGCTGAGCAGTTAATCTTCATACCAATTGAGGACGACGCGGAGCTGTGGGATGTAAAGATTAAGAACAAAAGCGGAAGGCCGCGGAAGCTCAGTATATTTTCTTATGTCGAATTCTCTTTCCATCACGTTGAGATTGACAACCAGAATCTTCAGATGAGCCTTTACGCGAGCGGCTCTAATTATTCCGATGATATAATCGAGTATGATTTTTTCTACGAGCCGTGGACGTTTCATTTCTTCGCTTCTAATTTTAAGCCTGACAGCTACGACTGCGTGCGCGATTCCTTCATAGGCAAATACAGAACGGAATCTAATCCTGCTGCGGTTGAGAACGGTAAATGTTCTAACAGCACCGAGCTGGGAGGCAATCACTGCGGCTCTCTCCATAAAAAAATCTCTTTAGAGGAAGGCGGGGAAGCAAGATTAATATTTATGCTGGGTGTGGGCTCCAGGGTAAGAGAACGGTAAACCGATAAAACAAAAATACACCGATTTAAATAATGTGGATTCGGCTTTTGCCGGGTTAAAAAAATACTGGGATGAAAAAACCGCGGTGTTTCAATGCAGAACTCCCCACCCGGGATTAAACTCCATGATAAATATCTGGACACTCTACCAGGCCGAAACCTGCGTCGTCTGGTCGCGCTTCGGCTCATTTATTGAAACCGGCGGAAGAACGGGACTCGGGTACCGCGATACTTCTCAGGACGTAATGGGAGTTGTGCACTCAAATCCGGATAAAACGAAATACAGAATTATTCAGCTCCTAAAGGGGCATACAAGTATAGGATACGGACTTCATCTTTTCGATCCGGCTGTATTTGAACCTGAAGAGAATAAGCTGCCGGGAGTTAAATTGCCGACAGTTGTTCCGGCTCCAAGTCCTTCCGATATAGTGCACGGAATGGAAGACGTATGTTCGGATGATGCGCTGTGGCTGGTCGCTTCGATATGCGAATGGGTAGTAGAAAACGGCGAATTGGATTTCTTTAATGAGATCATTCCTTACGCCGACGGAGGAGAAGGAACTGTCTACGAACATCTTAAGAAAATACTCGACTTCTCAGCGGAACACGTTGCCGAAAACGGTATTTGCCAGGGACTTAGAGCCGACTGGAATGATTGTCTGAATCTCGGCGGCGGACAAAGTTCCATGGTCTCATTTATTCATTACTGGGCGATAAATATTTTCATCGAATCCGCAAAGGAGCTTGGCAATAACGATGATGTTGAAAAATATACGAAGATGGCCGGGAAGGTGAGAAGATCGTGCGAGGAAATTTTATGGGACGGCAACTGGTATATAAGAGGATTTACAAAAAAGGGGATAAAGATCGGCACGAATGAATCGGAAGAAGGAAAGATATTCCTTAATGCGCAGAGCTGGGCGGTTATGTCGGGCGCTGCGTCGGAAGAACGTGCCAATAAGTGTATGAACTCAGTCGATGAAATGCTGTATTCAAAATACGGGCTTCACCTGGTTCTTCCCGCGTATTCAAAACCCGATGACGATATCGGTTACATAACAAGAGTATATAAAGGTATAAAGGAAAACGCCGCGATATTCAGTCACCCCAATCCGTGGGCAGTAATAGCGGAATGTAAGCTCGGACACGGCGAACAGGGCAATGAAATATTATGATTCGATTCTTCCTTACAACCAGAATGATCTGATAGAAATTAGGCATGCCGAGCCTTATTCGTACTGTCAGTTCATAATGGGAAAAGATCATACCGCTCACGGAAGGGCGAGACATCCGTGGCTTACCGGAACTGCCGGGTGGTTTTACACAGCGGTGACGAAATACATGCTCGGTATACGTCCGACTTACAAAGGACTTGAGATCGACCCGTGTATTCCGTCGACCTGGAGAGAATTTGAAGTTACACGCAAATGGCGGGGAGCAGTATACAATATAAAAGTTAAGAACCCGGACGGAGTTGAAAAAGGAGTTAGATCGATATCCCTAAACGGTAATAATATACATAGAATTGTCCCGATGCAATGTAAAGGAAGCGTTAACTATGTAGAAGTTTTGATGGGGAATCATGCATGAATTTGATTTTTCAAATTCACCAATATATATTTTGCAGAATCCTCAAAAAAAATGTGCACTCAATCTAGTTAATGCAGAATTTTAATCTTACTGCTTTTATAAAGCTTTTCTTTGTTATAAATTTAATTTAGTAATAATAGTTAAACGGAGAAGAAGCTGAATCCCGATCCCAAGTACAAAATTTATAGATTCCCGAAGTACCGGAATACCCTGGTAGATATTCTCGATATCGGACTAACAAAGAATTATACGCCGGCTTTTCTGGAGATTGATATAACCAATGCTCGAAGAATGCTTAAAGAACAAAAAAAAGCGAATCCCGGGAAATACTCTTTTAATGCCTGGCTTATCAGCTGCATCGGGAGGGCGACATCCGAAAACAAACGCATACACGCTCTTCCTCATAAAAAAAAGCAGCTTGTAACCTTTGATGATGTCGACATATCCGTGGTTATTGAGAGAAAACGCCCTGAAGACACAATACCGGGCGAAACTCTTGCTATGCCGTACATAATCAGGAAAGCAAATGAAAAATCAATTGAACAACTGCAGAATGAAATGCGATCGGCGCAAGATGAAAAAATAATAAACGGACAGGTAAGGTTAGGCGTTAAAAATTCTGTTAAAGAAGACATCCTTTTTAACGGGCTGCCTAAATTTTTAAGGCATTTATATTTTTGGCGGAGAGTCGACAGAGATGCTTTCCTTTTTAAGAAGACGCTCGGAACGGTTGTAGTATCCTCAGTCAGTAATCTTACGGTCAATTGGGGAAATTTCTGGGGAGTCTCCAGAAGCATTCACCCGGTCAGTATATTAATCGGTTCGATCGTAAAGAAGCCTGCTTTTGAGAACGATGTTGTTGTAGAGAGAGAATATTTATGCATGACGATCGGGATAAGGCACGAGCTTGTTGACGGCGCCCCTCAGTTAAGGTTTATTCAGACATTGCGAGATCTTATGACGGCGGGATACGGTTTGAAAGATTAAATTATCGCTTAAATTAATTTATAAATGTAACGCCGGCAGAATACAGGCGAAGGTTAACTTCGTTTCTCCAGAGAAAAATATATCTTATCCTTAGATTTCATTATAATCCCCGGATCTATCCTGATCTTTTTCTTCGATAAAAGGTTAAGCCTGAAGCGCTGTGCGATCATACCGATTATAATCTGCGCTTCGAGGATCGCGAGTTTCTTGCCTATACAAATATGCGGCCCGTCGCCGAACGGAATGTAGCCCGTCATCGAAGGATCATAGTTCCTGATATTTTCAAATCGTCTAGGTTTGAATAATTCGGGGGAATCCCAAAGATCGGGACGGCGGTGAAGCGCAAAAGGACAGATCATCAGATAGCTTTTAGCCGGCAGCAAAATATCATTAAAATAATCATCATTCGTGGTTATTCTGAAAAAAGCCCAGGCGGCAGGATAAAGTCGAAGTGTTTCGTCAAAAACATTCTTTGTAAAACACATCTGCTGAATATCCGCCATAACCGGGTTTCTACCGCCCAGCACCGTGTCAATTTCATCGTGCAGATTTTTCTCTACGTCGGGATGTTTTGCAATAAGATACCAGTTCCAGACAAGAGACTGCGCGACGGTATCAAAACCGGCGAATAAAAAATTCATCATCTCATCGCGTATCTGTTTTTTATATGTTTTACCTTCTTCGTATTCATTTAATAAGATTGCAAGAAGTCCGCTTGGCTCAATTTCACCTTTTATGCAATCGTTAATAATACCGTATACAAAATCATCGAGCATCCTGATGTTATCCCAGAATACTTTGCTTTTAAGTTTGGGAAGGTTTAACGGTGCGGCCAATTTCTCGTAAGCTAATCTGCCTGTATGGTTGACTATGCTTGCGTGTTTTTGTACGATGTCCAGAGAACTAATAATTGATGTCGGATCGAACTCAATCTGTTTTGAAAACATTGTGTTTATAAAAATGCCTAACATCAGCTTCTTCATTTCAAATTGAATCTCGACTGCTTCATTTATCCTTCTCTTTTTTTCCCATTCGCTGATCAATGCTTCGGTTTCCGAATGAATAGCAGGGATAAAATCTTCCATTACCTTTGAATGAAAAGCGGAATTTATCGTTCTTCTTTGTGAAACCCAGTACTCATGTTCACTGGCAAACAGTCCGTTCCCGAGAAGCGGCAGAAGATCGATAAGGGATTTTCGGCGAGGATAGTTCGTGTAATTTGTCCTTAAAATGTGCTGTATTAGACCTAGATCATTAACCAGATACAGTTCTTCCTTTGCGAACTCGAATGGTATTATTCTTCCGTATTGCCGCGAAATATTAGTTAGACTACCGAGGGGATTAATAGCCAAAGAAGGAAGATGCTTAAGAAAATTTAAACCCTTCGGACCTTGAAACGACCTCGGATGAACGGGTGTTAGAGTAATATTCTGTATCAATAATTAATTTAAAGCTGTTATTTTGGAAAGATTAAAGAAGAACCGAAAAAATTATTCATCACATAAATTAGTGATAACTTCAACAGAGTATCCCGCCAAGTTATCATTTCTGTATATACTAAATGTAGGCATAATAAATAAAAAAAATAAAATTATTTTAAAACTAATTATTCCCCGAATTTAAAATTAGAAAATATTAATCAGTGGGCGGCTGTTCGTATCAATATTTACTCGCGGAGAAATTATAACTTAGAGCAGAACGGAAGGTTGTTTTGTCATAAAGTATATGTAATACTTAATGTTTGATTTATCCTTTGACTTCCCGTAATTTTCAAATGGAATATATATCATGAACTTTTTTTAAGGTACAGCATGCACTACATCTTATTTTACAAATTAGTCGACGATTATCTCGAAAAGCGCGGCGAATTCCGCAGTATTCATCTAGGTCTGGCTGAAGAATCCAGAAAAAGGGGAGAGATGGTTCTGGCGGGAGCTCTCGCAGATCCGGCCGACGGAGCAATTCTGGTTTTCAAAGGCGACGGACCCGAAGTTGCCGAGAATTTTGCTAAGAATGATCCTTACGTTAAGAACGGTCTGGTAGCCGAATGGAATGTAAGACCGTGGACTGTAGTAATCGGTGGATAGATAATAAAAAAACTCCCGGAATTACTTACCGGGAGTTTCTAGAAGGAGAGTTTATTTTTTATCGGTTAAATCCGGATGTACTTCTTTTTTTATGACTATGCGTACTCAACAATTTTACCGTTGCTTCTCACGTACGATTCGCCGTCGGATTTAAAGTTTTTTCCTTTATCCGATAATGAGTTGTCTTTTATTTTGAATTTACCGACAAGGTTTTCCAGGTTATTCGTTAATCTATTTAAATCACCCGCGGCTTTGGCAATCTGCTGAACGCCGGCAGTACTTTGTTCGGTCACACTGCTGATCGCCTCAATATTTTTACTTATCTGCTCCGAGGCGCTCGACTGCTCTTCGCTGGCGGCGGCAACTTGTGTAATTATAGAAACCACGTTATCGGCCCCTTCAATTATCTGTCTGAGTGAATCACCAGCTTGATCCGCGAGGCTCTTACCCGCTTCTACTTCCTGTGTGCCTTCTTTCATCGAAGATACGGCACCCTGGGTATCGTTTTGTATTTGCCTGATCATAGAAGCGATCTCTTTTGTAGCCTTGGTGGTTCTTTCCGCCAGTTTCCTTACTTCGTCTGCAACAACCGCGAATCCCCGGCCCTGCTCGCCGGCTCTGGCCGCCTCTATCGCCGCGTTCAAAGCCAGAAGATTTGTCTGGTCGGCTATATCATCTATAACCTGAATTATATTTCCTATTTCTTCGCTGCTTTTGCCCAACTGCTGAACCGTTTGCGCTGATCTTTTCACAACCTCGGCAATCCTTGTCATCCCGTCAATCGTAGCGCTTACTATT
The DNA here is from genome assembly GCA_963787005.1 of uncultured Bacteroidota bacterium. Taxonomy (GTDB): domain Bacteria; phylum Bacteroidota; class Ignavibacteria; order Ignavibacteriales; family Ignavibacteriaceae; genus FEN-1297. The sequence goes on from CAWBBX010000102.1 coordinate 17,724, forward strand.
TTGCCGCCTTCTTTTGCAATGTTCCCGGCGTTCTTCGACGCCTCGTTGGCTTGGGAAGCATTTTGAGTATTCTCGAGAATAGTCTTGGTCATTTCCTCAATCGCTCCGGCTACTTCGCTCGTCTGCTGGCTTTGTTCCTCTGAACCGGCCGCCATTTCTTCTGTGCTCGAAGAAATCTCGCTCGAAGCGCTCGCGGTTGCCGAAACGGCGTCACGCACTTCCTGAATTATCCTGTGCAGAGACTCACCTAAATTATTCGTGTAACTTTGAAGCCTCTTATAATTGCCTTTGTAATCTCCGACCATTCTGGCGGTAAGATCACCTGAAGATAATTGTTCCATTATCGATTCGGTTTCCCTAACGCGTTCCACAATTTCCTGAATTGTGTCATTGAATCCATTGATAATATCCTTATATGCTCCTTTGAATTTATCCGAGTTTCCTTTTTTATCAAGCTCACCCGCTTCCGCCGCTTTTCTGAGAGACGAAATTTCGTCCTTTAGTGATCTTAATGATGAAGTTGTTTTATTCAGCGCAGGCGAAATCTCGTCACCGCTGTCTTTTGCGGGAACTTCAAATTCGACATCTCCGTCGGCGATTCTCTGCATACTTCCTATCACGTATTGCTGAAGATCGTCTGCGAATTGATCGAGAGCGTTTGCCATTGCGCCTGTCTCATCACTATTTTTAAGGTTGAGACGCTCGCTGAGATGCCCTTTCCCAAGCTCTTGTATCATGCTTACGGTTTTGATAAGAGGCTTGCTTATTAATCTTGATATGTAATAACCGATTACGATACCGAAGCCCATCGCTCCCAGAATTAATATTATCATGTACATTCTGGCCTGGGCGTATACATCATCGCTTTGTGTATAGAACTGTTTACCCGCGCTTTCTTTAAGCCGGCTGAGCTGGGATAAGAGAGTATCTATTTTATCCGCTTTCTGTCTCCCCGAAGTGCGGGCTAGTTCTACCGACTGGCGCACTTTGGCAAGATCCTCACTTGTCCCGATACTTAAGATTTTATCGACTATCACTTTATAATTATTCCATTCCGTCAAGAAAGAGCTTATTAACTCTTTGCCCTTATCGCTTGTGACCAGAGGTTTCGCGCTGTTGATATTTTTAAGAAGCAGTTCTTCGTAAGTTTTCATCATATCAGCGTATTTCTCCCGCTCGCTCACGCTTGATGACAGGAGGAAATTGTTCTGAGCGCGGCCGAAATAGATCAGATCGATATTGGCTTCCTTTATATAAGCTATGCCCATTGTTTCATTATTATATAATGAATTCAGCATGTCATTAATCGTACTCATATTGGAAAGTCCCTGGTATCCCACTACCGCCGTGAGCAGTGAGACAAAAAGAAAACCGCCCAAAAGCTTCGATTTTATTTTTAAATTATTGAACCACTTCATTATTTTCTCCTTTTTTATTCGTCATTGATAAAGACTTTAGTTTAAAATTATGCAGCTTCGTTAAAACTCTTGCCTGCGGAAACGGCAAGAACTTTTCTGATGTCTACTAAAAGAAGCATCCTGTCTTCCAGCTTACCGACCGCCTCGATGAACTCTGTATTTCCCGATGATGTTATCTCCGGCGGTTTCTCGGTTACTCCAGAGGGGAGCCTGATGACTTCTTTAACCGCGTCCACTATAAACCCGGCTGTTATATGGTTAATTTCTACTACTATTATTCTTGTATTTCTGTCTCGCTCTTTGTTCTCCATTCCCATTCTTTTTCTCAAGTCGATTATGGGAATTACCTGCCCGCGCAGATTTATTACTCCTTCAACATAATTCGGCGCGTTGGGTACCGAAGTTATCGGGAGTATCCTGTGTATTTCCTGAACGAGCAATATGTCCACTCCGTATTCCTCGTTCCCAATAACAAAGCTGACCAATTGAATTATGTCAGATGAGTCATGATTAACGCTGCTCATAATGCTTCTCCGTTTCCGATAAGTTTGATTGATGAACATTAGATTTGATATATAGCGGAAGGAGGATTTTCATCTTAAATAATTCATCCTTGCCGCATTCTACTATCATATTGCCGCCGTACAACTCCGATATTTTATCCGCTATAAATAATCCCATCCCGGTATTATTATTGTATGATACGGCTTTCTGTTTTATTGAGGATCGAACTTCCGATTTATATGATTCAGAAATACCCGCGGCGCAATTAATAACTTCGATAACAAATATCCGTTCCTCTATATATGTGTTGAAGCAGACCGCGGTTGACGGGGGAGAGTATTTGAAGGCGTTGTCCGCAAGCTCCTTTATAAGAACTTCCAGATGATAGTCGGTTATCCTTATGCTTCCTTCGGTTAAATTGAAAACCGTGTCCGCGTTTCTGGAAAATCGTCCGGCCGTCTCGGCGGCAATATCTTTAATTCTTTCGGAGGTATGCCGGTTAACTTCACCGCACGAAGGATCTCCCCCGGTTTGAGAAATAAGATTCAATTCGCTGAGGAAAATAAATTTTCCGATAGTGCGGTTTAATCTGCGCGCAGACACGTTTATTCTCTCGGCTGCTGAAGATATATCGACAGGGGAGAAGTCTTCTATGTTTGTCAAAAGAAGATCCGAGTAACCAAGCAGCGCGACCATCGGCGTGCGAAGTTCGTGCGGCACATATTTGAACACGCCTTCCGTTATCCGGTTTAATTTTTCGCTTATTCTTCTTTTTTTCGCGAAGCGGGTTTTAACCGTTTCCAGAAGATCATCCGCCTTAAACGGTTTTACAATGTAATCATCAGCTCCTTTCCGCATTCCTTTGCGCATTTCGGCGTAGTCTGTTTTTGCCGTTAGGAATATAAACGGGATTTGAGAAAGAGGATCGGACTTTTGCATTTCCTCGAGCACCGAGTATCCGTCGCGCCCGGGCATCATTATGTCCGAAATAATCATATCCGGTACGGTCTTTCCTGTAATTCTTAAAGCTTCATCACCGTTTCGCGCCTCTAATATACCGTAGCCTGCTGTTTCCAATATCTCGGCTATATTTTTTCCGACATCCGGTTCGTCTTCAATTATTAGGATATTTTCCAATTTAAAAACCGATTATTATTTCTTTACATATCATCGGAAACCGGATTATTAATTCAAAGGCATTGGGATAAACGCGGCATAACGCAGGACAAACGAGTAAATGCCGCGTGAAGCGTTTTTGTTATTCGGAGTGTTTCTTCTAAGAATTATCGGGTTAGAACGAAAACCTTGATTTTAGAAGGGGTATTTTTCTCTGGCTGACCGTTACCGGTTTTTCTACGTGTTTTAAGAAAATAACATATGAGCGGTTGTACCATTTTTCGATCTTCTCTATGAAATCTATGTTGACTATACTGGATTTGTGCACGCGTATAAATTGTTCGTCGGGCAAATGCGTGTCCCATTCGCTTATTAATTTTCGGACAACTAATTCTTTTTTGTCCGGAAAGTGAAGCCTCGTGTAATCGCCCTCACCCTCGATTAAAATGAGGTCTTTAATAACAATAAGACGGGGTTTCCCATTTATATTTACGAGGACCCTTTCTTTTAGGTTTGAGCGCTGGTCTGGTTCACTTTTACTAACAGAATGAAAATTACCGTCCTTTAATTCACGAAACCTCTCGAGTCTTGTGTGAATGGCCCGGATAAGTTCGTCAGTGGTGAAAGGTTTTACAATATAGTCGTCAGCGCCCATCGCCATTCCCCTGCGGATATCTTTTAAATCGCCCTTGGCCGTGAGAAAAATGAAAGGGATAGCCGCGGTGTTTTTGTCTTCGGTCAGTTTTTCTTTCACCCCGTAACCGTCCGTGCCCGGCATCATGATATCGCACAAGATAATATCTGGAGCGACTCTTTTCGCGAGCTTAATACCATCGCCTCCGCATGAAGCCGCATAAACGTTGAAACCGCTGACCTCCAGCAGTTCCGCGGTATTCTCGCGGATGTCCGGCTCATCTTCTATTAAAAGTATTTTTAACATATTAATTATTTGCTGCTTTTATTGTTACAGTAAAAAACGATCCTTCCCCTTCCTTGCTGGAAAAAGTAATTTCGCCGTTATGGAGCTCAACCGATCGCCTCACAATCGATAATCCCAACCCGGTTCCCGGCTCGTTGCTGCTGTTTTCACCTCTGTAAAAAGGTTCGAATAATTTCGGCTGATCTTTTTCGGGAATACCTATTCCTTCGTCCTTTACATTAAAGATAATATGTCCGTCCGTTTTGTCAACTTCAAAGATAACATTGGTACCGGCAGGCGAGTATTTTAAAGCATTTGAAAGAATATTTGCGAGTATAAGCTTCAGCAGCTTCGGATCCAGCATGAAAGTTTTATCTTCGGCTTTGTAAGTGTATTGAATTTTCTGCCCGTTTTTAGCAAGCGGACTAAGTTCCTCCAGAATACTTTTGCATAAAGCCGGCAGGTTTATTTGCGCCGGCTCGAGCTGCATCTTCCCGGTTTCAGTTCTGTTAATCGTAAGTACATCGTTGAGAAGATCGGTCATTGAGTGGACCGCATTCTGGATTTTATTTATGTGTTTGGATATTTTCTTTTCTTTTTGAAGACTATCCTGGTTCTTATTTAAAACTATTTCCATAATATCGGCCGAAGATAATATTGTAGTTAAAGGTGTCCTGAATTCATGCGATGCGGTGGAGATAAAACGCGATTTAAGTTCGTTAAGATCTTTCTCTTTCTGCAGACTGCTTTTAAACTGATCCTGAAGTTTTTTTATCTCGGTTATTTCTACCATGACCGCTATAATTCCGCCTATTGATCCGTCCGCTTTATTATATGTAGCTTTGTCTACAAGAAGATACTGCTCGCGGCCGTCGTGATCGGTGAAGTGTAGCTCAAAATTCTGCCGCCCGGGATTTTTGAGCAATTCTTCATCTTTCCTGTCTAGTCTATCGGCAAGTTCTTTCGGCACTATATTATAAATTGTGCGTCCTACTATTTGGTCTTTCGGCATATGAAAATAATCTTCGCATGCTTTGTTGCAGTTTAAGAATACTTTGTCCGTCGATTTTATGTAAATCGGGTTGGGTATAGTCTCAAAGAGCGTTATCATAAAATTATACTGATCCTGGATCTCGGTCTCACTTTCCTTACGTTTTTTTATTTCTTCTTGAAGTTCGATATTAAGCGAAGATAAAGACTCGGTTCTTTGCTTAACCGTTTCCTCGAGATGGACTTTATATCTTTGGAGCTCGGCCTCTATTTTTTTACGTTCTGTAATGTCTTCGTACAAAGCCAGAAGTCCCGTTATATTATGGTCACCGTCGTAAACCGGCACTGCAGAGAATTTAACGTCAATTAAGCTTCCGTCTTTTCGCAGCCTTTTTCTTTCCACGTTAAGTACGGACTCACCGCTTAAGACTTTTTTCGTGTTAACAAGCTTTTCTTCGCTGCTAGATTCCGGTATTACGGGAAGTTCTTTGCCGATCACTTCGTGCGCTTTCCAGCCGAACATTTTTTCAGCCGATTTATTCCAGAGAATCGTTTTAAGTTCCGGGCTCATAACAATGATTGAAATGGGGGAGGCTTTAATTAAACCGTCCAGCATGTTAAAATTAGCCCGCAGCTCTTTCTCAACAGTCTTTAGCTGGCTAACATCGATGATTATGCCACGTATTCCTGTAATCTCTTCACCGCTGGTGATAGGATCGGCGTTCATGATAACAGGGAATTCGGTTCCGTCGCTTTTCTTCGCGGCATACTCATGATTATGCAGGCTTTCTCCTTTAAGAAGTGACTGAAATAATTGTTCTGCTTGCGCTAGACGTTCCGGCAGAACCAGCTGTTTGAAATTGAGGCCTTTAATTATCTCCGACCGTGAATAACCGAAGATCTCTGTTCCCCTGTGGTTTACAAAAGTAATGTTCCCTTGTATGTCTGTCTCAAATATTACCTGGGGCAGAGACTCCGCAAGCTCCCTGTATTTATGCTCGATTTCATATGCCGCTTTTTTAGCGAGAATGAACTTTGTTATATCTGATAAAGAACCGATAATCTCGACTTTATTTGCGGCGTCGTTTTTAACAAGTCTCTGTTCGTCGTGAATCCAGATGTAGTGCCCCTCTTTATGCCTGAGCCGGTATTCTTTTGTAAGAAAACGTTTCCTAAATATGGAGAGTCTGATATTATATGTTTCCTGAACATCGTCAGGATGTATTTTATCATACCACCAGCCTGTTCCCGTTACTTCTTCCGGATCATAGCCGAGAATGCCCTTTATATTGCTGCTTATCCAGTTCGGTATAAAGTCGTGTTTAGTAATTTGAATTGAATAAAGCACAACCGGGCTCAAATCGAAGACGTGCTGAAGCTGTTTGCTTTTTTCACTCAGCGAATCTTCGCTTAGCTTTCGAGTGTTTATATCGGTCACCATCATCAGCAAGCCGTCGAGCTCTTTTTTGTCGTTTCGCATTCTAACGGCCGAAACCGAGCTCCAGAATCCTTTTCCGTCTTTTTTCCGGAACAGAATATCTTCATGGAATTTCTCGGCATTTATTTCCGGATTGAGATATTTATCCACATTTTTATGATATGCCTGATCCACTAAATCGTGCAGGTTTTTCTCTAATATCTCATTAGCGGAGTAACCCAGCATTTCCGAAACGCGTTTATTGATATAATAAGTGCTGCCTCTCTTACCGGTTACCCAGATTCCTTCCATGCTTGTTTCAACAATACGCCTATAATGCTCATCCCGGTCGGTATCCAGGAGTATCTGGGATTTATCCGCGTCAATCAGCGGTTTGGCACGCATTACCATTAATGAGTTATCGTTGGAAATCCTGGAAAAAGAGACTCGAACGTCAATAGTGTTCCCGTTTTTAGCTCTATGCACACAATTGTTTTCTTTGAAGATGTTCGTAAATCCCGTATTGGAGTTATCCACAATAAAATCGACGAATTCGCACGAGTGAATTTCTCTTATATCCAGGTTATTAATTTCTTCCGAATCGTAACCGTAAGTATCGGACGCGGCAGAGTTGGCATAAAGAATATTTCCCTTGAACGAATCGAAGACAATAACAGGAAGGGGATTCAAATCGACTAATGTTTTAACGCTGTTATCAAGAACCATATGAATTAACCGGCTGACTTTCCGACTGTAATAAACATCATGTATATAAAAAATGGGACTCAAAATATGATTAAATCCCGTGCTGTTCAAGGTCAATATTATTGCGCAGTGAAGGCAGTTCAGTCAAAATTAAAAAGAAGGTATTAAGGAATGTCGAGGTCTGCTTAACCGTCCAACAGTTCCCCGAGAATTTCCGAAAGTTTATGTATGCTGAACGGTTTTGCCAGAAGTTTAGTAAAACCTTTCAACAGGTATTCGTGTTCGTCGTACTGCATAGCATGCCCGGTTGTTACTATAACGGGCGTCTCTTTATAATTTATCATTTTTCTCAATTGCTTGATTATATCGAAGCCGTTGACATCGCCCCCGATATGTATGTCCATCAGAACCAAATCGTATTGACCACCGAAGATTTTCTTAACGGCTGATTCCGCATCGTACGTGCATGTAACATCGTATTTCTTAGAGAGGTGCTTATATAAAATTATGGAGAGAGTCTTGTCGTCCTCAATTAACAGAATGCTGGCACGGCTGCGAGTGTTTGTGTATTCCATCGCTCGGTGTAAATACTTGAATGATTACAAAATTATTTCACACCGTATCCCCGTCTCATGAAAATAAGGCTTGGAAAATTAGTGGTGCGGAAGTGAACTTGTTGATTAATTTATCGAAATCAATAGTGAAATAAAAGAGTACCGCTAATTATTTCTCTGTACCGCTCATCGAAAACTAACTCAGTTAGGTTATCTTCAAAAAGGCCGGATACAGTTTAACCAGCAAAATGTGAAGGAATGTTAAATTAATTCAGCCGCTCGTCTAAAATTAATTATCTTTTTTCCGATAATAGAATCGACATCTCTTTAATAGGAGGACAATGCTTAAAGTGTTCTTTGAAGAGGCAGGGAAAAATAATGATTTTCCGGAAATCCCGACGATCCTAGTCATCCGCTGAAAATCATAAATAGAGTGTGTTTATTCCGTACAAGAATTAACGAAGTGTGTGAGACGCTTGCGTAATTTTTAACTCCAGAAAACATCGATCTAACCTGCCTGACAAATACCGATTCAAATTTTTTACGTACTAAAACACGGCATGTTTTAGGAATGGAACTGCTTCGTCAGCTCTGCCGGAATTGTACGGTCTTTTTGAAAATCGGTTGCAAACAATAATTAGTCGTTTCACCAATTGGCGGGAGTATTCGATGAAGTTACGAGGGACAAATGTAATTTTATTTATGCTTGTTGTTTCCCTGGCACCGTTTGTTAAGGCCCAGGTTTCTAAAAGCGATATAAAAGACCTGCTTTTAGTTCAAGGCCTGAATAATGTTGACCAGAAAGCGTCCGATCTCTTTAACGCGTATTACTCGAGTACTGATACAAAAATTCAGGATTGGGGAATGGCCGCGGGCGAAAGCGCCGTAAGCGGAATATGTATGGGCCTTAATCAGTCGCGCACAGCCGGCTATAAGAATACAAGCTGGATGCCCGGATTCGTTCAGGACTGGTACCAACAGTCATTTGCGTCGGACGTAGTGTTAAGCAAAGCGTTTACCTGGCAAAAGGTATGGCGCGACATGGACTATGCGACGGACAGAATGGCTTATGAAAATCTTAAGCGTTTATTTAAAAATGATTCTTATAAAGCCGCAGCTGTTCAGTTTGTTGTAAAAAATATAGCAGCGGCGATCGTCAGAAATAAGATGAAGAACGGCCGCTTATTTTAATTGTATCTGAAAACCGGGTAAAGTAAGCCGTCTTAATTAAAAACTTAAATTTAAAAACGGTTAAATCCGCCAAGGGATATTTACGCTTAAAATTATGAAACGGTCTGTTAATTATACGATACAATTTTTACTCTTAATCGTTTTTACGGCGTGTAGCACGAGTTATTCTCAAATGTCCAAAACTGAAGTAAGAAAAATCCTGGTTCTGGAAGGACTGGATAACAGTGATAATTTCGAGGCGCACGTAGATAGGATATATGATAAATACCTGGACAGAATAAGTTTCAAGCCGGAGGATTTATTAGGCGGATTGGGGTACAGTATTTTAAGCGGCATTTGCCTCGGGACATATGAAAGCCATGTCTTCGGATATCAAAACAGCTCATGGCTGCCCGGATTTTTGAAAAGCTGGTACAATACTTCTCCCCGCGGTTCGGGTATGCCGATGTACGGATTGTTTAACATCCAAACTATCGCCAGAGAGGGCGACTATATTAGCGATAGAAACGCTTATGAAGTCTGGAAAAGGTTTTTTAAGGGACAGTGGTATTGGGCTCTGCTTGCACACTGGCTGGTCAAAAATACTTTCGCTACAATCATAAGAGATAAGTTCAAACACGATCAAATGTTTTACAGCTTCAGAATCGATTTCCTGATCAGCGTAAAGCATTGACGACCGGTAATGCTAAAAATATCCGCGAATTTTTTCGTTCATTCCTTTCAAGCCTTGAATTCCTCCCGTATGCAGCGCTACTATCTTTGATCCCGCGGGAAAATATTCTTTAGATACAAGATCATAAAGTCCGTAGAACATCTTGCCTGTATATATCGGTTCTATTTTAATCCCGGTTCTGTTTTCAAATTCATTAATAAATGTGATGAGCTCACGCTTTATCTTAGCATAACCTCCGAAATGATAATCCGTTTTAATTTCCCAGTTGCCGCAGTCTATTACTCCTGCGGAAGAAAGTAGTTCTTTTACGTCATCAACTAAAAAATCGCCTCCTTTTAAAACGCTGAAGCCTAACGCTTTACCGTTTCCTTTGAGTCCGGCTACCAGTCCGGCAAGTGTACCTCCGGTTCCGCAAGAGGTAGTTATAAAATCAAACTGAATATCTAATAGACTCGATTATCTCCGAACATCCTTTAACGGCCAGCGAATTGCTGCCGCCTTCGGGGATAATGTAGACTTCTCCGAACTCATCTTTGAGATGATTTAAAAATTCAGATTCCTTCTTTTTCCTGTACGCACTTCTGTTTACGTACTTGAACCTCATTCCGTTTTCTTCCGCAAAAGATAAAGTCGGATTAAGGGGAAGATGTTCCTCGCCGCGTAATACTCCGATTGTATTAAAGCCGAACAATTTCCCGGCCGCGGAAGTAGCGTAGATGTGATTGGAATATGCGCCCCCGAAAGTCAGCAGAGTTTTAATGCCTCTTTCGCGGGCCTCGATCAAATTGTACTTTAATTTAAACCATTTATTACCGCCTATCGCCTGATGTATGGCATCGAGGCGTTTTACAAAAAGCCGTATCCCGCGGTTTTTTAGAAGTCCATCGTTTATTTCGGTTAGTTCGGCTTTCGCCGGATTTATTTCGCTGAAGTTCAAGTGATTCCGGTTGATTATTTTGAAAACAATTATAAACATAATTCGGCAACAGTAAAATATCTCTTGCAAAAAAGTGATGTTTATGATTTTATTGTGCCTTATTTTGATTAATTTTATCGAAGAAAATATTCGATTAAAACGGAGATTTATTATGAAAGTAATAGCTGATTTTTGCGTTGTACCGATGGGTGTCGGAGTATCCGTCTCAAAGTACGTAGCGGAATGCGAAATAATTTTGAAAGCTGCCGGGCTGAAGACTAAGCTCCATGCTTACGGGACAAATATAGAAGGAGAATGGGACGATGTTTTTGCGGCAGTTAAGAAATGCCATGAATCGGTGCATAAGGCAGGCGCTCCCAGGATTACGTCTACGCTTCGTTTCGGAACGCGTACAGACAGAGAACAGACTATGGATGATAAGGTTAAAAGTGTAGAGGACAAATTATAATTCAAAAGTGCGGAGCAAAATATCAATAATTATTTTGCGGAGAATAAAGATGAATGTCGCAAATCCGGAGAACCGTTTCTCTGACAGAGTAGAAGATTATATTAAGTACAGACCCGGATATCCTCCGGAACTAATTTCTTTTTTAAATGATGAGATAGGTTTCGGAAATAATTGGGTTGTCGCCGATATCGGTTCCGGAACGGGAATTTTAACCGAGCTTTTCCTGAAAAACGGCAATAAGGTTTTCGGCGTTGAGCCCAACGAAGAGATGCGGAAGGCCGGCGAGAACATGCTAAAAAAATATCCCTACTTTATAAGCCTCGAGGGTTCCGCGGAATCCGTTCCTCTTCCTGCTTATTCCGTGGATATAATAAGCGCAGGTCAGGCGTTCCATTGGTTTGACGTTGAGAAATCGAAAAATGAATTCCTCAGAATTATAAAGCCCGGCGGATACGTGCTGTTAATATGGAATAAAAGACTGACGGATATTGATTTATTTGCGGAGATGTACGAAAAACTTCTGCAGGACTTCTCAATCGATTACCAAAAAGTCGATCACAGAAAAGTCGACGATAAGATATTATCATCGTTCTTTTATTCATATAAACTGAAGACATTTTCTAACAGCCAGGAATTAGATTTTGAAGGATTGAAAGGAAGACTGCTTTCATCATCGTATGCGCCGAAAGAAGATCACCCGAATCATCTGCCGATGATGGAAGAATTAAAGAAAATGTTCGACGTGACGAGTAAAGAGGGCAAGGTTCAAATGGTGTATGAAACACAGCTCTACTACGGGAAACTCTGATATTTCGAAGATATTCAACTAGAAATAAATTTGCTGCCGATGTATACCGGTTTTTATTTTGTTTATAAGGAAGAATTATGTACGAAAAAGTTTTAGCTGCTCAAAAAAGGTTAAAGGGATTTTCGAACCTCACGCCGGTTTTAACGTCGGGCACTCTCGATAATCTTTGCGGATCAAAAGTATTCATGAAATGTGAAAACTTTCAGAAAGTCGGAGCATTTAAATTCAGAGGCGCGTTTAACGCAATCTCACAGTTAAACGATGAAGAAAGATCACGCGGGGTGATAACTTATTCATCCGGAAATCATGCGCAGGCTGTGGCGCTTGTAGGTAAAATCCTGGGTATAAAAACGATAGTAGTGATGCCGGATAACGCGCCCGCAATTAAAAGAGCTGCTACAGAAGGGTACGGGGCTAATATCATAGGGTATGATCCGGAGAAAGGAACCCGGGAAGAAATCGCACTGAAATTAAAAGAAGAAAACGGCTATACTCTGATTCCGCCGTTCGATCATGAGGATATTGTAGCGGGACAAGGTACGGCCGCACTAGAGCTGCTCGAAGAAGTAAAGGAACTCGATTATCTGCTGGTTCCCTGCGGGGGAGGCGGGCTCTTAAGCGGGTCGGCGATTGCGGCAAAAGGGTATTATCCCAAATGCAAAGTAATCGGTATAGAACCGGAAGTTGCGGATGACGCCGCAAAATCGTTTCACACTAAAACACTGCACACCGTAAAAAATCCGCCTACAATTGCAGACGGCACGAGAACCGCTTCGCTCGGGAAAATTACTTTTCCCCTTGTGCTGGAGTATGTCGATGATATAAGAACCGTGACGGAACAATCAATTATTGAAGCGGTAAAGTTTTTATTCTTCAGAACAAAGCTTGTAGTAGAACCTTCCGGCGCGCTGGGTGTTGCAGCGCTTTTAAGCGGCGCGGTAAAAACAGAGGGACGAACGGGCGTAATACTCAGCGGCGGAAATATTGACGGTCCGACAATGACTATGATCTTAAATTCATAATTAAAAAAATGAATGGGAAAAAATAATTCAAGTACCTTTCCGTTTTACGGATGGATAGGAATATTGCTTATCGCTGTCTTCTGGTTCCTTAACTGGTCGCTTAGCGGACTTAGAACGCAATGGGGATTTTTCCCGCTCTGGCTTGGATATATTATAACGGTCGACGCTCTCGTCTTCAAAATTAAAAACACTTCGCTGATTAAAAGAAACGTTAAACATTTTCTCGCGATGTTTATAATTTCCGCTCCGGCCTGGTGGCTGTTCGAGTTCTTCAATCAATTTACGCATAACTGGATATACGACGGCAGGCAGTTTTTTACGGATACGCAGTTCTTCCTGCTGGCGAGCCTCAGTTTTTCTACTGTCATTCCGGCAGTATTTGAAACAGCGGAACTTGCCGGTACTTTTAATTGGATAAAGAATCTTAAAAAAGGTCCGGTAATATTCGGATCTAATAAAACGCTGTTGATAATATCCGCGGCAGGAATTATAACTTTGGCACTGGTTCTTGTATTTCCTAAATATTTTTATCCTCTTATCTGGATATCGGTTTATTTTATAATTGAGCCGATTAATGTCAAACTGAAGAATCGAGCATTAATAAGGTTTACCGAAAAAGGCGATTGGCGTCCGATCATCTCGCTCGCTATCGGCTGCCTGATATGCGGATTCTTCTGGGAAATGTGGAACTATTATTCCTATCCCAAATGGCTGTACAATCTTCCGATGGTAAATTTCCTTCACATATTTGAGATGCCGGTCCTCGGGTTCATCGGGTATATTCCTTTCTCCCTGGAATTGTTCGCGTTGTATCATTTTGTAATGGGATTTTTCGGAAGGAGGGGAAGGTGGGATTATATCCAATTCATAAATTAACTCGTTGTTCTAAATGGTATTGATTTTTTATAAACCGTTGAAACGGTTATAAATTACCGGTTTTTTTTTCATTAACCCACGACTTCAGTCGTGGGTTATTAAGAACAATGTTAAAATAAGAACCGTTTTAACGATTTTAATTTTAGTTTCGAACAACGGGTTAAATTAAAAGCATTTGATAAATCAAATTCCTACAATCAAATAACACTAGTTAAAAGTGATACTCAAATAATTTCGTATGAATTTGATTTACGAGTCCGGCCGTTGACGGATCAAATTCCATAAACTTATAATCGCTAAGAACAAAGAGAACCGGCCCATAAAAAATCTCGATCTGCCCGTTAGGAGAAGTCACCGGGAAAAGAGTGAAAAACCGGCAGCAGATTAATTGCCATAGATCAGGCGGCAGAAGATCATATTAAGCAGTTGTAGAGATCACCAGTGGAATTGTTCAGAAGGCTGCCGTTAATCTTAGGTGTAAGCGAGCGTACTCTGCAAAGACCTCTACAGAAAATTAAGTACCAAGTAAATAACGACGCCAGCTTTGACACCAAATCTGACGCTTTGTCTTTTAGAAAAACATTATCACTAGCAAAAAACCACCTCTAAATCGAAATTTCCGACAATACGGTAAATAATTCTAAGGCATCATTATTGAGCCTATAATACCAACTTAACTTATTATTATTCACAGTTTTATTCCAATATTTTAAGTCAAATATCCGAACTTTTCTCACTATAGGAGCTATGATGCTCTTAGATTTGATCGCCTTAAAGTTCAATTCCGCTAGTCACATCGCAGAACTCAGATCTTAGTAGCAAGGTTTACTTTACTGCTTTTTTACCCGCCTATTTTGTTTCATTCGGAAAATGTTTCCTTACAGACTCCGTTACGTCCTAATCAGGAGAAGTACAAAAAAACAGCCTTACGTTTTAAGGAAATCCTGAAAAAGAATTGAAACATTATCCTCGCAATAATGTGATCAATTCCTGGTCCGATGAAACTATGCCAAATCTTTAAATGGATTAGAATAAGAATTATTTCTAAAACATCGGATCTTACTTTGGCTCAATTTCGAACAACGGGTTAAAATTAATCATCTTTTCCCGATAATATAATCTTCATCTTTTTAATAGGAGAAAATGTTGAAAGAGTCTTTTGAACATACGGGATAGGAGCATTATTATATTGCGGAAATTTAATTCCGCTAATGTTATAAAGCGTGTTTCTTCCGTGCAAGATTTAACGCAGTGTGCAAGACGCTAACGTAAAATTTAAAGCTTGAACGAAACTCCCACTCCTTACCTGTCTTAGATCATAATCCGATTTAGGTCTTTATCGTACTAAAACACGGCATGTTTTAGAAAGGGAATTACTGTGCCGTGTTTCGCCGGAGAGTTATGTCTTTTTTCAAAAACGATTGGAACAATTATTAGTTCCAAAATTCTGCAGGAGCAGCAAATGAAATTACGAGGAACAAAAATATTTATCTATTTGGCTATACTGTCGCTGGCACCGTGCGTAATAGCCCAGGTAACTCAAGACGAAATTAAAGAGTTGCTTATTGTACAAGAGATTAAAAATGTTGATCAGCGGTCAAAAGATTTGTATGAAACTTATTACTCCGGTACGGAGATCGGAACATTAGATTGGGGAAAGGCGGTCGGGGAGAGCGCCGCAAGCGGAATCTGTATGGCATTATACCAGTCTCGGACCGCAGGCTATAAAAATTTAAGCTGGATGCCTGATTTCGTAAGAAGCTGGTATACACAATCTTTTGCATCCGATAACGTTTACAGCAAAATATTTACCTGGCAGAAAATTTGGCGTGAGACGGATTATGCTGCCGACCGTACTGCATTCGACGCTTTCCGCCATTTATTCAAGAACAATTATTTCAAAGCCGCTATAGCGCATTTTCTCGTTAAAAATTTTACAGCAATGATGGTTAGGAACGAATTTAAAAGCGGAAAACTGCTCTAATATTTTCCACGGCGCATAATATAAAGCCGGTATGAATAGGGTGAAACGAATTTGTTCTTCTATCCAATATGCGGGCTTTTAACGCAGCGGAATTAATAAGTCTAAAGGGGATGTTAAATGATGATGAAACATGTACAATTAATAATTATGATATTGCTGTTGTTTACCGGAATGCTTTCCGCGCAAATGACGAAAAATGAGGTCAGGAAAGTTCTCATCCTTGAAGGGATGTGGAATACAGAAAACTTTGAAACTCATGTAGATAAACTATACGGAAAATACCTTGACAGGATCAGCTTTAAAACAACAGATTTGATGCAAGGAGTTGGCTACAGTATTTTAAGCGGCATCTCCCTCGGAACATACGAGAGCCATATATTCGGTTATAAAAACAGCGACTGGCTCCCAGGCTTTCTGAAATCCTGGTACAATGATTCCCCTCGAATTGGAAGCGAACCGGTGTACGGAATTTTTAATATTCAGACAATAGCGCATGAAGTGGATTATTTAAGCGACAGAATCGCTTACGAAAAATGGAAGAGATTTTACAGGGGAAAGTGGTACTGGGCTCTGCTTACTCATTGGGTGATTAAAAATACCTTCGCTACTTTAATAAGGGACAAGTTTAAACACAATGATCTTTTTTACAGCTTTAGGATAGATTTTGTTGTTTCGATCTCAAAATAATAATTTAAGATTTCTTAATCGCTCCGGATATCTAAAGCTCAGGCTATAAACGGAGCAAACAAATCGATGGTGATAATAATCGCGGCGGGAATTATACATTTTAATAATGGGCTTATTCGATAAGAATGAACAATGGGATTATATTCAGATAGAGAATTGATGGATGTTAAGCATTTGATGAATCAAATGCCTACGAAAGAATAACTGAAGGACTTATATAACCCATCCCAACCCTTCCCTTAAGAAGGGAAGGGCTTATTGGAGATCAAAACATAACATTGTAAAACTACACAAAACATTTTCAGTAATATTTGCATTTACACGTCAAGACGATGCTTGTAAAGTAATACTGACAATATATCCTTCTCTTACAAGAGAAGGATTATAGGATGAGTTGGGTGCTATTAGTAGATGAAATAATATAACCCATCCCAACCCTTCCCTTAAGAAGGGAAGGGCTTATTGGAGACTAAAACATAACATTGTAAAACTACACAAAACATTTTCAGTAATATTTGAATTTACACGTCAAGACGATGCTTGTAAAGTAATACTGACAATAAATCCTTCTCTTACAAGAGAAGGATTATAGGATGAGCTGGGTGCTAATAAGAGCGTTTCATGTGCCAAATGCCTGCGAGAGGATTACAAATATCAGTAGGAATTTGATTTATCAAATTCATTTATACATATTACTAATAATCAAATGCATAAAGGGGACCTTACGTGGAAAACATAGAAGACCTGTCTAAAGAAGAACTGATTAAGCTTCTAAAAGTTTACGCTAAAAACTGGCTGGCGCACGACGGATGCTGGTTCTTATCCGCCGAAGAAAAGTACGGTATGGATACTGCGATTGAACTGGACACTATGTCGTGGCAGAAATTTGCAGTCGCGGAAGCTAAAAGAATAATGAACGAATTCGAAATTCCTGTTAACGGCGGATTGAAAGCGCTTGAAAAAGCATTCAGTTATAGGTTGTATGCCGTTATCAACAAACAGGAGATCGAATGGATCGATGAGGACAGGATGATCTTTAAGATGGTTGAATGCAGGGTGCAGAAATTGCGCAGACAAAAAGGGCTGCCGGATTTTCCGTGCAAGCCGGTCGGCATAGTCGAATTCACTCAATTCGCGAAAACAATTGATAATAGGATCGAAGTAAAATGCATTTCATGTCCGCCCGACAAGGCAGACGATTTCTATTGCGGCTGGGAGTTTACTATTTAAAAGTCTAAGTCTATGTCTAAGTTTTTCCCCAAGCAAACCCTAGTCATTTAAACTTAAACTTTTTTTTATACTTTTATAAAGATCCTCTTCTTGTAAAGAATGCCCATCACCCAAAGCCAGAACAAAATATGAAGAATGGGATAAGCTAAAGAAGCATGATAAGGATCGGCGAATATCTTGGCGAGAATCTGGTTCTCAATAAAAGCCTTCGTCCCTGCTATCGCCAGAAATTTTGCGACAGCCGAAGAAAGCACATAAACCGCCAGAGCGTTCATTCCGTAAATTAAAAACGGCTTCGACCATTTGTTAAATCCCTTCACCTCTATCAGCCAGAAGCATACGGCTAGGAACACAAGCGCGAAACCCGTTGTGAATATGACGTACGACGGAGTCCAAAGCTGTTTGTTGATGGGAAACCAGACACCCAGAATTACACCGAGAAATAATGCGGTTACTCCGAACACGAACATATAGTTTGTCTTTTCTTCTTTCGTCTTTTTAGAATGAACCAAATGCCCGGCCAGCACTCCGAATAGAACAGAAGATACCGCGGGAATGGTGCTTAAAATTCCCTCCGGATCAAAGTTGGGTGTGTAAAGATGATGACCGAGCAGCAGTCTGTCGATGTACGCGGCAAGATTGCCGTCCCTCGAAAGATCACCTGCCCCGAATCCGGGCACCGGGACTATCATCATTATTAGCCAATAGAATATTAGCAGGCCGAAAGCAAATACAATTTGTCCCTTCCTTTCAAACTCAAGCAGAATAACCGAAGCAAAAAAGTAAGCGATGGCTATCCTCTGAAGAACACCCAATATTCTGAACGCGGAGATATCCATCCATTGAAAAGGATTCATTTTAAAGAAGGGGAACATATTCAGGAAAACGCCGAGCGCAAAGATTATAACGGTACGCCTAAAAACCTTCGCGTAAATTTCCTTCTTCGGGATTCCTTTCTTCTTCATTCTTTCGAAAGAGAAAGTCATCGCGGTGCCGACAATGAAAAGGAAGAAGGGGAAAATAAGATCTGTCGGTGTCCATCCGTTCCAGGCTGAATGCTCAAGCGGCGGGTAAACGTAGTTCCAGTTGCCGGCATTGTTCACCAATATCATTCCCATTATAGTTATTCCCCTGAATACGTCGAGAGAAGTAAGGCGTTCCGCATATTTTACGGTCATCTTTTAATTCCCCGTTTAACTGAAGAAATAGTGCGATGAAATGAATAATGACATTTAAATAATTTTCAATACCGCTCTGGCAGGCGAGCCGTCAGAACCCAAAAGCTTGAGCGGAAGACAGATCAGTTCATACTCTCCCGGTTCAACGTCTTTTAGCGCTAACCCCTCTATGATCCAAATCCCCGCGCCGAGAAGTGTGTTATGTACTTCGACGCCGTTATCCATCCCTGAAACGGAAAGATAATCTATGCCGACGGTTTTTATCTTTTTGTCGGCTAAATATTTTGCCGCATCGTTAGAAATGTAAATGTAATTCTCCGTGAAATCCTTCATACACCAATCTACGGCGGAGTTGAGGGTCTTGAAGATTATACGGTCTCCCTCTTTGATTTCGTGTCTTTTTAATTCTTCAACTTTGATGACATTTTCGTCATCAATATATATTACCTTCGCCTTTCCTATGACAGCGTCGAGCGGGATCTCGGAAATCGATTTGCCGCCGTCTATGAAATGAAGGGGAGCATCCATGTGAGTGGAAGTATGAGCGCTCATGGAAAGAGAGGTGAGATTATAATCGTCTCCGTTTTTTATGGAATTGCTTTTATTCAGTGAGACGTCAATATCGCCCGGCCAGTGGACCATGCCGTCTTGAATGGTTGTAGTAATATCGATGAGCACTCCGCTAGATCCGGTTCCTGCCATTATTTGGCCCCCTTCCTGAGTTACTGTATTATCCGGCAAAAATTCCTCTGCCGATTATTTGGTTCAAAAGATAAAGAAAATTTGTTAATTTAACACAAAAAAGCGGAGCTATTTTGACAGTATATTTTAACGGAAATTATATCGAGCAGGCTGAGGTAAGCGTTTCTTTGTCGGATCGAGGCTTTCTTTTAGGCGATGGCGTTTATGAGGTTATGAGGACATATAACGGGAAGCTTTTCAGACTCGAAGATCATTTGAAAAGACTTAAAAAAAGTCTTGTCGAAATCAAGATAAATATCACAAATCAAATAAATTATGAGAGTATTATTAAAAAACTAATTAGATTGAATAACGCCGGAAAATCAGAGATATCAGCCTATATACAAATTACCCGCGGCGCAGCTTCTTCGCGGACTCACAGATTTCCGCAGCCAGCCGTAAATCCGACCACCTTCATTTCAATTACAAAGTTAAATGACACCGACGGCAGAAATGTTACCGGCGTAAAAGTTATTACAACGGAAGATATTCGCTGGTCGAGATGCGATATAAAATCTATCTCTCTCCTTGCCAATGTTCTTGCAAATCAGAAGGCGTATGAGGCGGGCGCTTATGACGCGCTCTGGGTTAGGAACGGACAGATTCTGGAAGGATCTCACACTTCTTTCTTCGGCGTAAAGAACGGAACTATTTTTACGGCGCCGCTGTCAAACTTCATATTAGACAGCGTTACGCGAAAGGTGGTCCTTGAACTTTGTAAAAATACAGATATTCCGGTCATGAATGAAACAATTTACGCTGAATCGATAGAACAATATGACGAATTCTTCGTCGCCGGTACAACCACGGAGATTAAACCTGTTATAATGATTGATAATAAGAAAATAGGTAAAGGCGCGGTAGGCAGTGTAACAGCAAAATTGCTGGACGCATATTCTAAGTTCACGAGTAAAAAATAAAGGACCTGTCTTTTCCGGGATAATCCCGAATTATGGTTCTTTTATGCGATCTAATGAGTATTTTGATACACGAAGAGTGACTCCTCCAATAATAATTATTAAAATGAAGGCTCCGTTTTGGAACCCGCTAAAGTATTTATATTGACCGGCGAATGGGTTCGACGTTAAAGGGAAAAACGTTCTGCGATACTATGGAATTTCGAACGAATCCGGGCCTGTTGAAATATTAATAACGAACAATAAACCGGTCTTTTTCGTTGATCGCTCCGCCGAACTAGACGGATTAAATATCAATCATTTAAGAAAAGAAGTTAATTTAAAATCATTCGCCGGAAACGAAGTCGACGCTGTTTATTTCAACTCGCAGAAAAATCTTAAGAAAGCCGCGGAGGTACTCAGAGAAAAAGATATTACCACGTTCGAGTCGGATGTTGATCCTGCCAGAAGATACTTGATGGAGCGTTTTATTAACGTACAAACAGAAGTATCCGGTAAAAGTATCGCTAAGGGAAATTTATTATCCTTTACAAATCCTTTACTAAAATCCGCAGATGTTCAGCCTCGATTCAAAATTGCCTCAATCGATATAGAAACCGGAGTTAAAAGCGATACACTTTATTCAATAGCAGTTCATATTGCGGGAAGAGGAAAAGAAGAAAAGATTGTTTTCATGCTCGGCAAATCCGGGAAGAAGCTGCCTAAGTACGTGGTAAGTTACGAGTCGCAAAAAGAATTGCTCATCGCATTTATTGATTGGTTCGCAGAAGCCGATCCGGATATTATTATCGGCTGGCATGTTATCGGATTCGACTTGATGTACCTCGAAAGAAAATGCGTTGAGCTGGAAGTCCCGTTTAATATCGGAAGGGGGAAGAGCGGAGTAGTATTGAAGCCGAGACGCTCCGGTAATTATTTTGCGTTCATTCCAGGACGAATAGTTATTGACGGTCCCGCGGCGCTAAGATCGTCTTTTTATTCTTTTGAAGATTATAAGCTAGAAAGTGTTTCTCAGGAAATACTAGGCGAGGGGAAGATTATAACGCCCGAACAGAATAAGATCGCCGAAATAGAAAGGCTGTTTAAAAATGATAAGGCCCAGCTGGCAAATTATAACCTGCAGGATGCGGTGCTTGTCTCAGGTATTTTTCAGAAGACCGGCCTCATCGATCTTTCAATAAAACGCGCGCAGCTTTCCGGACTCTTTATGGATCATCTCGGCATGATGAGCGCCGCTTTCGATCATTTTTATCTTCCCCGGATTCACCGCGAAGGATACGTTGCTCCGAATGTGGAAGACAGGGCGGAAGGCATGCACGCCGCCGGCGGATATGTGCTCGATCCTGAGCCGGGATTATATGAAGACGTGGTAGTGCTCGATTTTAAAAGCCTGTATCCGACCATCATCAGGACTTTTAAAATTGATCCTCTATCAAGGATAAGCTCAAATATTGATACATTGACAACACCTTCGCGAATAAAATTCTCTTCAACAAAACATCTTCTGCCGGATTTTATCGGCACATTGATGGAACAGAGAGAAGAAGCAAAAAAGAAAAAAGACAAGTATCTGTCACAGGCAATTAAAATATTGATGAATAGCTTTTACGGTGTTATGGGAGCCTATTCCTGCCGGTTTTATAATCCCGAACTTCCGTCGGCAATTACGGAAACCGGCCAATGGCTGCTCGTGCAGAGCAAGAATTTTTTTGAAGAACTCGGCTATCAGGTTGTCTACGGAGACACGGATTCATTATTTGTTAAGCTGAAAGACGGCGAAGGAAACGAAGCCGATAAGTACGGCGGACGCCTGGCGGAAAAAATAAATAAATTCTGGTCAAAAAGGCTGTCTGAAGAATTCGGTACGGAATCTTACCTTGAGATGGAGTACGAAAAATATTATAAGAAATTTATTATAACTGCGGCAAGGGGAAGCGAGGCGGGCGCTAAAAAAAGATACGCAGGCATTTTGATGAAGAACGGTCACGAAAAGATTGAGTTTGTGGGGATGGAGTTCGTGCGGTCCGACTGGACCAGACTCGCGAAAGAATTTCAGGTTGAACTTTATAAAAGAATATTCAACGGACAGGATGTAAAAAAGTGGATCCGCGCTTACGTTAAGAAGATAAACGAAGGCGAGCATGATTCGAAACTTATATACAGAAAAAGATTGAGAAAAGAATTAACGCAGTACACCAAAAATGTGCCGCCCCAGGTAAAAGCGGCGCGCATGCTGGGAACCGCTAGCGGGGTGGTCCAGTATATTATTACTAAAAGAGGACCGGTGCCGGTAGAACTTGACCACAGCGACGTCGATTACCAGCATTACATCGATAAGCAGATCAAACCCATCGCGGATTCGGTATTGACTATTTTCGGAGAGTCATTCGATTCAATAGTTAACTCCGAACAACTCTCAATTTTCGATTAGAAATAATCATTTTTACCTGAAGTTACGCTAAGTTAATTTATTTTAGGATAAACCTTGAGGGTTGCTTCCTAAAACTTTCAAGGTTACGCGAAAAAGCATCATTCGAGATCTTAGGAAGCGACTTAGAAGGGTAGTAGCGAAACCTTCGGATATTAATAAAAAAAAGCCCTGCAACTTGGGGCGCGCAGGGCTTTTTGTGTATGCTGTGCCGTAATTAAAAATAATCGGGGGTTAAATCCCTAATTATTCTTTGGAGTATTAGCACCGGAATTCCATGTGTTGTTATCACGGTCAACATCCGGCAATTGTTTATCCGGGTCGATTACAACAGAATCTATCATGCTGGTGGAGTTATATTTAAAGCTCCACGTTCCGGATCTCTGCCAAATTTCAACCGGAAGATTTACCGTACCGCTCTTCCCGTTTGATTCTTTTATATTTATCTTAACCGGCATTACCATCTTATCTTTATTTTCTATAGTAATTATGGATCCTTTAGACGGATCGCCGTCAACATATTTAACATTTTCAATTGCCTGATCGAGAAGCCAGTCTTTATAAAACCATTCTTTCCAGAACCAGTTTAGATCCTCGCCCGCAGCGCTGTTCATCGTTCTGAAAAAATCTTTCGGTGTCGGATGTTTGTACGCCCATTCTTTAATATAAGTGCGGAAGGCGAAATCGAAACGATCGGGAGTAAGGACGTAATTCCTAAGCATATATAATCCGAGAGCCGGTTTATAGTACGCTACTAGTCCGAGGTTGTGTGTTCTAAGAACGTCGGGGTACGTCATTATCGGCTGAATTGTATTATTCTCCATAAATTTAACTATTCCCGGCGCGCTTGCTCTGCGGTAATTGAATTTACCGTTATCGTATGCCATAGTGGAGTAAATATTAATGAAAGTATTGAAACCCTCGTCCATCCATGCATACTCGCGCTCATTGGAGCCGACGATCATTGGAAACCATGTATGACCAAACTCGTGAGTAGTAACGCCCCAAAGTCTTCCTTTGTAAGATTTCCAGCTGCAGAATACGATGCCCGGATATTCCATTCCGCGCACATTTCCTGCTACGTTAACCGCAACCGGATAGGGATATTCGAACCACATCTTCGAGTTTGTTTCCAAAGTACTCTTTACATATTCGGTAGATTTTCCCCAGGCCGTGTCCGACGCGCTTTCAACTGGATAAACCGACATCGCCAGAGTTTTCCTCCCGCTCGGTAAATTAACTCTTGCGGCATCCCAAACAAAGGCATTTGAGCATGCCCATGATACATCTCGTGTATTCTTCATTTTAAAATGCCATGTAAGCGTACCGGATTTAACAGGCCGGGTATCCGGATTGTTAACTTCATCGACTTTCCTGATGAAAACAGTACTGTCGCTGTGCATCGCCTCTTTAAGCCTCTCTCTTTCAGTCGATGTTAAAACGTCCTCAGGATTCTGAAGCTCCCCGGAAGCAACTACTATTTGATTCCAGGGCACAGTAATTTTAAAATCGAAATTTCCGTAATCAAGATAGAACTCTCCCGCGCCGAGATAGGGGAGAGTATTCCAGCCCTGAACATCATCGTATACTTCCATTCTTGGATACCACTGCGCCATCTCGAATATTGTTCCGTTCTTCGTAGGTGTAAAGCCCATTCGGTCGGAGCCGAATTCCGGCATCTTGAAGCTGTATGAAATATCAATCTTTAGTTCCCCGCCTCCCGGCTTTACGGCTTCAGGCAGTCTTATCTGCATTCTTGTGTCGGTTATTAAATAGTCGGCCTTGGAAGCATCCCCGTCCTGGATAACCTTAACGGATTTTATATTGAAACCTTCGGAAAAACTTTGTCCGCCGTACCTGTTCCCGCCGACCGGTGTAGTGAGCGATCCGCGCGAGTCCTTTTTGAATTTATTCTGACCGAGCTGAAGCCAAACGAACGGCAGGTAGTCGGGACTTTTATTAGTATACCTGATGACCTCCTCACCGGTAAGTTCCATACTGGCGGTATCGAGTGAAACGTCCAGTTTATAATCGGCTTCGTTCTGCCAGTAGCCGGGACCAGGTGCTCCGCTGCCGCTCCTGTAGTAGGTGCCAGGAGAACTAAGGAAGTTTGCGTCAAAAGTTTGGTCCGGATTATATTTGCCAGGCGTCTGGCCGAAAGATGTGTTGAACGAGAGAAAAATGAAACAGAAAAATGCAAAGTTGATGAGAATAGTTTTCTTCATAGCATTAAACCGGGATTGTAGATGTTAAATGTATTTATGTTGATGCGCTTTTCCCGGCCGAGAGCCGGGATAAAATACGGAAGGCTTAAATGGAAAGTCTTATTCATATAAAAAATTCGAATTTGCCGAGATTGTTAGGGCTCAATGAAGTAAAGGGAAACGGTCTTATATTTGGAACTACCGCTCGAAAAATCGTTCGAATATAATAATTAATGTCAACAATAAAAGCCAATGAGGTCACATTAATAATTAAACAGAAATGCCCCATCGGATTTTTAATCCCGCATGATCGTGCCGCCTATTTAAATTAAGTATATTCATTGTTAAGAAAAACTGAAAATAAGCGCAATTTCGACCGAGTATTACTTAAAATTCCGCTGTCATAGAATAATTTATTAGACCGTTTCGATTTAAAATAAAATGGTTCAATAATTAAAAAATTATAACATAAAATTTAAGAATTTATTATGTTAAATGATGATTTTCGTCGATTCGGAACTTAGCCGGCTGCAGCAAGCAAAATTTAATTAGCAGAATACGCTTTGAACAATTTTAAATACCCGGATCCGAATAATGGCTTTTCAAAAAAAATCTGTTTTAATTGATCTTACACCGCCAACTTTTATAGGAGATTAAAATGAGAATCCTCAAAATTATTTCCGCTATAACAATAATATCCGCACTCATGCTGTTAAGCGGTTGCAAAAGTAAAAACGCAAATTCATTCAAGATTGAAAAAAGCGTGTTCGGCAAAACAGCGGACGGTACTGTAGTTTATCTGTATACTCTTTCTAACTCTAACGACATGACCGTAAAGATAACTAATTACGGCGGCATTGTTAATTCTATCCTTGTGCCCGATAAAAACGGGAAGATCGGTGATGTGGTTTTGGGATTCGACAGCTTATCGAGCTACGAGACAAAAAGCCCGTACTTCGGTGCCCTGATCGGAAGATACGGTAACAGGATCGCTAAAGGAAAATTTACACTTGACGGGAATGATTATCAGCTTCCAACAAACGACGGTCCGAATTCTCTCCACGGTGGTACTAAAGGATTCGATAAGAGAGTCTGGGAGCCCAAAGAAATAATGGGACCCGACAGTGTCGGTCTCGAGCTTACTTATCTCAGCAAGGACGGCGAGGAAGGTTATCCGGGTAATTTAAAAGTGCGCGTAGAATACAGCCTGAATAACAATAACGAACTGAGAATTGATTATCATGCCGTGACAGATAAAAAGACGATTGTAAATCTAACTCATCATTCTTACTTTAATCTCAAGGATGACGGTAAGTCTGATATTTACAGCCATCTGTTAAAGATCAATGCTGATTATTATACACCCATAGACAGCACTCTAATTCCGACCGGGGAAATTGTGCCTGTAGAGAATACGCCATTTGATTTTCGTAATTTTACACCGATAGGAAAAAGAATTCATGAAGATAATCAGCAGTTAAAATTTGCCGGCGGATACGACCACAATTTTGTTTTAAGAGGGAAAAACGGCGAGATGAAAATGGCGGCCGAAGTAAAAGAAGATTCTACCGGAAGAACACTGGAAGTTTGGACCGACCAGCCGGGACTCCAGTTCTATTCGGGAAATTTCTTAAACGGTACACTCATTGGAAAATATGGAATTAAATATGTTCACAGAAGCGCATTCTGCCTGGAGTCGCAGCATTTCCCGGATTCTCCCAACGAACCGAAATTTCCTTCGACTGTTTTGAATCCGGGCGATACTTATCATACAACAACGATATATAAATTCGGAGTTGAAGGAAAATAAAATACCAAAAACTGAAACGGAATTCATAAATGAGTAAATACGCGATAGGACTCGACTTCGGAACAAATTCATGCCGCTCTTTAATAGTTGATATTTCGGACGGCAGCGAATTAGCCAGTCATGTTTATTCATATCCTTCCGGAGATGCAGGAGTAATTACGGATGATACTGACCCTAATCTAGCGCGGCAGAACCCGGAAGATTATTTAAAAGGAATCGAAGTTACCGTAAAGGAAGCTTTAGCTAAAGCGAAAAAAGCAGACCCTGATTTTTCTGCCGATGATGTGATAGGAATTGGGGTAGATACAACCGGCAGCAGTCCTGTGCCGGTGGATGCGGATGGAAATCCTCTTTGCTTCAGTGAGAAGTATAAAGATAATCCTGCCGCTATGGTCTGGCTGTGGAAAGATCATACTAGTCACGCCGAGGCGGCCGAAATAACCGGACTGGCTTCACAAATTCGCCCGGATTACCTTGCCAAAATCGGCGGGATATATTCATCCGAATGGTTCTGGAGCAAAATACTTCATCTAAGAAGAACCGCGCCTAATGTTTTTAACGATGCAGACTCTTTCGTGGAAATTTGCGATTGGATTACTGCTGTGTTAACCGGAGAAACAAATCCCTCTAAAATTAAGCGGAGCATCTGTGCAGCAGGCCATAAAGCTATGTTCAATGAACAGTGGGGCGGACTGCCAGATACGGAATTTTTAGAAAAACTTTCTCCCGGATTAGGAAATCTTAGAAGCAGATTAATGGACAGCGCTTATCCTTCGGAAGAGCGTGCAGGTTATCTCAGCAAAGAATGGTCGGAAAAACTCGGACTTTCTACAAAAGTCTCTGTTGCGGTCGGTGCGTTTGACGCTCACATGGGAGCGGTGGGAGCAGGAATAAAAACCGGCACTCTCGTTAAGATACTCGGCACCAGCACGTGCGATGTAATGGTATGGCCGAATGATAAAAAGCTTGCTGATATTCCCGGCGTATGTGGAATCGTGAACGGATCTGTTAAGGGAGGATATTTCGGCATTGAAGCGGGGCAGTCTGCCGTGGGAGATATTTTCCTCTGGTTCGTTAATAATCTTGTTCCCGATGAATACGGGAAAACTCAGGAAGAAAAATTTATTAATTTGGAAAAAGCGGCGTCATCTCTCAAACCAGGCGAAACCGGATTGCTCGCACTCGATTGGAATAACGGCAACCGTACCATTCTTGTGGACGTAAGACTTTCCGGTTTATTACTCGGGCAGACACTTCATACAAAGTCTCATGAAATTTACCGGGCGTTGATCGAGTCAACTGCTTTCGGTGCATTGGCCATAATAGACAGAATAGAGGAATACGGAGTAGCCATAAAGGAAATAGTAAACTGCGGCGGGCTTGCCGTAAAAAATCCGCTTCTCATGAAGATATACGCCGATGTGACCGGAAGGCCTATGAAAGTATCGAAGAGCGAGCAAACCCCCGCTCTGGGCGCAGCTATTTTCGGAGCTGTCTCCGCCGGAAAGAATGTAAGCGGTTTTGAGAATGTTGAGGAAGCTCAGGACGCGATGACAGGTATAAATAAAGCATTCGCTCCGGAGCCGAAAAATCATGAAACTTATAAAAAAATATATAAATTATATAAGCAGCTTCACGACGGTTTCGGAACTAAAGATCATGCAAACGGATTTTATAATGTGATGAAAGATTTACTGGATATTCGAGATAAAGTAATTAGGGAGAAATAATGCTCGATGAATTGAAAGGTAAAGTTTTAAAGGCCAACCTTGACCTGGTAAAATACGGACTCGTTACGTTAACCTGGGGAAACGTAAGCGGAATAGACAGAGAAAAAAATCTTATAGTTATAAAGCCGAGCGGTGTAGAATACGATAAGCTTGTCGCCGATGATATGGTTGTCGTTAATTTCGAAGGAAAGACAATCGATGGCGAAAGAAGACCTTCGTCGGATACGCCTACGCATATTGAATTGTATAAATCTTTTTTAAATATAGGCGGGATTGCTCACAGCCACAGCGAAAACTCTACCGTATTTGCGCAGGCGTGCAGAGAGATACCTTGTTTCGGAACTACGCACGCTGATCATTTTAACGGAGCTGTTCCCGTAACAAGATTTTTAACGGAAGAGGAAGTCGAATCCGGTTATGAGCTGAACACAGGCAAAATAATTATAGAGCGTTTCAAGGACCTAGATCCTTCAGCGACTCCCGGAGTACTTGTAGCCGGGCATGCTCCGTTTGCCTGGGGTAAAGATCCTATCGATGCCGTTAAAAATAATCTTGTTATGGAAAGTATTGCGAAGATGGCGCTCGGCAGTTTGCGGCTTAATCCGGATTTGAACAGCCTGCCGGATTACATATTGAAAAAACATTATCTACGTAAGCACGGTCCGGGCGCGTATTACGGTCAGCCCGTTGATCAAGGGGAAAAATAGGTTATAGTTATTAATTCCTGATCCTTTCATTGTATTTGAAATTAACGAAAGTAAATTCATGATAAATTTAAATCAATACGAAGTCTGGTTTGTAACCGGGAGTCAGCATCTTTACGGCGAAGAAACTTTGAAGAAAGTTGAAAAGGATTCACGCGCCGTTGTAAAGGGCATTTCTGATTCAAAAAAGATCCCGGTTAAGGTCATATTTAAATCCGTTCTTACTACTCCCGAATCGATAACAAAAATTTGTTTGGAAGCCAATTCATCACCTAACTGCATTGGCTTGATTACATGGATGCATACTTTTTCACCGGCTAAAATGTGGATCTCGGGACTTAAAGCCCTAAGCAAGCCTTTCGTTCATCTTCATACACAATTCAACCGCGATATCCCTTGGGATACAATCGATATGGATTTTATGAACCTGAATCAGTCTGCGCACGGCGGACGCGAGTTCGGGTACATCTGCACACGAATGAATAAGCCACGGAAGGTGATCGTCGGACATTGGAGCGAAGATAAAGTGCTTCATAAATTATCGGTATGGACGAGAGCGGCTTGCGCACTGCTCGACATGCAGTCGTGTAAAATAGCCCGCTTCGGCGATAACATGCGGGAGGTAGCGGTTACCGATGGTGATAAAGTCGAAGCGCAGATGCGATTCGGTTATTCGGTAAACGGATACGGAGTCGGCGATCTTGTCAAACACGTAAACGGAATTCCCGACGATCAGGTTGCAAAACTTATTTCTGAATATGAAGAAAAGTATATAGTCGCAAAAGAATTATTATCCGGCGGAAAGATGCGGAAGAACCTTAAAGACGCCGCAAGAATTGAGCTCGGTATAAGATCATTTTTAGAGGAAGGAAAATTTAAAGGATTTACAACTACATTCGAGGATCTTAACGGACTGGCACAGCTGCCGGGATTATCGGTGCAGAGATTAATGTCGGACGGATACGGCTTCGGCGCGGAAGGCGACTGGAAAACCGCGGCGTTGGTGAGAGCCGTTAAAGTAATGTCGGCGGGATTAAAAGGCGGCACATCATTTATGGAGGATTATACATATCATTTGGAGAATTCAAGGAATGAAGGTATTAGGAGCCCATATGCTTGAAGTGTGCGAGTCGATTGCCGGTGAGAAGCCCCGATTGGAAATTAAGCCGTTGTCGATCGGCGGAAAGGATGATCCTCCGAGGCTTATATTTAATGCCCCGGAAGGGTCCGGCCTGAACGCATCCGTTATTGATATGGGAGACAGATTCAGATTAATTGTAAATGAAGTGAGTGCTCTTAAACCTGACCAGACGATGCCTAATCTGCCGGTAGCGCGGGTAATCTGGAGGCCTGAACCCGATCTTGAAACCGCGGCTACGGCATGGATATTGGCGGGCGGAGCGCACCACACTGCATTCAGCCAGGCAATAACATCCGAATATCTTGAAGATTTTGCGGAGATGGCCGGACTGGAATATGTGCTGATAGATAAAAACGCAACCGTCTCCGGAATTAAAAAAGAACTCAAGTGGAACGATCTATATTATTCTCTTAAAGGCTAGACAAGATTTAGATTATATGGATGAAATTATTATCGGACCGGAAATTGAAGCGCTTATATTCGACTGTGACGGTACTTTAGTGGATTCGATGCCGATTCATTTAAGAGCATGGAAGGAATCAATAAATGAAGCCGGAGAAGCTTACGATGAGGATTTTATTTTTTCGTTAAAGGGAATGAAAGAGACCGAGATTATCCAGGCGTACAATGCGAGGTTCGGCACAAGTTTGGACCCGGAGAGCGTTGTAAATTATAAGCACGATTATTTTATTAAGCATATCGAAACAGTAAAGCCTATCGAGCCAATCGTAAAATTGGCACGCTCTCATTACGGTAAACTTCCGATGGCCGTTGTTTCCGGAGGTATAAGCAGAATAGTAATCAAAGAACTGGAGATAGCAGGCATCCGCCATTTATTCGACAAAATATTGACTGCGGACGATCCCTTCACTCCAAAACCCTCTCCGGATATGTTCCTAGCCGCCGCAAATTATTTGAAATGTAACCCGAAAAATTGTATCGTATTCGAGGACGGCGATTCCGGTCTTGAAGGAGCGGCAATTGCCGGTATGAAAACTATTGATGTTAGAGAATTTATTTAAACCCCGTAAAGAAGTTTAGGGAAAAAGCCAACTATAATTGTCTATAAATAATAAAATAAAATTTAAAGATAAGGAAAGATGTATTGAAAAAGATTGTATTGGCCGGCATTAAGAAAATGGAAATGATAGATGCGCCAATGCCGAAAATTCTTAAAGACGATGATGTTTTGCTGAAGATAGACTCTGTCGGTATCTGCGGTTCCGATATGCATTATTATAATGAAGGAAAGATCGGCGACCAGGTCATCGAATTTCCGTTTGCGGTTGGTCACGAATGTTCCGCTGTAGTAGTTGATAAAGGAAAAGATGTTAAAGGATTGGAAATCGGTCAGCTTGTCGCAGTTGACCCGGCGGTTTCGTGTCATGAATGCTCTCAATGCAGAAGCGGAAGGGAACATACATGTCTTCATCAAAAGTTTCTCGGCTGTCCCGGACAAATAGAAGGATGTCTCGCGGAATTTATAGTTATGTCGGAAAGGAACTGTTATCCCGTTGCGAATGGAATCACGGGAGAATCAGCAGCATTGATTGAACCGCTTTCAATAGGATGGTACGCCGCTCATTTCATACATAATAAAAACAGCGTGAAAAGGGTTGCGATCCTAGGATCCGGACCGATAGGCCTGAGTGTCCTTTTATCTCTTAAAGCCGGAGGCTTTAAAGATATTTACATGACTGACAAATTGGATTACCGGTTAGATGCCGCGCTGAGAGGCGGAGCGGTATTTACCGGAAATCCCGATAAAGAGGATATCGTTAAAAAATTTAACGATAATAACGGCGGGGGATTCGACGCGGTATTCGAATGCTGCGGAAAGCAGGAAGCTCTCGATCAATCCATAGAATTATTAAGGCCGGGCGGTATGTTGCTGATCGTGGGTATCCCTGAAACCGACCGGGTGTCGTTCGATATCAGCAGGATAAGGCGGAAGGAAATAACTATTCAAAACGTAAGAAGACAAAACGGCGCCGTAAAACCTTCTCTTAAATTGAGCGAGTCGGGAAGGTGGGAGCCCGAATTTATGATAACCCACAGGTTTGCACCCGAGGAAACAGGAAAAGCATTCGAGATGGTCGCCGGTTATAAGGATAACGTTATAAAAGCAGTAATTAAATTTTAATTTATCTTGCTTCGAAAAACACCTGGCCGGAACATTATACTAATTTACAGTGTAAAAATTCACCAAAGATTCGTAAGGGGCTGAAAAATTAGGATTATATCCGGTTTTTATTTTAGCTGATATGTAGTATCTTTAAAATCTAAAATTTATCTGTAATAACTGCACCTGTTGTTGAGGGGAGACCTCTCACAAATATTCAGTTTTTTTGCAGCGAAAAGAATCAGACGAAGTTTTCTAATAATATAAAGGAGATCTGTCAGGTGAAAAAGAATTTCTTGATAATTGCGGCGGTAATATCCCTTTTGAGTGTTAATTTATTCGCCCAGAAAAGTACAAAAGTCGGTTACATCGATTCTCAAACTATTCTTACTCAGCTGCCCGAGGCTATTGCGGCGCAGGGTAAAATTCAATCCGCGGTTACCGGTATAAGGAGCAGCATCGACAGTTTAAGCCAGGTTTATCAGCAGGCCATGGCCGATTATCAGAAACAGTCGAGCGTAATGACTCCGGATAAGAAAAAAGCAGCCGAACAGCACATCGTGTCGCTCGAGAATGAGTACCGTACAACCAGTGCTAAGCTGCAGCAGGGCGGGGAAGTCGCAAAGCTAAACAGCCAGCTTATGCAGCCCGTTATTGATAAGATTACCGATGCAGTTAAAAATGTGGCTAAAACCGAAGGTATTCAGGTAGTGCTGGAGAAAAGCGATCAGCTTCAGACGATCTGGTACGCGGACTCCACATTGGATCTTACCTACAAAGTTCTCGATAAGCTCAGAAGAGGCAAATAAGAACATACCTCTTTTAAAATTTAAAGCTTTTACGATCTGCCAATTTTATTAGTGGAGATCGTAAAGGCTTTTTTTTTAAAATGATAATTAAAATTATCGCACGTCACTATCCGGCCGTTAAAGTTCGGAAAGCCTTGTAATATTTCGTCTATTTTTGGATGTTAAATAACATTTTTAAATAATTGCGGGAACCTGATGTGAAATATTCAAAGTTTTTCCCTCTGATTTCATTTTTACTCCTAACCGTTTCCACTGTCAACGCTCAAGACCTCTCGTTAAAGCTTAGGGCCGAATCCAATCGAGCTAATTCACAATTAGAAAACAATTATGGTTTTAACGGTTTATCCACGGGAAGAATAAATCCTCTCTATCGGATAAACCATGTTTCCGGAAATAATAATACTCTCGGGGGAAGCGCGTCTTTTTTTCATCCGCAGCTATTTGGCAATTACTTCGGAAATATTAAGGACGCCTTCAGCGGTAATAATCTTTATCTTCATGCGGCCGGCATAGCGTCTACGTTCCTTATAGTCAGCAGCGGACTCGATTATAAAGTGGAGCATTTCTTCAATCAGCATCCGGATTACGGCGCGGCGGCAAGGCCTGTTGTTATAAGCGGATCTCTTCTGCCGATAATAGCAGGCGGATCATTGTTCCTCGCCGCGAAATTAAAAAATGATAACGAGCTGCTCGGAGCTTCATACGCGGTTCTTCAATCAAGCCTAACGACTCTGCTTTACATATCGGCTCTTAAAGCGATCACCGGACGTCCTCATCCCGACTGGCGGCACAGCGATAATATGGAAAAACTCAGCAAAACTTTCCGGTTCGGGTTTCTTAGAGGAGGTGTCTTTTGGGGATGGCCTTCCGGGCACACTGCCGCAACCATGTCTGTAGTATCTGCGTTGATAAATTATTATCCGAATTCCGCTTGGCTGAAAGTAGCCGGTTATAGTCTTGTAGCATACACAATATTCGGTGTATCTTCTGTTAACCGGGGCGGAATGCATTGGTTTTCCGATGCGGTCGCGGCGGCGTTTATGTCCTACGCGATCGGATCAACCATAGGTAAATATTATAGAAAAGCGTTTTCGACCGCGGCTTCCGCGGAAGGTGTATCCGGAAGTGCGGGTATTTCCCCGAGCTATAACGGTTACAATTTCAGTATAGGTATTAGTTTTTAAATAAGTTTATTAAATTCTATAGAGGAGAAAAGAATGCGGAAAATATTTACTTCAATCTCTACGGCCGCCGCCTTTATCATCATATTAATAATGTGCGGGAACAAAGGGTATGCACAGGAAGCGGGCAGATACGAGATTAAACTTGAGAAGAACTGGACGATCCAATCATCCTCCGAAGTGAAGACAGACGGGGCCGACATCTCCTCGGCTGATTTTAACGACAGCGGCTGGTATGCCGCCGAAGTGCCTTCTACTGTGCTAGGTGCATTGGTGAATGACGGCGTTTATAATAATATTTTCTACGCAAAGAATCTTGATTCTATCTCAACAGAAAGATTCGACGTTCCCTGGTGGTTTCGTACTCAGTTTAAGATTCCCGCTGGGCAGGATATTTCAACGGTTAAGCTGGATTTTGAAGGAATTAATTACAGAGCCGATATCTGGCTCAACGGCAAGCTTATTGCTTCCTCCGATGCGGCATACGGTTCTTTCCGTACTTTTTCTTTCGACGTTACAAACGAAGCTAAAATAGGAGGCGAGAATATTTTGGCGGTTAAAGTCACTCCGCCTGTTAAAGGCGAACCTACCATTGGCTTTGTTGATTGGGATCCGAAGGCTCCGGATCATAACATGGGGCTCTGGCGTCCGGTAACAGTAAGATTTTCAGGCGATGTCTCAATCAACAATCCTTTTGTGAAGACAAAAGTAAATACGGTTACGTTAAAGGAAGCATGGCTCAGCGTTTCTTCGGAGATTCAGAATAATTCCGGAAATCCGGTCAAAGGAAAACTTACAGGAAAGATAGGAGAGATAACGTTCAGTAAAAATATCGCGCTTCTTCCGCATGAAAACAGGCTCATCGAATTTAATTCTACCGGATTTCCGCAGCTCGATATTAAAAATCCCAGACTTTGGTGGACACATGATTTCGGAAAGCCTGAACTTTATTCGCTTAAATTAAGTTTTACCGAAAACGGAAAAGTCTCCGACGAAAAGAATTTTAAATTCGGGATTAGACAGGTCTCGGATTACATAAACAAGGACGGATTCAGAGGATTTAAGTTAAACGGGAAAAAAATACTTATTCGCGGCGGCGGCTGGTCTGATCATCTTCTGCTCGATAATTCTAAAGAAAACCTTAAGGCTCAGATTAACTACGCCGTTCAGATGAATCTGAACGCGATACGAATGGAAGGCTTCTGGGGCGAGGGGCAGGAAATCTTCAATCTCTGTGATCAGAAAGGTATTTTGATAATGGCCGGCTGGAGCTGCCAGTGGGAGTGGGAAAATCTGATCGGCAAACCTGTTGATGAAAAATACGGCGGAATAATGTCTCAGCACGATATGGATCTTATTTCCGCATCCTGGAAAGATCAGATTAAATGGCTGAGAAATCATCCGAGTATTTTTCTATGGCTCTACGGGAGCGATAAATATCCTAATCCGGAGCTTGAGAAAAGATATCTTAAAATTCTCGAGCAGGATGACCCGACGCGTCCTTCTGTAGCCTCCGCGAAAGAATGGCACAGTACCGTTACCGGGAATACCGCGGTGAAGATGAGAGGGCCATACGATTATGTTCCGCCGGATTACTGGTACGTCGATAAAAAACTCGGCGGCGCTTTCGGATTTAACACCGAAACAGGTCCCGGACCGCAAGTTTCGCCGATTGAAAGTTTAAGAAAAATGATCCCCGCCGATTCGCTCTGGCCTATGAACAACGGCGAATGGATTTACCACGCGAGCAGGGGAATGTTCAGGAACTTTAAAACTTACAACAGGGCCATCGATAAAAGACTGGGCAAGCCTGTAAGTCTTGAAGATTATGAAAGGAAAGCACAGCTTACAAATTACGACGCGATGCGCGCAATGTTCGAGGCGTTCTGCGCGAACAAGTTTGTCTCTACGGGAGTAATTCAGTGGATGTACAATTCCGCATGGCCGAAATTGTGGTGGCAGTTCTACGATTATTACCTAATGCCGAACGGTGCTTTCTACGGCGCAAGAAAAGCAGGAGAGCCTCTTCATCTTTCTTATAACTATGCCGACAATTCTATCGACGCTGTTAATAACTCGTTAAGCGATGTCACGGGATATTCCGCGAAAATAATAATAGTCAACTTTGACATGTCGGATAAATATTCTAAGACGATGAATGTCGATTTCCCGGCAAATAAAGCCTATCAGCTTTTAAGACTGCCGGAGATCGAAGGGCTGTCTAAAACATATTTCGTCGATTTAAAGCTTCTCGATAAGAACAAAAAAGTTGTCGGAACAAACTTCTACGCATTATCAACACAGAAGGATATACTCGATACCGCAAAGGCAACTTGGTATGTTACTTATGAAAAACAATACGCCGATCTTACCGAGCTGAATTCTCTGCCGGAAGTAAGCATTAACGTTAAACATAATTTTACCGAAGAAAGCGGAAGAGAAAAAGTAAAAGCGGAAATTACAAATAATACAAAGAATCTCGCATTTATGGTTCGGCTTGCCGTGACCAAAGGAAAGGGAGATGACGTAGTCTTACCTATTTTCTGGGGCGATAACTATTTTTCTCTTTTACCGGGAGAAAAGAGAGTAGTGGAAGGCTATTTCTATAAAAAAGATCTCGAAGGTAAAACGCCTGAATTGAGAGTCACAGGCTGGAATATAAAATAGGTTTTATCCTATAATGCATCCTTCGGGGTCTTTTAAGTAACCCCGAAGGATAATTTGTCGAGATTCGATTAATCAAAAATATAATTATTATTTGCCGGCGACGGAAGTCCAGACATTATTATCCGGCTCGACGTCGGGGAGCTGCTTTTCCGGATCTATTATAACCGAATCAATCATGCTCTTTGAATCATACTTAAATGAGAATTCACCGGAGCGGTGCCATATCTCTACCGGGTAATTCACAGTGCCCGAGCTTCCGTTCGACTCTTTTATTTCAATCTTTGCAGGCATAACCATTTGATCGTTATTTGTGATTGTAATGATCGCTCCTTTTGCAGGGTCATTATCTACATACTTTACGCTTTTAACCGCTTGATCGAGTTTCCAGTTCTTTACGAACCACCCTTCCCAAAACCAGTTTAAGTCCTCGCCCGCGGCGTTGTTCATAGACCTGAAAAAATCCAAGGGAGATGGATGTTTGAACGCCCAGCGCTTAATGTATGTTCTGAAGGCGTAGTCAAACCTGTCGTGACCCAGAACGATTTCTCTCAGCATTACCAGTCCTAATGCCGTTTTATAATATTCGAGTGTGTGGGTGTAGGGTCCGGGAATATTGTCTGCATATGTCATTATCGGCTGGGATGCCGGGTTGAGCAAATACGGGACAATATCCCTTGCCGGGTTCTTCGCCTCGGAATCATACTCATGATCTCGCTTCGGTGCGTATTCACCGTGGTTAAACTCGTCCGTTCCGTAAATATCGATAAATGTATTGAAGCCTTCGTCCATCCATGAATTCTCTCTTTCGTCGGACCCGACTATCATCGGGAACCAATTGTGCCCTATCTCGTGATGCGTTACCATAAACAGTATGCCGCCTTTTGCGCGCCAGCTGCAGAAAATAATTCCGGGGTATTCCATTCCTCCCACCGGACCGGCGACGTTTGTCGCAGACTTGTACGGATACTCGTACCAGTCTTTTGAAAATATCTCAATACTGTGTTTTAAGTATTCAGTGGAACGTCCCCACGCCGAATCAGAAGAACATTCTTCCGGGTAGACAGACATTGCAATGCTCTTCTTACCGCTTGGAAGATTTACTCTTGCCGCGTCCCAGATAAACGCTTTAGAGCAAGCCCATGAAACATCCCTCGTATTGTTCATCTTAAAGTGCCACGTTAGTCTTCCGCTCTTAACCGGTCGGGAAGCGGGATCGTTAATCTCATCTGCGGTTCTTATGAATACGGTTTTATCGCTGTGTCTTGCTTTATCTAATCTTTTAATTTCTTCTTTTGTTAAAACTTGTTTAGGATTTTGTAGTACACCCGAACCGGCTACAATAAAATTCCAGGGTACGTTGACGGTATAATTGAAATCTCCGTAGTCCAGGTAAAATTCGCCTGCGCCGAGGAAGGGAAGTATATTCCATCCTATGAGATCATCGTAGACTTCCATGCGCGGGTACCACTGGGCTATGTCGTAAATAATTCCGTTTTTGGTTTTCATAAAACCTGAGCGTCCCATACCTGACGGCGGAACTTTAAAAGAATACTCGATCATAATTTTCAAATCGCCGGCTTTTGCCTTTAATATTTTAGGCAGTCTTATCTGCATCCTTGTATCGGTAATAGTATAATCCGCTTTTTGTTCGTGTCCCCCTAAAACAATATTAACCGATTTCAAATCGAAGCCTCCGCTGAATTTGCTGCTTCGGGTGGGGGATAATGTTTTGGCGCTTCGTGAATCGGATTTAAATCTGTTCTGATCGAGCTGCAGCCAGACAAAAGATAAATCATCGGGACTATTGTTTTTATAAGTAATGGTTTCATTGCCTGAAACCGAGTGATTAACTTCGTCGAGTTTTGCGCTGATCTTATAATCGGCTCTGTTCTGCCAGTACTGCGGACCCGGCGCGCCGTCGGCGCTTCTGTAAACAGTACCGGATTCACTATTGAAATTCGGGTCGAACGCTTTATTCGGATCGTATTTCGATTGGGCGAAAGTAGATGTAATCATGAACAGAATAATCAGCGAAAGCGAAGAGAAGAGATGTAAATACTTCATGTCAGCTCTCTGTTTAGTAATGGAAAAAGAATAATTAAAGGTCGTCGTTAAATTTATAAAACACTTTATATGATTTGCAAAATAACTTTTATAACCCGTTGAGTGAATTAAGCAAGAACAAATTTAATATGATTGATATGTTTGTGATTAAAATAAACTTTCATGCTGTAGTATAATTAAGTCCATTGGCTCGGGTAAGAATTCAAATTCTAAAATCATCAAATTCCTTCTCCTAAAATAATATTGATATACGGTTATAAAATATACATTAGAGATTCCAAACAGGTAAAATATTAATTACGTTTTAACACTATTATTACTCACCCAAAGGGTGTAGTCCCTTTTTCATCCCTAAGAACTATTTTTATTCGGATACCATTTTAATACATTTTCAAATAATTAAAGCCATCATATGCTCGGGAAATATTCACCGGGTTATCATCATTTAAAATTACTGTTTTAGCGATTTATATCTTAATTCACACAACTGATTTTTTACAAATAAACTTGTAGTTATTCTGCATGATCCGCCGAGGAAGAATTATTAAAGACAAATATATCTGCACTCGAGTAAAAATCATTGCATAATGTTTCTTTTATGTCCCTTGTCACAAAATAATGAGAAGAATAAAAGCCGTTTTTAATTGATAAATTGAATAATTGCCGGGTGTCATCTTATTTTTGCAAAAAATTTTATCTGCATAAATGTTTGTTATTAAATCTAATTAGGTCGAAAGGTTTAGTCGATGTTATGTTATTATGAAATTTTTTTATTGACAAATGTAATTTTATGATATATGTTTGTTTACAAGTTAAACGTTTAACTAGACCATGCCAAATCCAACAATAAAAGATGTAGCAAAATTAGCGAAGGTTTCGATAGCAACTGTGTCTTTGGTGATACACAATCATAAGCGTATTTCCGAGGAGACGAGGGACAGAGTTTTAAAAGCGATAGCGACCTTAAACTACCATCCGTCGAGATCGGCGCGAGGTCTGGTTTCCAGGAAAACGGGTAACATCGGATTTATTCTTACCAACGATCACTTTCTTCGTACAGAACCTTTTTACACGCAAATATTCATGGGAACGGAATTCGAAGCGCACAGCAGCGAATATTATGTTCTGCTTACTACTGTGCGTTCGGATTACACTGAGGGTGATCAGCTGCCTAGATTTGTACTCGAAAGAAATATCGACGGAATGATAGTCGCAGGCAAGGTGCCATCCTTGCTCCTCGACAAACTGGTAAAGTACAACCTTCCGATAGTCTTTATCGACTTTATTCCTTCCGGTAAAAAATTTGGAGCGATAATTGTCGATAACATAGACGGGGGAAGGAAAGCAACCGGTCATCTTATTGAATTGGGGCATAAGGAGATTGGATTTATAGGCGGCGATATAGTTCATCCTAGTATCAGCGACAGGCTCGATGGATATAAGAAAGCGCTGGAAGAATCAAAGATAAAATTCAATCCCCGTCTTGTCGATATTGAAGAAAATTATCCGGCAAGGACAAACGGTTATAACGCGGCCAAGAGACTGTTTACGAAGAACAAAGATATTACTGCTGTTTTTGCTTGCAACGACGCGATGGCTATTGGTGTGATGCAGTATTTGAAAGAAACGGGGATTAAAGTGCCTAATGATGTTTCAATAATAGGATTCGATGACGTGGTGTCGGAAGATTCAAGCGAACCTTCCCTCAGCACAATAAGAGTGCCCAAGATGGAATTGGGCGTGGAGGCTATGAAACTGATGATAGATCTTATGAAGAACGGTGTGCCGGAAACAAAAAAAACTACTGTTCCTGTTGAACTGATAGTAAGAAAATCGACGGGAAGCATATAGATTTATAAATACTGTTTGGGATCTAATTAATGCGGGCAGCAATTTTCAGCGGGCCTAAGGATCTGCTGATAAAAAATTTTAATATACCGAAACCCGGGGAACACGAGATTCTCCTGGAGGTTGACAGGTGCGGACTGTGCGGCACCGATTTTCATATCTTCAGCGGCCACGCGCCTTCAAAGCCTCCGATGATTCCGGGGCATGAATACGTGGGAATCGTCAGAGAAACGGGGACATCGGTTAAAAGCTTAAAGCCCGGCGATCACGTAGCGGTAGATCCAAATATTTACTGCGGACACTGTCAATACTGCAGAACAGGAAAAATTCAATTCTGTGAAAACCTCAAAGCGCTCGGCGTTACTCTTAACGGCGGTTTTGCCGAAAACTCACTTCTGCCCGAAAGCCAGGCATATAAAATTCCGGACGATTTTTCATTCGCAGCCGCGGCCTTTGCGGAACCGTTGTCATGCTGCGTTCACGGTATGGATCAGGCCGGAGTTAAGCACGGTGAGTCCGTAGCAATTGTCGGAGGCGGAACGATCGGGTTGTTGATGCTGCAGCTTGTTAAAATATCGGGTGCAGGTAAAATAATTGTGATCGAGCCTGTTGAGCGCAAAAGGAATACCGCATTAACACTCGGCGCCGATTATGTCTTCGACCCGGATTCAAAAACAACGCGGGATGAAATAACAGAATTAACTTCAGGGGGACCCGACGTAGTTATCGAATGTGTGGGAAACAGCTCCGCCGCAGGGCTGGCGTTCTCTATCCCTAAGAAGGGTGGCCGGGTTGTAATATTCGGACTTTCAAAGGCGGACGACATTTTAAAAATTAATCTTCAAAAATTATTTCATAAAGAACTTACAGTTAAAAGTTCCTTGCTCAATCCTTTCACATTTTCGAGAGCGGTTGAGCTTCTTGTGACCGGCAAGGTAGAAACCGGCCATTTTAATCCCGTGATCTCTAACCTCGAAGGAATCAATAAAATACTTACTGAACCTAGAGATTTTTCTGTAATCAAATACCAAATAACACCTAACTAAAAGGAGCCAGCTTATGAAAACATACAAATACGTATTCTT
Source organism: uncultured Bacteroidota bacterium (assembly GCA_963787005.1). Taxonomy (GTDB): domain Bacteria; phylum Bacteroidota; class Ignavibacteria; order Ignavibacteriales; family Ignavibacteriaceae; genus FEN-1297. Next base: position 59,832 of record CAWBBX010000102.1, read on the forward strand.
TACGTTTGTAACGGCTTTTCTGATGAGCTTATTAGCTTTCCCTATAGATTCATACGCGCAGATATATTCGATGAATACTATAGGCGGATTCGAGGACAATCTTCCTGCTTATTGGCATAAAGGCAACGAGCCCGGAGGAGCAACGTTAACTTGGGCGACTGATCAATATAAATCAATGGGACATTCGCTCGAGATTGATAAATCGCAGACCAGCGATGCCGCAATGTGGGAATCCGCGAATATGTGCGATCTGTGGTCGGGCTCGATTCCGGCAAACGTGGATATCAAGCTGGGGGCATGGATAATGACAAATGGTGTAAATACAAATCCCACAAATGATGATGAGCGATGGTGGGTCTCATATGCGTTTTACGACAGTGCGGGTTCCTTGATCGGCGAGACCAAACTGCCCATCGATCAAAGTACTCCGAGCAGCAACGTATTTGTCGCCGATACCAACTCACCCGGCGAAACTGTTCTTCCTAATACGGCGTACAAGCTTATCATCAGTTTCGTAGGCGGAAAGAACGCTACCGGAAAAGTTTGGGCCGACGATTTTATTTTTATAGGAAGGAATGGTGCCTGGGCCGGTCAGGACTGGAATAGTCAAGTTGGCGTACCGACCGGATGGTTTTACTGGCTGCCGCCCAACGGTGGCAACGACGGTCAGCTAAACGACGGCTTCGAAAATACCGTGGTTACTTCCGAAGCGGCCCATACCGGGCAGAATTCTCTTAAGTTCGATCTTCCTTTCAGCAGAGACCCTCACGACGGATTTGTTAGTACGAGAAGATTTCCGTTAAGCACTATTGATCAGAATATTAAACCCGGCGATATTCTTAGGATAAGCGTTTGGATTAAAGCCAGCAACCTGGTTCCCGATTCTGCGGCATTATATCCCGATACTTGGTCGGTCGGCTTTACTCCCGGGTTCTTCGACGCGTACGGCAACCACGCCGGCTATTCTCCGATAGACCAGCCCGATCTTCAATTTAAATTCCCGGATGTAACTTCTTTCGGATGGACACAATATCACGTCGATTATAAAGTCCCTGACAATGCGGGTGTTAATTCCATGGAGCTGCGCCTGCACATTTACGCAAGGTTTACAGGAACCGTTTATTTCGATGACCTTTCGGTTAAAAAACTTAATGTCCCTGATATTAACGCGGTTGGCGGCTTCGAACAGCAGCTGCCTGCATTTTGGCACAAAGGCAACGAGCCGGGAGGATCCACATTAACGTGGGCTACCGATCAGTCGGTGTCTATGGGGCATTCGCTGAAGATCGATAAATCCCAGACGAGCGACGCTGCGATGTGGGAATCGGACAACATGTGCGATCTGTGGTCCGGCTCGATTCCGGCAAACGTGGATATAAAGCTGGGTGCCTGGGTCATGACAAAAGGGATCAATACAAATCCGGCTAACGACGACGAAAAATGGTGGATATCTTATGCTTTCTACGACACAACCGGAAACCTTATCGGAGAGACAAAACTACCGATCGATCAAAGTACCGCAAACAGCAGCGGATTCGTTGCCGATACAAATGCTCCCGGCGAAACGGTTTTACCGACAACAGCTTATAAGCTCGTAATAAGTTTTGTCGGCGGAAAGAACGCTACCGGAACAGTCTGGGCGGATAACTTCGTATTCATCGGAAGAAACGGAGCCTGGGCCGGACAGGACTGGAATACACAGGTCGGTGTACCGACCGGATGGTTCTACTGGCTGCCGCCGATGGGAGGCAACGACGGTCAATTAACAAACGGTTTCGAGAATACGATTGTAACGAACGAAGCCGCTCACAGCGGACAGTATTCGCTTAAATTTGATATGCCGTTCAACAGAGACCCTCACGACGGTTTTGTGAGCACAACAAGATTCCCGTTAGATACTGCTATTGCTAATATTTATCCGGCTGGTGTATCGGCAAAAATTTCGAACACCGGTGGCGGAATTAAGCCCGGCGATATAATTCGTATTAGTGTATGGATAAAAGCCAGTAACCTGGTTCCCGATTCTGCGGCCTTATATCCCGATACATGGTCGGTTGGATTTACACCCGGTTTCTTCGATGCCTACGGCAACGACGCGGGTTATTCTCCGATTGATCAACCCGATCTTCAATTTAAATTCCCCGATGTAACTTCATTTGACTGGACCCAATATCACGTTGATTATAAAGTGCCTGATAATCCCGGTGTTAACTCTATGGAAGTACGTCTTCATATTTATACCAGATTCACAGGTACTATTTATTTCGACGATCTTTCTATCCGGAAACTCGACGTACCCGATATGAACGCAGTTGGAGGATTCGAGCAGCAGCTGCCGGCATTCTGGCACAAAGGCAACGAACCGGGCGGCTCTACATTAACATGGGCAACAGATCAGTTCGTTTCTATGGGACATTCTCTTAAAATAGATAAATCCCAAACGAGCGACGCCGCTATGTGGGAATCGGACAATATGTGCGATATTTGGTCGCCTACAATTCCAGCGAACGTAGATATAAAACTCGGCGCTTGGATAATGACAAAAGGAATCAATACCAATCCGGCTAACGACGACGAAAGATGGTGGGTTTCTTATGCGTTCTATGACAGCGCAGGAACCTTGATAGGCGAGACAAAACTTCCTATCGATCAAAGTACGGCTAACAGCAGCGGTTTTGTAGCAGATACCAACTCACCGGGTGAGACTGTCCTTCCGACTACAGCTTACAAAATGGTTATCAGCTTTGTGGGCGGTAAAAATGCTACCGGTACCGTATGGGCCGATAACTTTATATTCCTTGGAAGAAACGGAGCCTGGGCCGGTCAGGATTGGAATTCCGAGGTTGGAGTT
>CAWBBX010000103.1:0-13106 GCA_963787005.1 uncultured Bacteroidota bacterium
CTTCTCTTCAACAATTTAACAATTAATCAGTGTAGCAGTAAAAACAATTGTTAATTTTTAATTATGCATTGTTAATTAATCCTTCTTGATAAACTTTATCGAAAGATTAAACACAAAATACACAAGCACAACCGCGCCGACAGCAAAGATGGTATCGCCGAAAGCTCTCGTCCAGCGTATTGTCTGCATAGTGGGAGTCTGCAGGAACTCGGCGCTCCTGGCGTACCAGTAGCCGTATTTTACGGAAGCCCAGGTCTGCATTAAACCTACGGGAAGAAGACTAAACACCACCATCGCGAAAAGCCCGAAATTTATTGTCCAGAATGAAAACTTGAGCGGCTTTTCGTTCCACTTTATTTCGGGTCTTATTGCCCTGAGACTGAAGAGCATTAATCCTATACCGAGCATACCGTAAACGCCGAACAACGCGGCGTGTCCGTGAACCGGTGTTGTGTTCAATCCCTGCATGTAATAAAGCGCGATTGGGGGATTTATCATGAATCCGAATAATCCCGCACCGACCATATTCCAGAACGCGACAGCTACGAAAAAGTAAATGGGCCATTTATATTTCTTCACCCATTCTTTTGAAGAAGACATTCTAATATTCTCCCAGGCCTCGTATCCCACGAAGAGAAGGGGGACGACCTCGAGCGCGCTGAACGCCGAACCTAGGGCAAGTACGAAGATCGGGGTTCCTGAAAAATAAAGATGATGAAGCGTTCCGATTATACCGCCGGATAGAAATATTGTTGAAGCCATTATCGTCGCCTGTCCGGCGGTCTTCAGACTAAGAAGCTTAAGGCGGGCAAACAGGAATGATATGACGACAGTTGCGAATACTTCGAAGAATCCTTCCACCCATAGATGCACGACCCACCATCTCCAGTATTCTGCTATAGCGAGATTGGTGTGCTTGCCGTACATAAGCGCCGCCGCATAAAATCCCGCGATCGCAACGCTTGAAATTACAAACAGTGTAAGGATCGGCTTCTGTTCGTCTTTCTTCTGCAGTGCAGGCTTTAGAGCTCTTACCATTAAGAACAGCCACAGGAACAAACCGGCGAGCAGGGCTATCTGGAAAAGTCTGCCGAGATCGATATATTCGTAGCCGCTGTGTCCGAGCAGGAACCATAATTTTGAAGGAAGAACGTTCATCACGCTCGACCATTCTCCGATCATTGAACCGAGAACCACAACTATGAGTGCACCGAATAAAATGTTAACACCGAGCTTCTGTCCCTTCGGCTCGTACCCGCTTACCGCGGGAGCTATGTATAAACCTGCCGCGAGCCAGGCGGTCGCGATCCAGAATATGCCGAGCTGCAGGTGCCACGTTCTCGATACCGTGTAAGGGAGAACTTTCGCGAGCGGGATACCGTAAAACTGATTTCCCTCCACTCCGTAGTGAGCGGTAATGACTCCCATAATTATCTGAAGAACAAAAAGTCCGGACACCACCCAGAAATATTTTATAACAGCGATCTGCGAAGGGGTCGGCTTGGAGTTGAGAAGCGGGTCATCCGCGGGTACGTCTCCGTGTTTTTCTTTTTTACGACCGGCGTAGAACCATGCCATGCCGCCTATGCCCGCGAGGAGAAGAATAATGCTTACTCCGGTCCATACTATTGAATCGGCAGTCGGCCTGTTGCCGATAAGTTCTTCGTGCGGCCAGTTGCTGGTATAAGTAATGTCCTCGTTCGGCCTGTCGGTAGACGCGGCCCAGGAAGACCAGAAAAAGAAGGCGGAAAGTAATCTTACACTCGCCGAGTCAGGAAGAGAATTTTTTCTGATAGCGTAAGCATCTCTTCCGTTAAGAAATACATCGCTAAAATGTTTGATGTTGCTTTGTATTGCTTCTGCTCTGAGACCGCTGATTGTAATAGTTCCGTTCTCTTTATCGTAAGTATTGGTCCTGAACATCTTTTGAACTTCAGCCTGAAGAGAAGCCTGCTCATTCTTTTTTAGATCCGAATATTTTATTCCGAATTGTGTTGAAGCCATGGAATTTAAAACGAACATGATTTCACGGTGGAGCCAGTCGGCGGTCCAGTCGGGCGCAACGTAGCTTCCGTGTCCCCACACCGAGCCGGTTTCCATGCCGCCCATCGCCTGCCAAACGTTTTGTCCTTTCTCTATGTCATCTTTTGAAAACACGACTTTGCCGTCGTCAGTCTTTACGCTTTCCGGAATCGGGGGAGCCTGCTGGTAAATTTTTGTGCCGACCCATCCGAGAACCGCAAAGGAGATTACGATTACTAATACGAACGGTATCCAGTATTTTTTCATTAAAAGATCCTTCGATTAATAGTTTAAATGAGTAGTATTTTGAGGGAGTTTTATGTAAGTCCCCTATAATAATTTTTATTACACTTGAAAAATTAGAGGAGGGAAGGGGCAATAAAATTGACTTAAGTCAAAAAGATGTAAAAAGAGATAAAAATATCCGATTATAATCATTTAATACTTTAACCGTGATAAAACGGCGGAAAAAATTTAAAGAAGGATGGAACACGGAGATCATTGAGAAGTACCGAGAGCCGCTTAAGGAAAAGCCGGCAATCTAAAATCGGAGAAGAAAAAAAATCGCGGTTCGATCGACATTCCTTCCGATTTAAAACTGAAGAAATACTGTTGCTAAATAGAATGGAAAAACTTACTATATATATGAATTTACAGAGAAGCGGCTAAGCGCAATAATTAGTTTTTAATTCTTGATGTTAAACAAGACAAACAAATTTAATTATGAAAAAACAATTTACTTTTTTTATAACAATCGCCTTGCTTGTTGTATTAGCGGCGGTAAACAATGTAAGAGCACAAGAATCCCTTTCTATAGATTCCGCGGTAATTACGGGACGGTATAAAATTCCCGATTGTCCGAAGTGGCTGAACCACGCCGTCTTTTATCAAATTTACCCGCAGACTTTCTACGACTCTAACGGCGACGGGATAGGCGACCTGGACGGGATTATCGATAAGCTGGATTACGTGAAGAGTCTCGGCGTGTCCGGAATCTGGATCAATCCTTTTTTCAAATCGCCGTTCCACGACGCCGGGTACGACATTTCCGACTATTATAAAGTAGCGCCGAGATACGGCACAAACGCCGACGCGAAGAGAATGTTCGCCGAAGCTAAAAAGCGCGGACTGAAAATTATTTTTGATTACGTGGTCAGCTATACAAGCATCGATAACCCGTGGTTCCGGGAGTCGGCTAAGCAGGAAAAGAACAAATACTCCAACTGGTATATATGGACAAATAATACATGGGTGAATCCGCCCGACGTCTACGGAGATGCTTTTATAAAAGGCTACGGCAGGCGCAACGGCCAGTTCATGCGCAACTTTTACTGGAATGAGCCGGCGCTGAATTTCGGATTCGCCAAGCCCGATAAGGACTGGATGCTGCCTATTGATGATCCCGATGTTCTCGCATTGCAGAAAGAGCTGAAGAAAGTCCTGCGCTTCTGGATGAATATGGGAGCTTCGGGCTTCAGGGCGGATATGGCCGGCGCACTTGTAAAGACCGCAAACATGACGGGGAACGACCAGTTCTTTAATACGCGCGACGCCGGCACAAAAAAATTCTGGACGGAAATAAGGCATATACTCGATACCGAGTATCCCGGTTCTTTCATGGTTTCGGAATGGTCGTATCCGCAGGCCGCGTTGGACGGCGGCGGATTTCACGCCGATTTCTTCCACTGGTTCCCGGGTTTTAACGATCTCTATCAAAAGGAAAGCTGGCGGATTTTAAACGGCTACTCCGAAGGACACAGTTTCTTCGATAAAGAAGGGAAAGGAAACATTTCAGATTTTCTTAAGAGGTATTTAGACCAGTACAATAAAACCAAGGGTAAGGGATATATTCTTCTGCCGCTTGGCAACCATGACCTATCGAGATTAAATATTAAAAGATCGGATAAAGATCTCGAGATGATCTTCGCGTTTTCAATTACGATGCCGGGGATACCGTTTATTTATTATGGAAATGAAATAGGGATGCGGCAGCTTTACGGTCTGCCTTACGTTGAAGGCGCGTATAAGCCGCGCGCCGGAGCGCGAACTCCGATGCAGTGGAGCTCCGGGAAAGACCTCGGCTTCTCTACGGCCGGTCCTTCCAAACTTTACCTGCCCGTCGATACTTCAAAAGACGCGCCGAACGTAGCCGCAGAAGAAAAAGATCCGAATTCGCTGTTGAATCGAGTTAAAAAATTAATTCATTTGAAGAATACCGAACCCGCTCTGGCTGCCTACGCAGAGTTTGTTCCGGTCTACGCTAAGAAAGATACATACCCGTTTATTTACGCTAGGGCGGCGGGGGATGACATAATTCTCGCTGTGTTTAATCCGGCCGGCAGGGAATCGAGCGCGAAATTTACGCTAAATATAAAAGCCAAGAAATTTGATCTGCTGGCAGGCGAAGAATCCGTAATTAAGGCGAACGAAAATGAGTATGAGTTAAAAATCGGCGGTGAGTCTTATTCGGTGTACAGGGTAATTAAATAAAATGATTTCGAAGAAATCATTTTATTTCCGAATTTCGTTAAGAACTAAAGTTACGCAAAATGATGTTTCTGTCATATTGATCCCGACAAGTCGCATAATTCCATTCTGAATTATTATAAACTATTGAATCAAAATCTTTTAACGTTATCCTGTTTGTTGAATGATTTTTATTGAACTCCTACGGAGTTCTTAAAGTATTAGGATCGTTACTGCTACAAACATTGAACTCCTACGGAGTTCTTAAAGTATTAGGATCGTTACTGCTACAAACATTGAACTCCTACGGAGTTCTTAAAGTATTAGGATCGTTACTGCTACAAACATTGAACTCCTACGGAGTTCTTAAAGTATTAGGATCGTTACTGCTACAAACATTGAACTCCTACGGAGTTGGGAATAAGCTTTCGGTTATGTGTGAAAGCCCCGTAGGGGCTTAATGTTTGTAGAAATCTGATAAACCCAGAAAAATAAGTACTCCGTAGGAGTACAATATTTTTTCCTATTTATATAAGATTCTAACCCGTTGTTCGAAACTAAAATTAAAACCGTTAAAACGGTTCTTATTTTAACATTTTTCTTATTAACCCACGACTTAAGTCGTGGGTTAATGAAAAGAAAGCCGGTAATTTATAACCGTTTCAACGGTTTATAAAAAATCAATACCATTTCGAACAACGAGTTAAGGTTAGATAAAATAATAAGGTTTTTAGGAATATCTATTATCAAAAGCAATCCGAAATAATTAAAATGTAAATGAGAACCTTATTAAATCTATAGACCTTAGTAACAATACTAAGGTTAGAACCGTTGTTCGGAACTAAAATTAAAACCGTTAAAACGGTTCTTATTTTAACATTTTTCTTATTAACCCACGACTTAAGTCGTGGGTTAATGAAAAGAAAGCCGGTAATTTATAACCGTTTCAACGGTTTATAAAAAATCAATACCATTTCGAACAACGAGTTACCGCTACAAACATTGAACTCCTACGGAGTTCTTATCGTATAAGGAACGTTAATGCTACAAACATTGAACTCCTACGGAGTTCTTATCGTATAAGGATCGTTACTGCTACAAACATTGAACTCCTACGGAGTTCTTAAAGTATAAGGATCGTTACTGCTACAAACATTGAACTCCTACGGAGTTCTTAAAGTATTAGGATCGTTACTGCTACAAACATTGAACTCCTACGGAGTTCTTAAAGTATAAGGATCGTTACTGCTACAAACATTGAACTCCTACGGAGTTGGGAATAAGCTTTCGGTTATGTGTGAAAGCCCCGTAGGGGCTTAATGTTTGTAGAAATCTGATAAACCCAGAAAAATAAGTACTCCGTAGGAGTACAATATTTCTTCCTATTTATATAAGATTCTAACCCGTTGTCCGAAACTAAAATTAAAACCGTTAAAACGGTTCTTGTTTTAACATTGTTCTTATTAACCCACGACTTAAGTCGTGGGTTAATGAAAAGAAAGCCGGTAATTTATAACCGTTTCAACGGTTTATAAAAAATCAATACCATTTCGAACAACGAGTGATTCTAATATTATTTAAAAGAACAATTGGATATCATATATTTTAAGTTGACGCGTACGCGACAAGTCGCATAGGCTTCGACCTAATTTTAATTTATTATACTGTAAATAACTGATTTTTAATCAATTAACAGAATGATAATGTTATAGTTATTTTTACCAATCCCAAAGGGACCGCTATGTGATAGGCCCTTTCGTTTTCAACTGCCCACCTGTCTAACACCAGGTAAACCGAACAAGTTCTTTGGCATGCGGGGGAAGGGTTGGGATGGTTTTTTTGTTTTGCTGAATTCTTTGAACCCTCTCTAAATCTCTCCCTTAGGAAGGGAGAGACTTTATTATCAATATAAATCTCAACATTTTTTATTCTATCTAAACAATATTTCTGTAGGTATTCTTTGATTTTTAAATAATTTTCATTTTGAATAATAAAATTCTATAAATGTTAAGTTGACGCGTACGCGACAAGTCGGGATCAGAATGACACCTTTGCATAACTTCGGTTACTAATTTATTTTCTGCCTATTTCAAATTCGGTAGCGGCGGCGTACCCGTCGACGGCGGATAATGCCTCAACTTTAATGTAGCGCGCTTTCACCGGAGGAAACGTAACAACCTTCATCCGGCTGTCTCCCTTCCATTTGCCTGATGCAGCCAGCGTGTAATTAATATTATTCGTGCTTACATAAATTTTATACGACTCGATGCTTCCGTCTTTAACAGGTACAGCAACTTTTTTGTATTTCGGGACGTAATTTAATATTTCTATACCGCTGTGTTCTTTTCCAAGATCGATTGTAATTGATTGCGGCAGAGACGAATCCGACTGCCAAACCGAATAGTAATAGCGGTCGTTGACGCCGTCGATAGCATTAAAGGCATTGCCGCTGGTCGCCCAGGCGGAATCGGGCAAAACGGGATTTTCAATAAACGGCTTCTGTTCAGGAAGCGGCGGACAGGTTGTGTCCGGGCTCCAGGCTTCACCGACTTCTTTTAGTCTTTCTACAATATTCGAATCTAACCTGCCTTCATTATTTGGCGGGCAGTTTAAAACAAAAGTTCCCCATCTAGGTTCTAGATAATGAAGTGTGTCTACTATCTCAGAAACACTGAGTAATTCTGAATCGGGAATTCGCGGGTCCCAGAACCAGCCGTTGCCTCCTGATTTATATATCAATGCGCTCTGCAGTGCCGGGAGTTTATTACCGGCGGGGAAAGACGTTCCGGCTTCAAGATGAATCATATCATTTTCATATAAACATTGGAGATGAGTATTGTCTACGAGAAGACAGCCGGGCTGAAGCTTTTTTACCAGGGCTCTGATTTTATCGTAGGGGACCTTTACATGCCCCATCTTCCACGACCAGCCGTCAATAAAAAGCATTTTTATCTTACCGTAATTAGTTAGAAGCTCCGTTATCTGGCCTTCGATAATTTTCATGTCGCGTTTTGTAACCGGACCGTTGCCTATCCCGGCGGTGTTATCCCAGATAGAGTAATAAAGGCACGGAAAAATACCGTGCGCTCTGAACGCGTTTACAAATTCGCGGACGACGTTCCCTTTTCCGTTTTTCCACGGACAGCTCGCGACGTCGTTCTTAGTAAACTTACTGTTCCATAAGCAAAATCCGTCATGATGTTTTGTAGTTAGAATTGCGAATTTCATCTTGGCGGAAGCCGCGGCTGCGGCCCATTGACCGCAGTCGAGATCTTCCGGATCGAATTTAGAGCTGTCCTGATTAGGCGTTGCCCATTTAGCCCCGGTAAAAGTTCTTATACCGAAATGAATGAACATTCCGAATCGGAGGTTTGTGAATTCCCGCTGAAGTTCTTCGGTTGATTGGGCCTGCAAAGAAGAAATTATTTGAAGTGAAAATACAAGAATGATTAAAAGAAATTTCGAGGCTCCGGACACAATCATGAATTGTACCTTATGTTGATCCCAGTGATTTACTCAAATCTATAAAAGTTTGATCTGTAAAGAAATGAAAATTAATATTTAATGAGAGGTATATTCTGTTACCTGGTGAGTATTCATGAATATGGGGTGGTAAATAAGTATAAAGTGAAAAGAATATAGAAAAAAGTGCAAAGATCATAAATTAATAACAATACCACGATTAATCCGCTAAGTAATTATCATCAAACAAAATAATATAGTCTAAGGCCGATTATTTACTCACCCAAAAGGACTAATCCATTTTTCATACCTTTGCCCGATTGATATTAGCACACATAGTCGCAATTTTTATTATGGGTAAGCAGATGAAGTTAAAGCACAATTAAGGGAAAAGGCAAACGAAATATACCCTATTGGACGGATACGCCTGAAACAATGGACTGCCTGCCTGCTGCCGGCAAAAACTTACACGGCAAAACTATACGAGGGTAAATGATTTGAAAATTAAGAGACAAAAAAATGAAATAAACAGTTCACCGGCAATGCTGATAAAAACCGGAACTCTTCATCAAATCATTATCACTTTTGGGGTATTATTAACGTGTTTTTTAGCTACCTATTTTATTTGGAATACTGCAAATACAACCAGAGAAAATGAACTCCGGTCATATTTTGAGTTTCGCGCAAGAGAAATTAATACCCGCATTGAGCAGCGGATTATAGGTGATAAACAAATACTAAGAAGCACACGCGGCTTATTTGATGTATCGGCTAAAGTAAACCGGACAGAATTTCGTACTTTTTTTAAAGCACTGCGTCTTAATAAAAACTATCCCGGTATACAGGGAGTAGGCTTCTCTTTAATCGTTCCGTCTGAGCAAATAAAAAAGCACATATCCAATATCCGTGCGGAAGGTTTCCCCGGGTACAAAATATGGCCTGAAGGAAAACGGAAAACTTACACTTCTATAATTTATCTCGAACCGTTCAAGAACCTTAATCTGCGGGCATTCGGTTATGATATGTTTTCCGAGCCGGTTCGCCGCAAAGCAATGGAAACAGCACGCGACTCAAATACAGCTGCAACTTCCGGGAAAGTTCTGCTGGTACAGGAAACAGGCAAAGCAGTTCAGGCAGGTTTCCTAATTTATCTGCCTGTTTATAAAAACGGGTCACCTCATACAACTCTCAAAGAGAGACGTAAGAATATAACCGGCTGGGTTTATTCCCCTTTCAGAATGGATGATTTTATGTCCGGACTTTTTGGTGAACATGCTGCCGATCTTGATGTAGAAATATATGACACGAAAAATATTTCAAAAGAAACGAAAATGTATGATTCCAAAACCGGCACCAATATGAAGGCTCAGCAATTGGTTTTGATGAAAGAGATTAATTTTGACGGTCATGAGTGGTCGGTTTTAATTAAATCCACCCCTCAACTAGAGTCGAGAATAGGAGCTAGTACCGCAAGAATCATTCTTATTGTTGGATTAAGCATAAGTTTTTTGCTTGCACTAATAACTTGGCTGATCGAGAACAAAAGAAGACAAACTATTATAACCAATTCTGAGCGCAAACAGGTTCTGAATACCTTGAAAGAGAATGAACAGAAATTTATAGCGCTTGCAGAACAGTCATCTAATTTAATTTTTATCAATTACCAAGGGCGAATAGATTATGTAAACAATAAATGTGTTGATGTATTGGGCTATTCAAAAGAAGAATTTTACTCCGATGATTTCGATTTCTTGAAATTGATTGCCGATGAATATAAAGAACTAACCATACAAAATCTTTCTAAACAATTTAAAGGCATTAAAGTTGAACCTCATGATTTTGTGCTAATTACTAAAAACGGGGAAAGACTGGACGTTATATTTTCGATTGAAATGATTGATTATGAGAGCGGCAGAGCAAACATGGGCACTGCTATAGACATTACCGAACGAAAACGCGCGGAGGCGGTGCTAAGCGAAAGCGAAAGAAGGACAAGAGCGCTGCTGGATGCAATTCCCGATCTGATATTCCGGATGGACCGTGAAGGAATTTATTTAGATTACAAAGCTGATAGATCGGATCTTTATGCGCAATCCGAACAGACAATCATCGGTAAAAAGAATAGAGATATTACACCCCCTGAATTTGCCGATGTGGTTGACCGGTATATACGGCAAACCCTGGATAGCGGAGAGATTCAAGAATTCGAATACAAAATGAGCACTCCGAAGAGCGGGCTGCGTGATTATGAAGCCCGCATGGTAGTCAGCGGCAAAGACGAAGTTATTGCCATAGTACGCGATATTACCGAACGCAAGCGTGCAGAGGATTCTCTCAAGCTTTTCCGTACCCTGCTTGATAAGTCGAATGATGCGATCGAGGTAATTGATACGGAAACAGCTCAGTTTATCGATGTGAATGAACGGGCATGTAGCGATCTTGGATATAGCCGGAGTGAACTTTTGAACATGAAAATATTTGATATCGATCCGGGTCAAACACCGGAAAACTTCCGATCAATAATGGATCAGATTCAACTATCCAATGCAACAATTATAGAAGCTTTGCACCAACGCAAGGATGGCTCTATCTTCCCGGTGGAGATAAATATTGCTGTAGTGAAACTTGAAAAAATGTACACCATTTCCATTGTGCGGGATATAACGGAAAAGAAATTTGCAGAAAATAAATTAAAGAGAAGTGAAGAGCAGTTAAAAGAAGCGCAGCAAGTAGGCCATATCGGCAGTTGGGAATTGGACGTTGTCAAAAACACAGTCACAATGTCGGATGAAATGTATAAAATCTTCGACCTTAACAGCTCAATTGACGTCACGATTGAAACTTTTTTAGAAACCCCGATTCCGGAAGACCGCGAAATGGTTCGGGAATCTGTCATGAAGTCGCTGGAAGCATGTGAGGGGGGTGACTTTGATTTCCGTACCGTCACGCCAAACGGTGAAATCCGCTGGATTCACGAAAAAAGCACTATTGAACTGAACGACAAAGGAAATCCAAAACGCGTATTTGGTACTTGCCAGGACGTTACAGACCGCAAATTAGCTGAACTAAAGCTTAAGGAAAGCGAAGCCAAGTTAACCGATGCAATGAAGATTGCCAAACTCAGTACATGGGAATATGACTGCGTTCTAGACCGGTTTACTTTTCCCGATCAATCCTTCTCACTATTTAATACAACAGCAGAACATGAAGGCGGTCATACCATGTCTTCCGGGCAATTCGCGCAAAAGTATATTTACCCTGATGACCGGGTAATGATTGAAAAGGAACTTCGGAAAGCGTTGGAAACTCCGGATCCGGCTTATACTTCCCAAATGGAATACCGTGTAATTTATGCACCCGGTGAGTTAGGCTACTTCGCAGCCAATATTCGTATTGAGAAAGATGCAGATAATCGTACCATTAAGGCGCTCGGGGTTAACCAGGATATCACCGAACGCAAGCGGATGGAAGAGATAGTTCTCAGAATTAATAAGGCGGTTGAGAGTTCAGGTGAGGCTATCTGCATGTCCGATCCTCAAGGACATCACTTTTATCACAACAAGGCGTTTACGGAAATTTTTGAATATAATATAGAGGAAGTTGAAGCGGCAGGCGGAGGTACTGCGATTTATGTGAACAAGGATGTTGGCCAAAAGGTATTCGATATAATTATGGGCGGCGGAACGTGGAACGGAGAAGTGGAGATGTTGTCAAAGAGCGGGCGTAAATTCATTGTTTCGCTGCGTGCGGATGCTATAACCGACGCGAATGGAGCAATTGTGGGATTGGTGGGAATGCATTCGGATATTACCCAACAAAAACGAGCAGAAGAAGAAATTAAAAAAAGCAATCAAGAGCTTATCAAACTCAACGCGGAAAAAGATAAATTCTTCTCTATCATCGCCCACGACCTAAAAAGCCCTTTCAACGGTTTTCTGAATTTAACAGAATTAATGGCTAACAAAACCGAAGATTTTTCACTTGCTGAATTTGCAGATTACAGTAAATCATTAAACGAAGCTGCCCGTAATCTTTATAAGCTTTTAGATAATTTATTGGAATGGGCTCAAGTTCAGAAAGGCGCTATCGACTTTAATCCTAAAGATTCCGATTTATCGAAGATGGTTTCGCAAAGTATAGAAACAATTTACCAGCGGGCATTACAAAAAAGGATAGAAATTATTAATGAAATAGATAAGACACAGAAAGTTTACGCGGACGAAAAAATGATCGGCACAGTGCTCCGAAACCTATTATCCAATGCAGTTAAATTTACAAGAAAAGACGGTAAAACTATTATCAAATCCGGACAATCAGATGACGGCAAAATTGAAGTATCGGTTGAGGACAATGGAGTCGGGATATCCGAAAAAAACATTAAGAGACTTTTTAAAATAGAAGAGAAAGTAAGTTCGCAAGGAACCGATGGAGAATCGAGTACGGGATTGGGTCTGCTGCTGTGCAAGGAATTTATAGAAAGGAACGGCGGTAAGATCTGGGTGGAGAGCGAAGAAGGAAAAGGAAGCACATTTTATTTTACACTTCGGGAAAGAAAATGAAACCGGATAAAATAAAGGCAAAGAAAAACGGACAATTTTTAGAGTACCAAATACAAGACGGCGATGATTGAAATGATTGATAAGCAGAGACATAAAAACCGGGTTACTGATAGCGGTGAATTACTTATAATCACAGCAAACAATTTTACAGAAACCCGGGAAATTATAATATCGGGTTTTCCTGTAATTAAACTATCGGTATGGCTATGAAGATTAGGAACAAACTATTCCTCTCATTTTCTCTTTTTATTATTCCATTTTTGCTATTGGGCATATTGGCAAACGTAGTAATTGAGAAACAAGCTAACGACCACGCACTTTTACACGCAAAATTGTACGCCAATACTTTTGCCTTAACAATAGAAAGAGGAACAGGAAAAGATAAAACCCTGCCACTATTTTTTAAAGGGAAGACCTGGAAGATTACATTAATGACATTTATTTAATTCAAAAAATTGATCTGGTAGTTGTTGATACAACCGGGATAATTATTGCAGATGTGATAAAGTCAGAAATCGGGAGCAAATACAATTTCGATAAAAACAATGAGGTGATGTTATCTATACGGGACGGCATTGATAGAAATTTCAAAGAAGT
>CAWBBX010000104.1:0-14547 GCA_963787005.1 uncultured Bacteroidota bacterium
AGTAAAATTTTTGTAGATTTCATAATAACACCTTGGTTTTTACGTTATAGAAAATTTTTACAAACTTTATTTGTAATATCAACAGGGTCTAAGTTAATCCTTATATAAATTTTGAGACGAATAAATTTTAAGAACGGTTCCATAGCCGGATGAACGGTTGATATGATTTACGGAGTTTTCCGACCTTTTATTCGAGGGAAAGCGGCAGCGCAAGTAATTATATTTCAACACAATATGTAAAGGGGAGTTATTGTCTTTGAATTTGTGCAAACTAAAATATATATTATAAGTAATGTTTTACCGCGGGGAAATCTTTACCTTAAACCATCTTGCAAAATATCAACGGCTTAAGAGGTATGACGGTTAATACTTTGCGCGCAAAGAATTTTAATCCATACATTGGAGGGGAAAGCCATGAAAACCTTCATTCTGTTGACGAAGCTTGGTCCGGATATATGCAAACATCTGAAGGACAGAGAAAAGTTAGGCCGCAGCTGGCTGGAAGAAGTAAAGGCTAAATGTCCTGAAGTAAGATTCATTTCACACTACGCGCTTCTCGGTCCGTACGATTTTCTGGACATATACGAAGCACCCGACGAGGAAACCGCGGCAAAGGTTTCCATTATAAGTATGGCTAAAGGCGCCGCGAGCGCGGAAAGCCTTACGGCCATTCCTTACAAAAAATTTCTCGATCTGGTTAAGGACGTGGAAGAAAAAGTAAGCATAATTGTTTAAACGGAATTTATTGAACGGGTAATGCTTATCCTTTTTTTAATTGAGTATTAAAAATAAAGGAGGTCACTATGCCGGCTCAAATGCTAAAAGAATTCCTAGACAGCAATAATATAAAGTACCTTACCATCAGCCATTCATCTGCGTATACCGCACAGGAAATTGCGGCTAGAGCACACATACCCGGTAAAGAACTCGCCAAAACCGTATTGATAAAAATTAATGGACAGTTAGTGATGGCGATTCTGCCCGCGTCGGATAAAGTCGATATAGATCTTCTCAAAGATCAGCTCGGCGTGGAGAACGTTCGCATAGCCTACGAGCAGGAATTTATGGATAAGTTTCCGGACTGCGAAGTGGGCGCGATGCCGCCGTTCGGAAATTTATACGGTTTAGATGTTTACGTAGCGAAGAGCCTTACGCACGACGAAGAGATAACTTTTAACGCGTGCAACCACAACGAGCTGGTTAAGATGAGCTACAGAGATTACGAAAAACTTGTGAAGCCTAAAATTCTGGATTTTTCATTTCACTCGATGCTGTAAACGTAATCAAATTTATTCTGCATCCCCGTCTGATTGGCAGCTTTGTATACCGACTTTTCAGGTATAACGGAGAAAAAGTGCCGTTAATCCAGAGAAAGGCTCTCGTACCCCCTTCAGAACCCGAGCGGCATACTTAGCTGCCTTTTAATATTTATTCCTATCAAATTATAAAACCGTTTATCATTATTTTTTATTCAGGCTTCTATTATTAGGACATTTTTAACTATTTTTAACACAAAAATAGATTTAATATTTACAATAATTTAAGGTGCATTATGATCGCGAAAACCTCCTTAGCCGCTCTAATAATTTTAATCTTTTTATTTATTCCGGTTCAGGCGCAAGACAACAATAGCGGCGGAAACGAGATTAATAGAAGTAATTTGGATACTACTGTAAGCCCGGCAGTCGATTTTTACGATTACGCTAACGGCGGATGGCTGAAAGACAACACCATTCCGGCCGAATATCCTGCCTGGGGAAGTGTCTACCAGCTCCTTGAAAGAAATTACGATCAGCTAAAAGGCATTTTAACCGACGCCGAAAAAGCAGAGAACGCTCCCGAGGGAAGTGTGAACCAGATGGTCGGCAACTTTTATTACTCGGGTATGGATACCGTCAAAATTGAAAAGGACGGTTACAAACCTATAGAAGCGGAGCTGAATAAGATAGACGCGATAAAAAGCTCCGACGATCTTTACAACGCACTGGTTGATATTCATCTCGGCTACTCCAATGCTCTCTTTTCTTTTTCGGCGGGCCCCGATTCTAAAAACAGCAAAATTGAAATTGCACAGCTTGATCAGAGCGGATTGGGATTGCCGGACAGGGACTATTATTTAAAAGAAGATAAACGCTCGAAGCAGATTAGAGAAGAATACGTTAAACATGTTGCGAAAATGTTTGAACTTATTGGAAACGATTCTGTTTCCGCATCCGAAGATGCCAATACAGTAATGAAAATTGAAACCGAGCTGGCAAAGGCTTCAATGTCTAAAGTCGAAAGAAGGGATCCGCAAAAAACGTATAACAAAATGCCTCTCGATTCGCTTAAAAAATTATCACCCGACTTCAACTGGAACTATTATTTCACAACAATCGGCACACCCGATCCGGGAGAAATCAATGTTTCGGAGCCTGATTTCTTCAAAGCGGTAAGCTCCATAGTAAAAGACACTCCGCTTAAAGATATGAAGACTTATCTTAAATGGAATATCATCAGAAACTCGGCTAATTATTTAAGCGATCCTTTCGTGTCCGAACATTTTAATTTTTACGGAACTATACTGCAGGGCCGCAAAGTAATGCAGACGAGATGGAAAAGAGTGCTAGGCACAATCAACGGCAACATAGGAATGCAGGTGGGAAAAATATACGTTAAAAAATATTTCCCGCCAGAGGCAAAAGCCCGCGCAAAGAAACTTGTTGAAAATCTAATAGATGTTCTCGGCAAGAGAATAAAAAATCTGGAATGGATGAGCGACTCTACAAAAGAAAAAGCTCTCGTCAAGCTCGAAGCAATCACAGTTAAGATAGGTTATCCCGATAAATGGAAGGACTACACAGGGCTTAAGATTGAAAGAGATTCGTACTTCAAAAATGTAGTCGAATGTTCGATCTTCAATACAAAGAAAAATCTAGGTAAAATAGGCAAGACTGTGGATAAGACGGAATGGTTTATGAGTCCCCAGACAATAAACGCATATTACAATCCTCTTAACAATGAAATTGTTTTTCCCGCAGCTATCCTTCAGCCGCCGTTCTTCGACCAGAACGCGGACGATGCTGTTAATTACGGCGCTATCGGTTCGGTAATAGGACACGAAATGACTCACGGATTCGACGATCAGGGCAGACAATTCGACGCTAACGGAAACCTTACGGACTGGTGGACAAAGAAAGACGGTGAAAATTTCGACAAGCGCGCGGAAGTTATCATAAAGCAGTTCGATAATTACACTCCCATCGATACACTTCATATAAACGGAAAACTCACGGTGGGTGAGAATATTGCCGATCTCGGAGGAATAAGCATATCGTTCGAGGCATTCCGGGGCACTGAAGAATACAAAGAAGGAAAAAAGATTGACGGCTTCACTCCCGCGCAGAGATTTTTCCTCTCATTCGCGAACGCGTTCAGACAAAAATCGCGGGAACAGTATGCAAGGATGCTTCTGCAAGTCGATCCTCATTCGCCCAACAAATTTAGGGTAAACGGTCCAATGAGCAACCTCCCTGCTTTCTGGAATGCTTTTAATGTAAAACCGGGAGACCCAATGAGGCGTCCCGAGGATAAGCTTGTTAAAATTTGGTAAATTATTGTAAAACAATGATTAACAGATACTTTAAAAGGCGGTTAATGACCGCCTTTTTTATTCCGAGCAACTATTGATAGTATGACAATAGTTTCCCGCTAACAAGAATAGGAACAACATTAATTGCCGTGAATGAGAAAATGATGTATATTACAACAATAATTTTAGAAAAAACATATTTTTCCCGCTGTGGAATAATAATTGAGTATTAAGCCGAGTGAATGTCTGTTATGCGGAAAAGAACAAATTAACAGCAGACATTTGATAGATTTACTAATTCACCTTACGTGTTTGCAATAAAAATTCGGGCTAGCAAATGCGTAAATCTTCCGGTTTGAAGAAATATTGAGTACGTAAGGGGAGTTAGCAAATTCTTCGATGTGAAATGCATTGGCAATTAGTTTAACCTATCAAACGATCTCCTGGTTAATTGTGATAACCGTAAGGACATTCCTAATTGATGTTCAATTCCATACTGCCTGCCGGTAAAACCGGCGGGTATTCCAATTGGAAATTGGCCAAATAAAAATTTAAAGAATCAAAAATTTCCGGAGGTTTATATGTTCAGGAGAGTAACTAATTTAAAAATCCTGGTTCTTACAATTGGGGTGTTTTTACTAACTTTTTCAAGCATTTCATACTCAATACCCAGCTTCGCCCGCCAGACGAACCTGCCGTGCAGCTCTTGTCACTATGTTTTCCCGGAGCTCACTCCGTTCGGCAGATTGTTCAAATTGAACGGATACACAATGACGGGAATCGCTACCATACAGTCGACCTACAAAGAAGACAACACTAATTTAAAAATTCTTCACATGCTTCCTATATCCGCAATGATAGACGGCTCCTATAATAAAACATCGAAGACCGTCCCCGGAACTCAGAACGACGTTATGGAATTTCCTCAGGAGTTCAGTCTTTTCGTTGCGGGAGAGATCTCGCCCAACTTCGGCTCATTTATTCAGGTAACATACGATGATCAAAGCGGAAGTTTTGCACTCGATAATACCGACCTTAGATTTGCCGATCATACCACGGTGGCAGATAACGACTTGCTTTACGGACTTACCTTGAACAACGGTCCAACGGTTCAGGACGTCTGGAATTCCACACCTACCTGGGGATTTCCGTACGTTGGCTCTGCAGTTGCTCCCGGTCCGGCAGCCGTTACGATTATTGAAGATCCTCTAGCCGGCAACGTAACGGGACTTGGCGCCTACGCACTTTATAATAATCTTCTTTACGGTGAGGTTAGTCTTTACCGCTCAACGCCCCAAGGCGGACCGTTTCCTGCCGATGCCTCGTCCGAAGGCACGATCAAAGGTTTTTCACCTTACTGGCGCGTAGCTATCCAGCATCAATGGGAAGACCAGTACCTTGAGGTTGGCACCTACGGAATAGCGACGGACCTTTACCCCGCAGGCATAACAGGGCCGACTGACAATTATACGGATATAGCTGTCGACGCTCAATACGAAAGAACGATGGGCACCGGAAGTCTGATTGCCCATACAACATATATTAATGAAAAGCAGGATTTAAATGCTACGTATGTAGCAGGCGGTTCGGCTAATGCTTCCAATAAATTGAGCACCTTCAAACTAGACTGCAGTTATAACCTGCCGGCAGGCTACGCGTTTTCTGCTGGCTATTTCTCGATTGCAGGAGATAAAGATTCCGGTATTTACGGACCCGGAGCCGTAGACGGAAGCCTCACAGGCAGTCCCAACAGCAGCGGCGAAACCCTGCAGTTCACTTATCTCCCCTGGCTGAACACTCAATTCGCTCTTCAGTACATAGTTTATAATAAGTTCAACGGCTCGAGTACTAACTA
This sequence comes from uncultured Bacteroidota bacterium, assembly GCA_963787005.1. Taxonomy (GTDB): domain Bacteria; phylum Bacteroidota; class Ignavibacteria; order Ignavibacteriales; family Ignavibacteriaceae; genus FEN-1297. The sequence continues at coordinate 5,427 of CAWBBX010000104.1, forward strand.
CGACGGCGCCGGAAGAAATGCCGCCGACAACAACACGCTTTACGTTATAGGCTGGGTTGTGTTCTAAGCTACAACACGAAAAGGTTAATTCATTAATTTAAGTGAAACAAAAAATCTGTTATTACAGAAAACGGAGAGAAAATGAAAATTCTAAAATTATCAATGATAGCGCTGTTGTTCGGTTTTCTTGCTTACGGAGCGGAAGCCGGACAGATGAGGAACGAAAAAGCCTCTTCAAACTTTAATCACAGCGCTGTCGATTCCGCCAAGACCAAGCAGGATACAGGGAAAGCGGAGAACATCGGCATAGGTCCTATTAAAGAAGTTAAGCTGGGAACTATAGATAAAAGCCTGGTGAAGAAAGGTCGGAACATATTCAACAGTAAATGCATGGCCTGCCACAGGCTCGATACTAGGCTGGTCGGACCGCCGCTTAAGAACATCACAAAGCAATTTTCGCCTGTGTATATAATGAACTATCTGCTCAATACTACGGAGATGCAGAAGAAAGAACCGCAGCTGAAAAAACTTATCAAGAAATACAACGGCGTGGTTATGCCCGATCAGGGTTTGAGTAAAAAGCAGGCGCGGGAAGTTCTAGAATATTTCAGATCCGTTGCCAAATAATCTTTAGCACCGGATTATGAAAAAAGGAGGTTCAAAAAAACTTCCTTCTAATTAATAAAGCGGCTTCGTGCCGCTTTTTATATTTTAAAAGGTTAAAGCAGCTATTAACTTTCGCAAAGGTTCTGCAGCTTCCGCAGATTGGACTCTTCCCCCAATGCTATCAGCTTATCCCCTTCTTCGAGCTTTGTAGAGGATAACGGGTTATAAATAAATTTACCGCCTTTTTTCTGAACAGAAACAATTATAATATTAAGGTCTTTCCTTATCGGGGATTCCGCTAATGTTTTTTCCTTTAGCGACGAACTTTGGGTTATTGAAACTTCTTCAATGTTAAGATCCACGTTCTTTTCGCGGGCAACGACATCAATAAAATCAATTACACCGGGACGCAGCAAAAGAGAAGCCATTCGGGTCCCGCCCGCTTCATAAGGCTTAACAACACGGTTTGCGCCAGCCTTGATAAGCTTTGACTCCGTCTCCTCCTCTACGGCGCGCGATACGATAAAAATATCCGGATTGAGCTGCTTCGCCGAAAGTATGGCAAATACATTGTCGGCGTCGTTTGAAAGTACGGCAACCATCCCTTTCGCGTTTTTAATCCCGGCTTCTATTAAAGTCTCGTCACTCGTTGAATCCCCGTTAATAAAAACATATCCCCGCTCAATAAGCTTCTCTACCTTGGCAGGGCTGTTTTCTACTACAACAAAAGGAACCTTCTCATCCACAAGCACTTCGCAAATATATTTTCCCATTCTTCCGTAACCGCACACTATATAGTGATTCTTCAATTCCTGCAATTTCTTGCTCATTTTCCTTCTCCTAAATATTTGGGTCTCAAAAAGAACCTGCACCGCTCTGCCGCCGGTATATGCTATGGAACTTACTCCAAGCAGAATAACAAATATGGTGAAGATCTTTCCCGTATCCGAAATCGGGTGGACTTCTCTGAATCCCGTTGTGGTAATAGTAATGATAGTCATATAGAGGGAATCGATAAAATCCCATTTCTCCAGCAGCATGAAGCCGATTGTACCGACTGCAACAGCCGACAACACGAAAACAAGACCTACCTTAAGCTTGCTGAATGCGGAATCGTGCATATATCCCCTGCGATTTGATTTTTACTTCGAGGTTAACCGTAATATATTAAATTTGTCTTAAATTATTACCTGTAGTTGTGTTAATATAAGTTAAATTTATTTATTAATTTTAGATCGGGTTATCTACAATTGCGGCGGCGTAAAAATTAAAAACTTATCCCGGAGAAAAGTCAATGAAAAATATTCATATCAGGTCGGCTTATATATTAATGCTTCTTCTTTTTTTATTCCCTTCAAAATACGCTTACGGCCAGGCAAAGAAAAAAGTGGAAAGTAAGGAAGTCGCGCCGGGAATTATTCATACCAAAATCGTCGATCCCGCCGATACTCTAATAATAAATATTCTGAAGATAAACTTAAACAACAAGTCCTATGACATCGAAGCGGTAAAAGCAAAAGATCTTTTCTACGCCAGAGAAAAAGCAACGGCAGAATCGGCAAGGCTTACAAACTCTAGACAGAAAGTCATAGCCGCAGTGAATGCCGACTTCTTCAAAATAGAAACAGGCGGCGAAGTAATCAACAACATGATTACCGACGGGAAATTCGTAAAAGCTTTTTACAAAAAGAAGGGACGCATACGTCCCCAGTTTGTAATTACCTTCAGCGGAAAGCCGCTAATAGGTTATTATAATTTTAACGGGAAACTATTTCTTAAGGACGGATCTTCGGATAGAATAAACAGAGTAAACGGTGAAACAGACAGCGCGGGGATTACGCTGTACAACAGCTACCAGGGTAAGAAAACACCCTCCGTAAAAAAGAACGGGACGATCTTCGAAATTAAATTAAAAGATGCCGGTACGTCAGGCGATACTTTATTCCTTGTTGCCGAAGGGATATCAAGTTCAAGCGGCTCCACGGAAATACCGGATGATGGTTACGTTTTATCTTCAAGCTACTCTGCCGTTGAAAAACTCTCTAAAGAAATATCTGCCGGCGATACACTAAAGGCTCTACTGAGATTGACTCCCTATTACGGGCCGATCCGTACATTAACCGGCGGCCTGCCATTAATTGTTAAAGACGGCATTAACCTCGCCGCCGAATCGGATACTCTGGAGGGAATGCACAAACCTTTTACGGTGGTAAAGCATCCGAGAACGGGCGTGGGAATTTCAAAGGACAGCACGGAGCTTTATTTAATTACGGTCGACGGCAGACAGGAATCGAGCTCGGGAATGTCGCTGAAGGAATTCGGAAATCTTATGATTAAAGAAGGGATATACCAGGGGCTTAATCTCGACGGCGGCGGCTCGACTACAATGGTTATCAACGGCAAATTAGTTAACAACCCGTCCGATAAATCCGGCGAGAGGCCGGTGGGAAATTGTCTGCTGGTTATTGAAAAAAATAAAGATTGAAATATAAATGCTGCATGCCTAAAGGGATTTTATAGTTCTTGTTTCTCATTGATTCTACAAACATTGCATCCCTAACGGGATTTAGGAAAGGCTTAGTAAAGTCATATCTTTTTTAAGTCCCTTTAGTGACGAAATATTTGTATAAGGGATACGAATTAAGCGATGAAAATCCCTTTAGGGATGTAACCAAATCAATCATATGTTCTATCAAAGATTGGGGATTTTTGCTTCCCCTCACAGCATCTTATACTTTAATAAATCCCCCTTGCCTCGCTTTATCTAAATAATTATAATTAGCCCGTCTCTGCCGCACTACCTTGTATTGATTTTTTTAATTTTGATTTATGAAACGATGATTATTTAAGGTGCCTAAATAATCCCACGGCAGCAAATATTTTTGGAGGAAAGAATGCGATTACTGCGATTTTCAATTTTACTGATCTTATCGGCTGCGTTTTTAAATATCAACTGCAGCAACAATAAGTATAAACAGATAAAACAGACACCTGTCGATACATCCGAAATGGCACAAAGTTCCGAACCGGCTCAGATGAAAAGCCCGCCGGCAGTCGAATCACAAAAAGCTAAACCTGCCGAGGAGAGCGCTAAATCCGAAAGCAGCGAAAATAAGGGCAATTACCAGTATCCGGATGATAACGGAATTGGTCCTGTAAAAAATGTTGAAGTAGGCAAAATAGATCCTAGGCTCGTGGCAAAAGGCAAAAAGATATTCAACATGAAATGCGTCGCTTGCCATAAGCTGGACACCCGGCTCGTCGGCCCGCCCCTCGGCGACATCGCAAAGAAAAATACTCCTGTGTTTATAATGAACTACCTGCTCAACACTACGGAAATGCAGAAGAAGGATCCGATACTTAAAAAGTTAGTCGACGAGTACAAGGTTGTTATGCCGGATCAGCAGTTGACCAAAGACGACGCGCGCTCGGTGCTGGAGTATTTCAGATCGGTGGCGAAAAAATAAATTCAATAGAGTGTGGGTTCAAAGAAGGTCCTCATCGTCAAAAGCGATGAACCTGCCTGACGGTAGTCAGGTTTTCAAGCGGAAAGGGACAAGAAATCCATTGCGGTATATCTTCCGGATTTCAAGTTCCTTTCCGTTTTTTATTTTTAAATGAAAATCCAGCCTACGTTTAATAATCATTTTGCTTTGCCGTTTAGATGCCGGCCGCCAACCCTTTTTCTTTTAAATCATCGGTGCTTCGTTTATGAAGCCTGCACAATATGCGCCGTAATCAGCATTATTTTCCCAAAAGAATTACCCCGCACTTCCCCCTTTTACATCCAAAAGCCTTCAATCGAAATTCTTCCCGGCAATTTCTAAATCTTTCTTGATCACAAAGCCTTATTCGAACAACCGCGGAAAATAATCCCCGCTGCGGAAAACAGCCGTAAATTTCTTCCAATTTCAAAACTTCTCATAGCATTCCTTCAATTCAATTCACTAAAAAAAACTCAAATAGCATCGATAATATAAGAGGTTATCGGGAAAACGCGCTTTCGACGGTTTCACGCCGATTAATTAAATGACAATACTCTCAACAATGCGAGAAATATGAAAAGATCGGAGCGGAAAGTCTCCTATTTAAAAGAAATTTATGAACCGGTTAACGATACTTTTTGTTTTAGCAAGCATGTTGCTTATATCCCCTTATGCTTTATCCAAAGCCGCCGGTAATAAACACCCATCCGGATTTTCAATCTTAAAATCCGATTTCTCCTCCGGCACTATAAACGAAGAAGATTTACTCACCCAGAAGTTTTATTATATCTTCAATAGAAAAAAAATAAATGGAAGATACCGTACAGAATCCGACCGGCCTTTAAGCTGCGCAACCCCTGTTATCATCGAATATGAAAAAAATGAAAAAGATTTGAGCATTTCCAAACGGAATGAATTAAGCTCATACCTAAATTTAAATTCAACCGAATCGACTTCTTCACTGATCTATATTTCGCCTTCCGGGATATTTCAATTGAACTACGATACAGTGGGAGTAAATTCGGTCCCTTTATTCGACAACAACGCTAACGGCATTCCCGATTATATCGAGCGGATAGCGGAGTACTGCGATTACTCATGGCATTTACTGATCGACTCGCTGGGATATTTACCTCCCGATACCGCGCAAAGAAGATATCAAGTGGGATTTCAAAAGATGTTTGCCTCAGGATACACTTTAAACGATCAGTACAATAAAAACTTCACCAAAATGGTTTTGAATAATGATCTGGTGCAGTTTGCTAAAGATTACGGGAATCCAAAAGACACTATGGGCGTTGCCGAAGTTACGGTAGCGCATGAGTTGAAGCACGCCGTTCAATATACTTATACAAGGTGGAGCGACAGGCAGTGGTTTCTCGAAATGGATGCGGTATGGACGGAAGATTTGGCTTACGACGATGTAAATAATTATTATAGTTTTTTAACTACCTCACAAATTACCGAGCCGGGCTCGTCGTTCTCGAACGGGATGGGCTACGGCAACTGCATCTGGATGCACTTTCTAACCCAGTCGTACGGCACACAAATCAACAAAGAAATATGGGAGATCTCTTCATCGGAGAAAAGCACATCTTTCACCGACAGCACAGAATATCATATATTTAAGGAAGCCTTGACGAAGTACGGAACTATGCTGGATTCGGCTGTAACCGAATATTTTATTTGGAACTATTTTTCGGGAAGAAATGCCACACCTTTAATACGATCGTATAAAGAAGCCGCCTCTTACCCTGATCCCGCAATATATTCCCTAATAAAGACATTGCCTTTTTCAGGTCAGGGCGACACGAGACAGAAGTTATCGGCAAACTTCATTAAAGTTCAAAGTGACGGAGAAAACGTTCCGTACGAGATAAAGATAAGATTCGAGAACAGCCAAAATAAAGTCGCGCTGATTGAAAAATATGGCTCAGGTGATATTAAGATTAGATACTTGGAACAAGTTGACAGTGCCGTTGATTATGTATCCGACGTACCGTTAAAAAACATAAAGGAAATGATATTGATCCCGGTAGCAATTTCATCTAGCACAGGTAATTACAATTACACTTATCAAATAACACCGGTTAAAGTTGGAACCGACACCGTAAAACCGGTTATCTCGGTTGACTATTCCGTCAATGAATTAAGTTCTCAAAGTTTTCCGTACAAGGTAACCGCCGATATTTCGGATGAGAGCGGAATAGATTCCGCCTACATAGAATACAAATTTGACGACGGATCTCTTAAAAACTGCAAAATGGAAAAGCTCAATGACAATACATACTGCGGGTATATTAACATCGACTCGAACGAAGTTGAAGAGTTAAAAGAATTAAATTTTAGAGTTGCAGCGGTAAATTCCGGAACCCGGCAAAATACAGGGTTCTACCCTGCCGCGGGATACATTAACTTAAAAATCGCCCAGCAGTCGCAGGTTACTTCCGTAGATCAGTCCGGCGGTGAGATAAACACGGATTCCGGCTTTCTCAAAATTATCCCAACCCGTTTAATCCGACTACAGTAATAAGCTACTATCTACAGGTCGAGGGAAAAGTAGTGTTGAAGATATATGATGTTCTCGGAAACGAAGTATCGACGTTAGTAAACAGCGTACAAACAGAAGGGAGTCATCAAATAGTATTCGACACACAACATACAACATGCAACAAACAATTATCCAGCGGTTTGTATTTTTACCGGCTTTCTGTAAAAACATCTGACGGGAACAAAGAATATACGTCGGTAAAAAAGCTGGTTTTGTTGAAATAACAAAACGCATGATTGCATGCGGGCATGACTGCATGAAGCGCAAAATTCAGTTGTCATACAATTGTCATTCTATGGTCATACGTGGTCATTCAATAGTCATTTGTAGTTGCTTCAATTGAATGACAATGAATGACAGCAAAGCGAATGACGATGAATGACTAGACCGTCCGCCTTCGCAAAGAGTTCCGTCAATTCAACAATTCGGCAATTTAACAATATAGCAATTCGTCAATTCGCCAATCCCCGAATTTTTTTCTTGACAAACGAGATTCAATATATTATATTGGAAACGAACAGAACGTTAAAAGTTTCCTTCGAACTGCTAAAACGGCTCTATTTTCAAACTTTTCTTCTGTTTTGCGGAAATAACCCAATTTTCAAAGCTAAATAGTTAAGGATTTAAATGGCTGACCTGGAAACAAAAGACCAGATTCTTGAGCATGCAACCGATAGATATCTCTCCTCCGGGATTTCCAAGGTATCTATAGATGAGCTGGCCTCCGGCCTCGGAATGAGCAAAAAAACCGTGTACAAGTTTTTCCCCGGTAAAACTACCCTGCTGAAAGCAATTGTCCATACTTTTATAAGTCGTATGGAAAAGAAAGTACATAAGATCATCGATTCCGACGTGCCTTTCGATCAGAAGATGACCAGCCTGCTTACCGTGATAGGAAAGCTGCTCGGCAGGATGAGCAGGCAGTTTGTGCGCGACATGCAGAGGTTCGAGCCCGAGCTCTGGAAGGAAATTGAGACTTTTCGCCGCGAGCATGTTCTATCTCATCTGCGTGAGATGTTCCAGCAAGCTAAGGATCAGAAGATTTTCCGTGATGATCTTGATACCGATTTATTCTACCTGGTTTTTATAAGCTCGGTGGAAGCGATCGTAAATCCCCAGGTGCTGAGCGAGCATTCCTTCTCCGCGCAGGAGGCATTCAACGGGATACTCAAGCTGCTGGTGGAAGGCGCTCTTACAAATGAGGCGAAAGAAAAGTATAGTTTCTTTAACGGAAAAGCTAAAGAAAATTAATATCAGAACTTTGCGTCTTAGCGGTTAAATTTTACCGCAAAGACGCTGAGACGCTAAGATTTTTATAGCAAAAAATAGTTGGCCTAAATAAGTCAACTAATTTTTTCACCGTGCGGAAACGGTTAGAACTTTAAAAGTTTCCAACGAACAGAGATTTTTTAATACGGCAATGTACTCTTACTCATGTTGTTGCAAAAAGCTGAGACGATTAAGATTAAGATCAAGAGTAAGCGGAGAGATTTTAATTAAAAACACATTTATCCTGAGAGGAGTCCTAATGGCGGACATAGAAATTAAAGAACGGATATTGAACTACGCGGCGGACAGGTACTTGAGTTCCGGGATATCAAAAGTATCAATAGACGAGATCGCCTCCGAGCTTGGAATGAGCAAGAAGACTTTGTACGAGTTCTTTCCCGGGAAGAAAATTTTGTTGAAGGCCGTCGTTCATCTAATGGAGAAGAGATTGGAAAATAATATAAGCAGGATCAGTTCTTCCGATATGACTTTTGAGAATAAGATAACCGCGGCATTGACCGCTATAGGAAATATTTTCGGAAATATAAGCAGGCAGTTTATAAGCGACATGAAACGCTTTGAGCCCGAATTGTGGATTGAGATAGAAGAAACCTGCAGGGAACGCGCGGTAAATTATCTCGATGATCATGTTTGTCCGCGCAAAAAGCATGAACATATTTCGTAAAGATATAGAAACGGAAATATTTTATCTCGTGTACGTTAACTCCGTCCGTGATATAGTTAATTCAAAAGTGCTAAGCCGGAATTCGTTCTCTGCCGAAGAAGCAGCTAACGGCATTCTGAAGCTTTTGATCGACGGTGCTTTGACAAACGAGGCGAGAGAAAATCATTACATGTTTGAAAGCCGAAACATCTTAGAATCTTAATTTTAATCTTACTCTTGCTCTTACTCTCAGATGCAAATTTTGTTAAAAAGTTTTAGATCAAGATTAAGAGTAAGATTAAGATAAAGAGTAAGAGAGAAATAATTTGATGTTCGAAAGTTCTTCTACGGAAATCTAATTCAACTACTAACCCGTGCAGCGGATAAAGCGCGGAAATAAATAAAAAATGGAATACGGAATATGGTTGATGGAATATGTTTTTGAAAGTTGACAATCTACAGTTGGCAGTTAGCATTCAAATTGATGCCGACTGAAGATTGCACACTGCCGACTTTCCCCATATTCCATATACCATCATCCATAAT
>CAWBBX010000105.1:0-110482 GCA_963787005.1 uncultured Bacteroidota bacterium
TATGTCCTCTACTTTCGACAGTTGGTGTAAAGAAACTTCAGGAGGAAGGAAGGTTCGTAGCAATGGTAGGCGACGGAATAAACGATTCCCCCGCTCTCGCTCAGGCGGATGTTGGAATTGCCATCGGGACCGGAACGGATATAGCTATGGAAACAGCGGACATCACCTTGATGAAAGGCGAGCTGGACGGAGTCGTTAACGCTATTAAGTTATCTCACAAGACAATAAGAACGATAAAGCAAAATTTATTCTGGGCTTTTATTTACAACGTTATCGGAATCCCGGTCGCAGCCCTCGGATTCTTAAACCCGATATACGCCGCGGCGGCAATGGCTTTCAGCTCGGTAAGCGTTGTTTCAAATTCGCTGCTGCTTAAAAAAGCGAAATTAAAATAACGTATTCGCAATACTTATTTTCACATCTAAGGTTGATTCATTTTATATTATTAACCCCGGGATTAATCCCGGGGTTAATTGTAAGTAACAAGAATCAGCAACTGTTTTAACAGTTTCAAATCACTTAATCATCAAAATTAATTCGCAGCAGCTTCAGTTTCTTCGGTTTTATGTTTAACCTTCGCAGTTATGTAATAAAATGCGGGAATAACAAACAAGGTAAGAACCGTAGAAACGGCCAATCCGCCTATCGCAACAACACCCAGCGGTATTCTCATTTCCTTGCCCGCGTCGCCGATTCCGAGGGCAAGCGGAAGCATACCCAAAATTATTGCGGTGGTCGACATTATCTGCGGTTTAAGTTTAACCGGACAGGCTTCCATAAGTGCGTCTTTAGGCAGGTAACCCTGCTCCCTTCTAAGCTGATTCGTATAATCCAGAATCAGGATTGCGTTATTTACAACAATGCCGATGAGCATTATTATAGCCATTAAAGACGTAACACTAAATGCTATATTCGTTATATAAAGTGAGAGTATAACGCCTATTAACCCCAACAGTACCGTCAGCATTATCATCACAGGCTGCCAGAAACTTTCAAGTATCGCGGCAAGCAGCATGTATGTAAGAAGAACAGCCATGAGAAATGCAAAGATCATATCGGCGACCATTTCATTCATCATCTTTACGTTTCCGCCCCATTTAATCGAATAACCCGGAGGCAGGGATACCGTTGCGAGCCTTTTATCTATTTCGGATGTAACGTTCCCGAGCGGTACTCCTTTCGCGGGAGAGCCAGTGAACGATATGGTGGTGAATTTATCACGGTGAAGTATTTTCGTATATCCGCGAGTAAAATTCACATCCGCTATCTGCGATAATCTAACCGGTCCTATGACCGGAGAGACAACGGTAATTTTACCGATATCCTCGGGAGTGCTGACGGACATGTCACTAAGCGTGACCGTTATATCATACTCGTTTCCGAATTCTCTGTATTTCGAAGATGCAATTCCTTCTACCGAAGCACGAAGAGTAAGAGCAAGATCGGCCATAGTAAGACCGGCTTCTGTAAGCTTCTCCCTTTTCGGGAATACTGTAATTTCCGGCTTACCCGCTCGGGAACTTTGATCAAGGTTAATAAGACCCGGCACATCGTTAATTTTTGTCATTATCGTGTTCTTCAATTCTTCGAGTTTGTCAAGGTCCTGCCCGAGCAGGTAGAATTGGACCTTCGCTCCCGGACCACCGGTACCAGAGCCCAGGTCAACTTTTATTTTAGTATTCGGAACTTCCGCCAGCTCTTCGACTAAAACGCCGATCATATCCTGCAGACCGATCTCGCGCTGTTTAACGTCTACCAGCTGCACGTTCAGAGCGGCCATATTGGTACCTATATCCAGATCGCTAACCTTTCCTAAATCGGTCAATACATGAGTAATTTCCTTATGGTGTTTTATTTTATCCGTAATCTGATTTAGTACGCCGGCAGTAGCGTCGAGGTTATATCCCTGGGGAAGCTCAACTTCTATCCTTATTTTTCCGTCATCCATTGGTGACATAAATTCAAATCCCAGCTTAGGTCCGAAAAACATTATCACCGCCAGAAATATCGCGAAAGTTCCGAGTACAACAGCGAAACCTCTCCTCTTATTAATTAATATTACCGCCAGTATTTTTTTATAAACTTCGATCGATCTTTCTTCCATTCTCTCGAACCACAACGCGTATTTATTCTTCTTCTTTTTCTTCTCAGGAAGTATCAATGAAGCAAGCATTGGGGTAAGAGTAAAAGACATTATGAGAGAAAATATAGTAGCGTACACGGCCGCGAGTGCGAGTTCTCTAAGCCACTGACCTACCATAGAAGACATGTTGGCGATAGGCAGAAACACAACGAGGTTCGTTAGCGTTGCCGCCAGGACCGCTACCATAACCTCTGTTGTACCTTTATACGCGGCTTCCTTGTTACTCTTCCCGAGTTTTTTATATCTGAAGATATTCTCGATCACAACGATAGAGTTAGCAACAAGAACACCGACGGACACCGACAGTCCCATCAGCGTCATCATATTTAACGTAAGCCCTGTCGCCTTCAAGAGGAAGAAGGTTGATATAATAGATGTGGGCATGGATAACGCCACAATTATCGTTGAGCGAAGATCGTGAAGGAACAACAGAAGTACGAGGGCGGTGAATATAACGCCGAGGTAAACGTTGCTCATAGTATCGTTCACACTGCTTTTAACGAAACCGGACTCGTCGTTTACAATCTGCAGGCTGCAGCCTTTAGGAAGAGAAGACTGAATATCAGGCAGCGCCTCTCGAATCGCATCGGCTACCTTAACGACGTTTCCTTCCGCGCTTTTCACGATACCCATACGAATAACGTTCTCATCTTTCTGCTGGGTTACGTTGTCGTAATAAACTGCACGCTGTCTTATATCCTTACCTGCGTCAACTACATCGGCAATCTGCCCCAGTTTCTTCGGTCCGAAAGCGGTAGGAATCTGCAGGTTCCTCATAACATCGAGATTTGCGAATTCTCCTTTTAATCTTACGGTGTATTCCTGATCATTTATTTTGAAATATCCGCCCGGGATATCCATATTATGCGCCCTAAGTATCTGGATAAGCTGCGGAAGAGATATATAATTTTCGAATGCAGTTCGATTGTTGAGTACAACTCTTATCTCTCTTTCCTGTCCGCCGGTGATATCAACTTTTGCAACGCCTTCAATTTGAGAGAACCTGTCCTTAAGAGTTTTATCGGCTATCTCATAAAGTTCCCTCGGATCAAGGTTCCCGCTCAACACGACGTCTACTACGGGGAATGATTTTAGATCTACCTTTTGAATTATGGGAAGTTCGGCGTCTTCGGGAAGATCGTTTATTATAGCATCTACTTTGTCCTTTACTTCCTGGTTGGCAATATCCACACCCTTCTGAAGTTTGAACTCGATAATTACGATCGATAGCCCGTCAAGAGAATACGATTCCACTCTCTCGATCTGACTTATAGTAGACACGGCCTCTTCTATTCTTTTACTGATCAATACTTCAATTTCCTTGGGACCGGCGCCCGGGTAAACCGTAGAAACGGTAACGTACGGTATTTCCACATCGGGCTGAAGATTAAGATTCAGTGTGAAGTAAGCCAATATTCCGAATATGAGGAATACCGAAATTCCCATAGTGGTCATTATAGGCCTATTTATCGATATTTTAGCAAGAAACATAGTTAAATTCCCTTTTATTGAATCGTTTTTACTTTATTACCGTCTGCAAGTAAAGCCCCGCCTTCAATTATGAGTTTGTCGCCCGGTTTTAGACCACTCTTTATTTCGTAATTAATTCCGCTGCCGTTTCCGTTGCTTACATATTTTTTTTCGGCGGCACCGTTTTTCTCCAGGAACACATAAGTACCTTTCTCGTCGGTCATAATTAAATTGCGGGGAATAATGATTGCGTTCTGATTATTGTAGATTAATACTTTAATGTCGACGGTGACGCCGCTCTTCAGTTCGAACTTGGGATTCTCGAACTCAACTTCCGCGTAAAATGCCTGCTTTATCGGATCGGCCGCCATAGATGTTTCAACTACCCTTCCGGTGTAAGATTTGCCATTAAAATTAATTTCGGTTTTCTTACCCCTTTTGATGTTTATTATTTCGTCCTCGGTTGCCCATACTTTTGCGTGCATCTTGTTCAACTGAGAAACAGCGAAAAGATGAGTATCCTTATTCACGTTGTCTCCTTCGTTCACTTTTATGTCGACAATGGTACCGTTGAACGGTGCTTCCACAAAAAGCATCTGCCTCATCGCTTCATAATTTCTTTTAGCAACGAGGTACTGAGTTTCCGCCCCGTCGAATTTTGCCTGTGCGATTTCGCCCGCTTCAAGCAGGGCTTTCATCCTGTTGTACGTTTTCTCAGCGTTAAGGAAAGCGTTCTTCGCCTGCACGTACTGAATTCCGGGATTATCCTCTGCGAATTGAACGATGATTTGATCTTTCTTTACGGCATCTCCGACTTTAGCATTTATCTTCTCGATCCTTCCTCCGACCAGCGCGCCTTTAGTGGCTTCTTTAATACCGGAAAGCTTGGCGAAAAAGCTGTAATACTTTTTGAAAGGCCGGTACTTCAGAACTTCAACTTTAACCGGAATACCTTCCTCCGATCTTATCTGCTCCATACTCTTAGCGGCCGCCTTTTCGTCTCCGCCGCAGCCCGTCATAAATAGAACCGGCAGAGCAAAAAATAAAACTACAGCAACCTTCAATTTCATTGTTTGAACATTCATCATTTAATCTCCCGTGGTTTATCCTTTAATATTTTTCTAATTCAATTTTGTTTTTGTACCTGTTCATAATATTTGAGATCGAGCTTGCCGAGCAGTTCGTCCAGGCCCGACTTGGCGATGATGTAATCGTAAACCGACTGCAGCCTGTTGGTCCGTGCCTGCTTCAACGCAACGTCGGCGTTCTCTACTTCCAGCTGACTTCCTGTTCCCTCTTTATATCTTATCACAGCAAGGTCATAAGTTTTTTCGGCAAGAGATACATTTCGTTCCTGCGCCTCAAGTGTGCTTTGCACCCTGCTGATCTCGTTCAGTTTTGCTTTAACGTCCGACGAGACGAAATCCTTAAGCTGGTAGTATTGTTCCTGTGTCTGCTGTAATGCGATCTCTGACTGTTCTACTTTTTTCCTCGTCCTGTCGCCGTTAAAAAGATTGATCGAGAAAGTGAGTCCTACAACCGTCGATGAGTAATTTTGGAATTTTAGATTATCGGACGATCCGGCGTAAGAATAATTTCCGAATGCATACAGAGACGGCCAGTACTCGGATCTGTCGAGATCGATGAAAGCCTTGTCGACTTCCATCTTCATCTTCAGCGAGCTAAGGCTGTAATTTGAGCTGAACGCGTTTCCCAAAGTTTCATCCTTCTCCGGCAAAGATTCTTTTTCGTATATAAATTCACCGTCGACATCTATCTCCAGCTCCTGGTTTACACCGATTACCATCTTAAAACCGTTCTTCGCGCTTTTTAAATTATTTTCCATCTGCTGAAGTATAGGCTTGATATTTTCCACTCTTACTTCTGCCTGCAGGGCATCGTATTCCGAGACCAAACCCTGAGCAAAAAGAGCTTTAACGTTCTTAAGGTTTCTCTTAGCGTTCTCGAAGCTTGAATTAGTAATCTTCAAAATACTTTTTGTGAGGAGTACCCCGTAAAAAGCTCTCTTCACGTTAAGGACGGTCGACAATGTTTTCCTTTTCAATTCTTCATGCGAAAGATCAAGGTAAATCTGCGATGCGCCTATTCCCCTGAACACGGCCGAGTTGAACAAAGTCTGCGTAACCTGCACGCTTGTCTCGTAGCTGTTAGTCTGAACAAATGACTGCAGTGCGGTTTTTACGGGAACAAATTTATCTTCGTCCCTCGGTAAAACCTTCTCTTTAAAAAGTATATCGTATGTGGCATTTGTAAGCAGCGCCCCGAAATCCGGGAAAGGTGTTTTAGGTTTTTGAATGAAATGGGTAAAATTAGCCGACACATCAAGAGACGGAAGCGCGTATCCGAAAGCCTCGTGAACGGCCTCGCCAGCTTTAGTAACATCGAGCTGAGCGATTTTTATATCCCTATTGTTCTGCAGCGCCGTGCTGATAGCTTCGTCGAGCGTATAGACCTTTGTCTGCGCCGTACCTCCGGCGGTAACCAGAAAGCATATTAATAGCAAAAGGATTGTCTTTGTAGTATTACCGGATAAATAAATAAACTTCATTGTCATCATATATCCTGTTTTATTCTATATTGTTTTTAAGATTCGTTGACCGAACCGAAATTCTTTTTTAAGCAAAATCTCGCTTGTTTCCCAAAGCCGTTCCGCCGTTTCGGTTTCGTAGGAAGCCGGAGAAGTTTGAACGCATTTCTTCGAGATAAAATATTTGCCCGAAACACGGTTAACCTCCGGTGAAGAGGCAAGGTACAAAACCGTTTCCGCTCCCTTTTCAGGGCTGCTGAGAAAGGGCGCTATCAGTTTATGAACGGTTCTGCGAGGTAATGAAGAGTCGGGGTCGTTATAAATGATATTTGTTGAGACAAATCCCGGGTGTACTGAATTGACCGTAATGTTTGTGTTCTTTAATTCCGAAGACAGTTTATACACAAAAAGAATATCCGCCAGAGCGGCTTGTCTTACCGCTCTTACAGGCAAATAATTCTTTTTAAGATTTATATCTTCGAAATTAATGTATCCTTTCCTGTGCTGTTCGTCGGACACATTAATAACTCTCCCCTGCTTACTTTGAAGCAAACGGTCTAAAAGAAGATCGGTCAGCAGAAACCTCGATAAATAATTCACGGCAAAAGTAGCTTCGATCCCGTCTATCGTTTCATGCCTCTTGCTGAAATAAGCCCCTGCATTATTTATCAGCACATCAATTCTTCCGAAGCGTTTTTTTACCTCCCCCGAAAGAGCGCGGATCGAAACGCTCGAAGAAAGATCGGCAACCAGTAATTGAAGTTTATCGCTGCCGGTCTTTTTCGATATTTCGCTGAGCGTTCTTTCACCCCTTACATGGTTCCTGCTCACCAGGATTACGGTAGCTCCTAGTTCAGCCAATCCGGAAGCGGCAGCTTTACCTATACCGGAATTCGCCCCCGTAATCAGACAGATCTTCTCCCCCATTATGTACATGGCCGCCCTTAAAACTTTCCGAACTTAAATACTAATTCGGTCGACGGGCCGGAGAAATCGTTGTTCTTAAAATTGTCCATATCAACTCCGCTAATAACCCTGTAGCTGGCGCCGGCTCCTATCCTGAAAAAATTAGTAACATTCAACATAACTCTAACACCGGGTTCAAATACGAAGAAAGCATTCGACTCCCGGTCCCAGTCCCATTCATAATCATTTAACGCACTTCGGTAACCCACACCGCCCCCGCCTAACAGTATCGATACGGTGTAGTGCACAAGGTTGTTGGATTGATTGATATAATGAAGCTCCAATCCGCCGTAGCCGAAAGTAAGCAGCTGTTCTTCTCCTGAAATAACTTTGACGGTACGAATATTATTAACCAGTCCGTATCCGCCCCCGCCGATTACAAACGTATGGTTAACTATCCAGCCGCCGTGTCCGCCGACCAGAACCCCTAGGGTATTATGTATATGAGTAAATTTTACGACCGGTCCACCGAACCCGCCCTGCGATATTTTACCGTCGCCAAGTAAAGTCTCTTCCTGCGCCAACATCTGTCCACCGGCAAAAATTACCGCCGCCAGAATTATCCACGCCTTTTTCATATCTCACATTTCATGAATATTTTTTGATCCGGCAAAGCTACTTCATTCGAAGCATCATATCGACTTTATTTATAAATCGATACAACAAAAAGGCGCCTCCCGATAAACTAGGACGTGTTTTCTTGATGAACGGACAGAAAGAATGATGAAATTAGAACGCAGATAGAATTAAACGTTCTTTTTCCGACGTATAAGTTCCTTGTATTGTGTGGGCGTCATAGATGTGCACTTTTTAAACGCGTTATTGAAGGATGATTTTGAGTTGAAACCGACTTCTTCGGCTACAGCGAGAATGGTCAGCAGCTCACTTCTGGGATCGGCAAACAGAAGTTTTGCTTCTTCCACCCTGTAGGAATTTATAAAGTCGAAGAAATTCTGATCCATCTTTTCGTTGATTATCTGCGAAAGATGATAAGGCGGAAGCGCAATCATATCGGCAAGTTTCTGCAGGGTAAGATCGCTTTCGAGGAACGGTTTCTTTTCCTCGATAACCTGCATCAGCATTTTAAGATATTTTTCTGATTTTTCACTGGTCAAGGAAGACTTTTCGTATTTCTTAGAGCGGTTGTTTTCCGGTTCTTCGGCAATGATTATAGGCCTGCTTAGTCCAAGATAACCAATAGAAAGAATAGCGACCGAGACAAGCACAGGAATAATATTGTTGAAATGATCATACAGATCGAAGCCGGCAAAAAACAACACAATAAAAACAGCCATGAGGCCGAATATCATCACGAACGCGTTTATCCCGAATTTTATCCATCGCAGATTAAGTTTATCAATTGAAGACATGGTTTTCTTTATTTCCGCCTCATAATCGTTAAGCAGTCCGTTTACGTAATACAAGTAAACAAAAAGATGCAATGTCTGAAGAGATAGAATTATTAAATGGCTCACCGAATCAGTTGACAATTCAACATAGCGGAGCTTTACAACCGTCGTTTGAAAAAACAACGGTATTTTATAGATGATAAGAGCGGCGAACGGAATAAAATGAAGAAGATCTGCGGATTTAAACTTGAAGTTCTTAAACGTCAACTCTTTAACGTAAAAAAGGAACATGGGACCGAACAGAAAAAGCACGGTTGAAGGAAGCCCGATAAGGAAAGAAAAGTACTGATAAGTCTCGGTCCTTTGAAGCAGGAAACCGCTGATACTGAAGGAGAAAAGGAGCATAAGAATCCCCAGGAGGCTGTTCGCGGTCTTGTTGCCCCGTTTCAAGGTAAGAAGAAGAAATCCCAGAAAAATTCCTTGACCAATACTAAGAAGGATAAGTACAGCTATTAAATCCATTTCCCCCTTCGCAAGAAATTAATTATGCGTTAAATTACTCATTTTTAAAGAAAAATAGTCATTCCGTACCATTATTTAAAGAAATGAAAGGATTGTTACAACTTGTGCAGATTTTGACCAATTACCGTCGCAGGTTCAAATATTATTTCATAATACGGCGCTCTTCTAATAATTTTCCTGAAAAATGTCCCTCCTCTATCGGACTTAAATTCGATAAAACTAAATTAATATACCTCGAAAATATTCAGAGTACCCCAACTATTCTAGTCTTTTCATAATTATTATTACACTTATTGCCTGATAAAAGTCTATCTTATTATTTTTTAATGTGTTGCCGATGATACATCCGATTTATTCTCCCCCGGTAAATCTTGACAAATTTCTTCCGGAGTGTTATATTAGCACTCACTAAAAGCGAGTGCTAATAAAATTCTCATCAAAAAATAAACAACAGATTAAATCGGAGGTAAAAGTTATGGCAGAGTTAAAGTTAAAACCTTTGGCCGACAGAGTAATCGTAAAGCCTATGGAGGCTGCAGAAAAGACAAAGGGAGGAATTATACTTCCCGATACTGCTCAAGAAAAACCCATTGAGGGTACAATAGTAGGGGTCGGACCGGGAAGATCTTCGGACGACGGCAAGCTTATTAAGCCCGAAGTTAAAGTGGGCGATAAAGTCCTTTACGGAAAATACAGCGGAACGGAAGTAAACGTAGAAGGGACTGAATACTTAATAATGCGCGAAAGCGACATTTTTGCGATTATTGGTTAATTCTCAAATATTTGAAATTTAAATTAAATCGGAGGAAATAATATGGCTTCAAAATTAATAGAGTATAACTCTGAAGCTCGTACTAAATTAAAGAAAGGCGTCGACAAACTAGCCGACGCGGTAAAAGTGACGCTCGGTCCTAAAGGACGGAACGTAATTCTTGAAAAGAAATTCGGTGCACCGACTGTAACTAAAGACGGCGTATCCGTGGCAAAAGAAATAGATCTGGAAGACGCTGTAGAGAACATGGGCGCGCAGATGGTCCGCGAAGTAGCTTCCAAAACAAGCGACGTTGCTGGCGACGGAACCACTACCGCTACCGTTCTGGCACAGGCGATTTACAGAGAAGGGCTGAAGAACGTGACCGCGGGTGCAAACCCGATGGATCTTAAAAGAGGCATCGATCTGGCCGTTAATAAAGTGGTTGAACATCTTAAAAAAGTAAGCCGCGACGTTGAAGGCAGAAACGAGATCGCCCAGGTAGGCGCTATCTCCGCTAACAACGATAAGTCGATCGGCGATCTTATTGCGGACGCAATGGAGAAAGTCGGTAAAGACGGCGTTATTACGGTTGAGGAAGCTAAGGGCACGGAAACCGGTCTGGAAGTTGTTGAAGGTATGCAGTTCGACCGCGGTTATCTTTCACCTTACTTCGTAACGAATACGGAGACCATGGAAGCAGAACTCGAAGATCCCTTCATTCTGATCCACGACAAGAAGATTTCCGCTATGAAAGATCTTCTTCCCGTTCTCGAAAAAGTTGCTCAGCAGGGTAAATCGATGCTGATCATCGCGGAAGATCTTGAAGGCGAAGCTCTCGCTACCTTGGTAGTGAACAAGATCCGCGGAACCTTGAAGATAGCTGCTGTTAAAGCTCCCGGCTTCGGCGACAGAAGAAAAGCAATGCTGGAAGATATCGCAGTTCTTACCGGCGGTACCGTAATCTCTGAAGAAAGAGGCTTCAAGCTGGAGAACGCAACTGTATCTTATCTCGGATCGGCCAAGAAAGTAACCATCGACAAGGACAACACAACTATCGTCGAAGGCGCAGGAAAATCGGAAGATATAAAGAAAAGAATAAACGAGATAAAAGCTCAGATAGAAAAAACTACATCAGACTACGACAGGGAAAAACTCCAGGAAAGACTCGCGAAGCTTTCCGGCGGTGTTGCCGTTCTTAAAATAGGCGCTTCCACCGAAGTAGAGATGAAAGAGAAAAAAGCCCGAGTTGAAGACGCGCTTCACGCTACGCGCGCTGCCGTTGAAGAAGGTATTGTTGCCGGCGGAGGAGTCGCATTGGTTAGAGCTATCGCTGTACTAGATAAAATAGAAGGCGATAACCTCGACCAGACAACAGGTGTTAAGTTAATTCAGAAAGCACTCGAAGAGCCGCTGAGACAAATAGTCGACAACGCAGGCCTAGAGGGTTCGGTCGTTCTTCAGAAAGTAAAAGAAGGCGGCAAGGACGACTTCGGCTTTAACGCAGCGACGGAGAAATACGAGAACCTGATTAAAGCAGGTGTAATCGATCCTACAAAGGTAACCAGAACCGCGCTCGAGAACGCGGCATCGGTTGCTTCACTCCTAATTACAACCGAAGCTGTTGTATACGAGAAAAAAGAGAAAGAAGCTCCCGCTATGCCTCCAATGCCGGGCGGCGGTATGGGCGATATGTATTAATAGAACACGCTCATTTCATTCAAGGCGCTTCCGTTCGAACGGGGCGCCTTTTTTATTTTAAACCGTCCTCTTCTAATCACCTCCCCCGCTTTTTTTAGTTTTTTTAATATTGTATTTTATATTGATGATTGGCAATTTTGATGTGTTGCGAACCGATCGGTTATTTCCACAATTTTCGGGATGATAGATTTTGAGTACTTCTGAAACAGATTCATTGCTTGAGGAAGCATACGAGCATTTAAGGCAGGGACGCTACCGGATGGCGCTCACCGCAGCGAAGGATATCTACAACAAAAAACAAAATGACTATAACGCCGCAATATGTCTTGCGTGGGCGCTGCTGGAGAACGGGAATGCATCCCAGGCGCTTGAGCTGGCTAACTTTGCCGTACAGATAAGCGGAGACGATGTGAACGCCAGGCTGTACAGAGGTTTTCTTTTGATGAGAATGAGCATCTTCGAGGGAGCTATTTCCGATCTTAATTGGGCGATGACAAAGAAACCGGATCTTCTGACATGGGCGCACCTCAATAAAGCCAGGGCGCTTGCCGGCCTTGGAAGATATTACGAGGGACTCGAAGAAATCGACAAAGCCGTTGAAATAGATAAAGGCTCTAATAAGAAAATGATTCAGATAAGGGACTGGTTCAGAAAAACTCTAGGCTACAGACAAATGGTGGCAGGCGGCGGCGAAGGAAGCGAAAAATCTTTGCTGAGCGAAGCCGGAGAAGCGTTTAAACAGAAGGAGTTCTGGTTCTCGCTTTGGGCATCGAGGCAAATATTAGACTCCCCCCTTCTTAAGCATGAACACTACCAGGCTGCCCTGCTGGAACTGGAGTCGCTTCTGGAAATGTTTCAGATAAAAGCGGCTTTTGACAAAGCGGAATCCGTAAAAGAATTTTATAAGGATGAACCGGGCTTCGAAATATTATACAAGAAAATAGTAACAAACCTGCCGGGCGAAAATAACGGTTTAACAGAAAATGAAATAGATCCCGGTATACCCAAAAGAACTGATCTCGAAATATTCGAAAATAAATTTTTCCGTATCTACCACGCAAAGACATATGACTTAATCGAAAATCTCCGGGCCGGAAAGAGATCGTACCTTCTTCAGTTCGGTGAGGATACGGTAAGATACATCGGTGTGGAAGTAATATTCGACAATCCGTTTTACGGTAATAAAAATTTACAGCTCGACGGTACTGCCGTATGGTACTTAAACAGCGCGGAAGTCGGAAGACACAACTTTAACCTCAGAATAGAAAAAGAGTGGAAGACGGTGGAGTTCGTTCAAAGCTGGGGAACGGATACGCCGGGTTTCTGGAACGAAGGACAGGGCAGGGTAGATATTTATCTCGACGGATTTATCATGTGCACACGCTGGTTTTTAATCGGAGAGACGGAAATATTTAATTTCGAAGAATCGGAAGTTGAGCTCGATCATTTCGAGCCCCTCGATAATCCCATCACACAGTCAGCCGGCCGACGTTGTATCTTCAAAATTAAAGATCCAAGAAGAGAAATCGCTCGATGAGCTATTAGCCGAACTCGACGAGTTCATCGGACTTCATGGAGTGAAGCAGTCGATGAAAGACTTCGTCGACTACCTGAAATTCATCAATGAAAGAAAGAAACTCGGATTAAAGACGCAGGAGAATTTCTCCGTACATTCCGTCTTTCTCGGTAACCCCGGTACCGGCAAGACAACCGTCGCTAGATTATTGGGCAAGATATTTAAGGCAATGGGAATTTTGAAGAACGGACACGTTATAGAGGTAGACAGAGCGGGTCTTGTGGGACAGTTTATAGGAGAGACGGCGCAGAAAACCGAAAAAGTAATTAACGAAGCGATAGGCGGTCTGCTTTTTATAGACGAAGCATACGCTTTGAAGAAGCCCGGCAACCAACAGGATTTCGGACAGGAAGCAATAGACGGTATCATAAAAAGAATGGAAGACGCCAACAACGAGTTTGTTGTTATTGCCGCGGGCTATCCGGAAGAGATGCAGGCTTTTATAAATTCAAATCCCGGTTTAAAATCTCGCTTCACAAACTTCTTCAATTTTGAGGATTATTCACCCGACGAGCTTGGCGATATATTCAAGCTAATGTGCGGAAGAGAAGAATATAAAATCGAGGATGATGCTCTTCTTCTTCTTAAGAAGGAATTTACAGGCTTATACAGGCTTAGGGATAAATCGTTCGGGAATGCAAGGCTGGTGAGGAATTATTTTAACGAATCTAAGATGCGGGTAAGCAAACGCTACCTTAGACTACCCGAAGAAGAGCGCAACAAGAACGCAATGACCACGATTACTAAAGAAGATATTCTTGCGGTCCTCGGCTCTTCAACGGCGAAAGAAGTAAATTTCGGCATCGACGAGGAATCACTTACTAAAGCGCTCACAGCACTTAATAATCTAACCGGTTTGAAAAACGTAAAGAAAGAGATTAATGAAATAGTTAAACTTGCTCGCTTCTACGACGAGCAGGGTCAAAACATACAGAACAAATTTTATTCTCACATAGTATTTTTGGGCGGGCCCGGAACCGGTAAAACAACCGTTGCAAGAATCTTCAGCGAGATATATTCGGCGCTAGGAATACTCCCCAAGGGACATCTGGTAGAAGTCGACCGGCAGGGACTGGTTGCAAGCTACATAGGACAGACCGCGGATAAAACCAAAGAAGCGATCGACAGGGCGATGGGCGGCACTTTATTTATCGACGAGGCGTACGCTCTCCTGAAAGGAGACAACGGCTCGGATTTCGGCAAAGAGGCGATCGATACTCTCTTGAAAAGAATGGAGGACGACCGCGGCAAGTTTGTTGTTATCGCCGCCGGTTATACGGAAGAAATGAACGACTTTCTTTTAAGCAATCCCGGCCTGTCTTCAAGATTTACAAAGAAATTTATATTCGAGGATTATAATCCCGATGAACTGATGCAGATCACCGAGAAGATACTAGAAAACCGAAGTCACCAGCTTGAAGAGGAAGTGAAGGAGCCGATTAAAAAGTTTTTCAACAGGATATACAGGAATAAGGATAAATCATTCGGAAACGCGAGACTCGTAAGAGATCTTATTGAAAGCGCACTGAAAAACCAGCTTCTCAGAGTAGCCGACATTCCCGTTGAGGAAAGACATGAAGAGGCGCTGAAACTTGTGCTTCTTTCAGACATTAAAGATCTCATCTCATTAAAGAAAGAGAAAGAAACAGTAAAAATAGAAGGCGATCCGGAACTGCTCGATAAATATCTGAACGAGCTAAACGAACTTGCCGGTCTAGAGTCCGTAAAAAAATCCGTAGAAAAACTCGTCAGCAGTTTAAAAGTAGCGAAGCTGCGAAAAGCAAGAGGACTTAAAGTAATTCCGAAGAATCTTCACTCGGTTTTCGTAGGAAATCCCGGAACGGGCAAAACCACGGTAGCCCGTCTCCTCAGCAGCATATATAAGGAAATGGGAATACTGGAGAAAGGGCACCTGGTTGAAGTTGACCGCTCGAGTCTTGTTGCGGGTTACCAGGGACAGACGGCATCGAAGACAAACGCAATAATAGACCGCGCCATAGGTGGTACGCTTTTTATAGACGAAGCATATTCTTTATCTCGCGGGTTTTCCGATTTCGGCCAGGAGTCTATCGATACATTGTTAAAAAGAATGGAAGACCAGCAGGGTCAGTTCATAGTAATCGTTGCGGGCTACACAAATGAAATGAGACAGTTCATCGATTCCAATCCCGGCATCGGATCGCGCTTTACCAACTTTTTTATATTCGAAGATTATACGCCAAGGCAGATGCTGGAGATTGCGTTGGTTATAAGCGATAAGAACGGATATAAGCTGGATGAGGGCGCGTGGCAGCTGCTGCTTGATATTTTCTCAAAACTCTACGATAAGCGGGATAAAAATTTCGGCAACGCGCGGACAGTAAAAAATATTTTATACAAAGCTATAAGCAACCAGGAAGAAAGAATTCTGCGGCTGTACGATCTTTCCGACGACGATCTTATCACTATCACATTCGACGACGTCACCAGGATAGAATTGGACGAACTTTAATTTATATTATCTTCTAAGCTTTAGTCCGCTGCAGATTTATCCATTAACCTTTTCGCATTCATTCATATCATCATGCTGGAAATTAATAACCTCACAAAAAGATTCGGCTCGTTCACCGCGGTAAATAACGTTTCACTGAACGTGAACCCTGGTGACTTTTTCGGATTTCTGGGACCGAACGGGGCGGGAAAAACAACAACTATAAAAATGATTACCGGTCTCTTTTCCCCTACGTCAGGGAAGGTCAGTATAGGCGGCTCGGACACTATGTCCGATCCCATAGGAGCAAAATTCCAAACAGGCTATATACCCGATCAGCCTTTTCTTTATGACAAGCTGTCCGGCAAAGAATTCCTTTTCTTCAGCGGAGGGCTTTATAAAATGGACAAGAAAGTACTATCAGAAAAGATCGATGAACTGACCGAAAGACTTAAAATAGGTGACTGGCTGAACAAAAGGACGGAGGAATATTCGCAGGGTATGCGGCAGAGGATCACCTTTGCCTCGGCCTTACTGCATGATCCGAAACTGATAGTAGTAGACGAGCCGATGATCGGGCTTGATCCGAGGAGCGCGATAATTGTTAAAGAGATATTGAGCGAAAGAGCGGCCCGCGGCGCGGCGGTATTTATGTCGACACACAGTCTCCATGTGGCCGAAGAACTATGTACAAGGATCGGTATAATTAAGGACGGGGTAATAATTTTTGAGGATAAAAAGAAAGCTGTGGAAATTTTTATGGAAAAACAAAAAGCTAACTTCGAGTCTTTTTTCCTCGAGCTGACTAAATAAGCAGGCAATTAACCGCGTGTCTGAATTTGTTCACATAATAAAATATAAATTACTTTCTTTTCTGAAGATCAACACCACCCTCTCGCCTTCGGGTATCTTTAAGACCGCAGGCTCTATCATTGTATACTCTTTATTTGCCGCGGGAGCGTTTTTCCTGACGAGGGACATCATCGCTTACCTTCTACTTAACTCGAAGATAGGCACTTTTCTGCTCCACCGCTTCATCTCCATTATATTATTTATTTTCTTTATCTCGGTGAATATTGGAAACATGATAGTATCTTACTCAACGCTGTATAAATCGAGGGAAGTTGTTTTTCTTCTTTCCAAGCCTGTTGAGTACTACAAGATTTTCACAATAAAATTTCTCGATAACTTCTTTTACAGCTCCGCAACCCTGCTATTAATAATTTGCGCCGTGGTGGCAGGCTACGGTGAATATTTTCATATGGCCTGGTGGTTTTATCCGCTTTCACTTGTATTGATGATACTCCCCTTCATGCTGACGGCGGCTTCTCTCGGGGTTATTGCGCTCCTGCTTATAATGCGGCTCGCGGCCAGGATAGGAGGAAGAAAGGTCCTTGCTGTATTCGCGGCGGTTTATCTAACGGGCACCGTAATCTTCTTTCAATACAGCAACCCGCTTCAATCTGTAAGAGAAGTGATGGCTTATTATCCCGATGTAAACAGATATTTCGGATTTCTCGACAACAGTTTGATAAAGGCTCTTCCTAACTTCTGGCTCGGTAACGGTCTCTACTGGCTTTCCTCCGGGCATTTATACATCGCATTACCTTATATTATCTATCAAGTAATGCTTTCCGTTTTGTTTTTTTCTTTAGCCGTCTACTTAGGCAAGAAATGGTATTTCGATACCTGGAAGACTTCTCTCGGTCTTAATTTAGGCGGCGTCAGAAAGAGGAACAGTTTTTTCAGACTGGGTAACCCTTCAATTTTTCAAAGTCAGGAAGAAGCTCTGCTGAAAAAAGAATTCTGGCAATTTTTCAGGGAACCTTCCCAGTGGATACATCTTTCCGTTATGCTCGTTCTGATCGCGGTTTTCTTTACCAGCATGGCCGGAATCGATATTAAATATCTTCCTGTTTATAATTTCAAAATTAAAACGGTTATATATCTGGTTATCTTCTTGTTTAACGTATTTCTTATTTCAGCTTTGGCACTCCGCTTCGTTTACACGTTGATCAGTATAGAGAGCGAAGCATACTGGAAGATCAGAAGCGCGCCGATTTCACAGTTTAAGTTTTTTCTGATAAAGCTGGTGCCGGTGTTTATTGTAATATTTATCCTCGGACAAGCGCTGAATTACTTCTCGCAGCTTCATTTTGATCTTCAGCTTCAGCTTACTTCTGCGGTGGATATTGCGCTTGTAACAATATCTATGATTCTGCTGAATTTCGGAATGGGTTGTCTCTTTGCCGACTTTAAGGAAAAAAATCCAATTCGTATTGCTTCCTCGCAAGGCGCCACTATTACGTTTCTTCTGATGATCATCTACATGGTTTTTTTAATCGCCGTAATGTTCTTTCCCGTTTATAATTATTTTATGATCGAGTTCAGCGGATCGATACCTGCTTCCGGCGGACTTTGGAACTCAGTGCTGTATATCGGTATCGTCTCAACATCGATTTCCGCAGTGTCGTTTGTATTGATTCAGAAGTCTTTAAGGAAGGATTTTTAATCGGGCTCCCGGTATTGCCTCTCGACGAATAAAATTAAAAAGCCTTCCGGCAAAAGCCGGAAGGCCCCTCCGTACAAGAATTCATCTATCCGGTTTGAGGGAAACAGCGCTTACCCGGCAAGCGCATGTCTTAGATGAATTCAGGAATTTCTAAAACTCCGTATTAAGCATAATTAATGCGTTCGTAATTAATTTAGCCTTTGAGTTGTCCGTAGAATTTATAACGGACAAAACTGCATCATCCACCCTTGAGTAGAAGTTTACATATGCTGCTACGATTGCATCCGTAGAAGCAGTAGTACCGACGGACGTCATAAGTGAAATCCTCAAATCATTTACGAGGGAGTCTAGAGCGGCGTATGTACCGCTGTCCAATCCGAGCGTAATCTTTAATACCGCTGATAAGTCGGATTTATAAGCGTGGAACGCGGCAATGATCTGAGTGTTGTCGGAAGCTGCCTCAACAGACGTAATTAAGCTGCTACCCGCATTAATTAACCCGTTTAACTGCGCCTGCGTATCTGCATTAGCCGAGAACTCCGACTGTACCGCCAGGTTGAGCAGCTCCGATTTACGCTCGACCGAATTTTGAAGCATCTCGAATTTTACTTCCGCGCGTATACCGGAATTGTGAACATTATTAACGAACGCACGCTGAGAAATCTCAAGAACTTTTACCATTGTTACCGCGGAGACTCCGGCATCCAGATAAGCGTTCAATATATCCTTGTTGTAAGCGTTGAAAGCTGCGTCGATCGACGACTGATCGGATGAAAAATACAGGTTCCTGTCGAGCGAGGCTCTGGCTCTTGTCTTAGCCGATCCGATAGTACTGACATCCGCTGCTGAAATATTTATTTCGCTTTCCGCGTAGACCATTTGCTGGGCGTTTATGGAAGCATTGATAGAAGCTTCAACGCTGCTCACGAGCGACGGATCCGCCTTAATCTGAGCGGCAAGCGCCGAATCGATATAAACCGCGATTTCATCATAACCGATATTATCGTCGCCTTTGGACTTAGCGCTCAGGTACACTTCGGTTTCAGATGTCGTTTCGTCGTTAAGGGGCTGACAGTAAACAGTGGTTCCAGCTTTTACTTCCGTAGAAACCACAGCTTCCCACTTTTCGTTATTTTTGGTGGCTATAACTATAATATTTTGTACACCGTCGAGATTCGTATTTACACTGAATTTCCCTTCGGAGTCCGTTGTTACACTTTCGTTAGAAACGGTTTGAAGTGAACCTTCTGAATTTACCTGAGCCAATATTACGCTCGCACCGCTTACATCTCTATTAACGGCGGATGATTTTGCCAGTCTCTGGTACCCCCCCGCCCCGCTAACCTGACCTTCTATGGTAGCAGGTGATCCGGCAGGAGCAGCCGGATTATTCTTACCGCAGCCCGCCAGGAATAAAAAACCTGCGGTCAGCATGGAGAATATGAATAAATATCTAATGAAATTATCCCGTACCATTATTCAACTTAATTAGTGAATTCAATCTTCATCATTATAAAATTTCCTTATATCCATTAAATTCAGGATAAGGACGTCCCCTTCCTATTCGTATAGTCTATATTAGATTTGCAAGAGTGATGCCATAAACCGAAAACCTTGCCCGGGCCGGCATGGCGCATATATTTGCGGTAAAACCATATTTTACCGCGAATTTTATTCGCCGGAAGAAAAATTTTCACAGGGAATTGTGTACCTGAAGAGGGCTCTTGAGATGAAAAATCGTTCGAAATTTAAGATATAAAACTTGCAGGATATTTAATGCCGGTTAAAAATTTATGCTCATATTCAGGCGCATTCCACCGTCCGGGCCAATATTAATCGCGGGAAGTTTCCCGTTATCCGCAGGCGAATGAGCTTCATCAGAAAAGAAAAGAATATCGATTTGGCTGTAAAGCCAAACAGCCGCGAAGGTGACGATGGAAATATTTCTTAGCTTATAAACTGTATTATACTTTGAATACAATGATGGTATAAGAGAAGGGTCGGTTTCATCAAGATATTTATTCTCTTTGTTGTTGCTGTCGATCGAGAAATATACAGCGGCACCAAGTGACAAAGCGCCCACCGAGGTAAGAATCCAGCCCTTCGCTTCCTGTTTAAGATAGAGATGCCCGAGACCCGGCAGCAGAACGGAGCGCAGCATCGCCTGCCTGAGTATAGCTTCGTGTTCAATATCCGGAATTTTTTTTGTCACATAAAGCGTATCGACTTTAGAGGCTTCAAGCTTTCGCCTTGTCAGGCTGTCTGCAACGTTTGCTTTAATTTTATTGAAGAAAGTTATTATCTTCGGGGATGTATTGGTCGAATCGAGTTTGAATGAAGAATCTAATTTTAAAATTTCAACGAAGCTCTGTTTCGCATCCTCGCCTTTATTCATGGTATAGAGTGATATCCCTTTCATCCTGTAGATTTCAACTCTTTCGCCGTCACTTAGCTTCACATCATTTTGAAGAAGACTGTCGGCCTGACT
The DNA here is from genome assembly GCA_963787005.1 of uncultured Bacteroidota bacterium. GTDB lineage: Bacteria > Bacteroidota > Ignavibacteria > Ignavibacteriales > Ignavibacteriaceae > FEN-1297. Next base: position 20,497 of record CAWBBX010000105.1, read on the forward strand.
AACCACTTTTTCGTATTCGAATGCTTCAAATTTATCCCTTAATTCCTTCAACGGTTTTTTCCCCTGCTGTGCCGAAATCGGAACGGTACAAAGAGATACAAATAAAATTATATACAAGTATTTAATCATATGTTACTATTTAAGCAGAACCATCTTTTTAGAAGCTGAGAAACTCGTCGTTGTAAGCCTGTAAATATAAATACCCGACGAGACCCGGTTATTATTTTCATCCTCTCCGTTCCAAAGATACGTATAGTTACCAGGGGCAAAATCACCGGAAGTAATTGTTTTAACAAGATTTCCTAGCATATTATACACCTTAAGAGTAGCCTTTCCCGACACGGGAATTGAGAATGATATAGATGTTGACGGATTGAAAGGGTTGGGATAGTTATCTAATAATTTATAAGATGAAGGCAGGCTCGACTGGTTATTAACCACGGTAGTAACCGAAAGCTGAAGTCTTTCAACCTGACTTACTGGCAGATTATCACGATCGGTTCCGCCGAAGACATAAATTGAGTTTTCAAATACCGCGGCCATCAGATCCTTGCGGGCATAGTTCAGTTCAGGACCATCTTCTGTTTCATATTCATTGTTTTTTGATTGCAGTACTTCTACGGAGGATAACCCGTATTTAGTTTCACTGAATCCACCGATTATATAAATATTACCCTGAGGTCCGGTAACCGCAACAGCCCCCGCCCTTGCTATATTTAAAGATGAATTTATCTTCTCAAAATTATTTGTACCGGGATCAAATATAAAAATTGATTTTTGCAGCCCGGTAATCACACCGCCGAACATAAAAATTTTGTTATCCTTAACGGTAGAGCACATATAGATTTGCGGTAAACCCTTTATTGAAGGATTAATTTTTTCAATTTTAGCATCCGCTATATTATATATTGCAAGATAACCGGCAGCAGAACCCGGTACGGTTCCACCAAATAAATACAAATTATTCCCAACAATATTGCCGGCCGCAAAGCTCCGTTTTAGGCTTGTATCATTATTATAAACGACAGGCTGTGAATTTAAATTCCAAAATTCAATGTTAGAAGATATTACAGGCGGAACAAATGATTCTACTCCCCCTGTTATTAAAATACTATCTCCGAAACTATCGGCTACGAAATAACTCCGCTTTTCGTTCATCTTTGCCGCATCATACCATGTATTTGTTCCGGGATTATAAGCCTGAATCAGATCGAGGTTTGAATTTTCTTTTTCCGAAAATCCGCCTATTATATAAATAAGCGAGTCCGTGGCAATTGCTTTCCCCCCGTAAACCGGATTAGGCATTTCCCCGACAACCTGCCACCCCTGAGCGTAAAGATTGAGGCTGAAAAACAGTATAAAAAGTATCAAAAATTTCATGAGAATTATTTCGTTAATCTTTACCCATAAATCATGAAATGCAATTTTGGTGCCAAACTTATTCATTCTTGCCCCTATCAAGGTTGAACATCAAATTTGAAGTTTTTTTTGCTTCCACTTCGACTGTTCTGCTTTCTGTTATAAATTTTGGATTTTTCACGGTCACCGTATATTTACCCGGAAATAATTTAATTGGATTGTCCAGCGGCGTAATGTTTAGATACTTATCATTAATGTAAACATAGCCCCACGGATAAACTTTGCAATCGACATATCCAACACTGTTCGTAAGATTTATACTGATTGAATCCGTTTGACCCGGGCGAATTCTTATCTTTTTATAAAGAGGAGGAAAATTTGAGTTTGATATCTTGATCAAATGTCTGCCCTCTTTTAGTTCCACCGGCTTGCTTAGCGGTGTGCGGTCTACCTTCTCGCTGTCTACATAAACATCCGCCCAAGGAAGGCACTGCACATACAGATATCCCTTTGCGTCCGAATTGGCGGAAACCGGGACCGACTTACTTTTTGTTTCATCGTCTTTGGTTCCGGCTGCGTTATCTGCTGTTTTATCCTTGATACTAGGCGTTGATTTTTTTTCGTTATTTTGAACAGCCGTTAGACCGGTTTTTGTACCGTCGTTGTTGTTAACCGGTTTTTCCGTTTCCACGCCAGGGTAAATATTTCTTCCGAAGACATACACTAATATTACCAGCAGCGTTACCGCGAGCGGAAGTATATAAAATATAATCTTCTTTTTTGTGCTTAGTTTGCGCTTTTTCCTTAAAGGTTTTAACGGCTCTTCCGTAATTCCCAGCAACTTGAGAACTTCGGAAGCCGATCTTGCGCGTTTATCGGGATCAGGGACTAATAATCTGCTAATAGCTTCTTTAACAGGCCCGGGTATCTTACCGCTGTCTTCAAGCTCACCGATTTCCTTGAAATTAAGAATGTTATTCATCGTGTCGCCAACGCTGTTTCCCCAGAAAGGATTTTTCCCGGTGAACATTTCGAAAGCCACAATTCCTGCTGAGAAAAGATCCGCCGAAGTAGCCTTCTCTCCCCTTATTTGTTCCGGGGCCATATATCCCGGCGTACCGAGTATAGAACTGTTCTGAGTTACAGCGTTCTCTGTAGATACAAAAGCCAGTCCGAAATCCGCAATTTTCAGTTGAAGTTCGGAGTTAACTAATATATTCTCCGGTTTGATGTCTCTGTGTACAATATTATTTACGTGAGCGACATTCAAAGCTTTAAGAATCTGCACAAGCAGTTCTTTAGATTCCTCTTCATTCGGGGAATTTTTCTCAATAAACTCCTTTAAATTTTTGCTTTCGAAATATTCGAAAGAGATATAGAAGTAATTATCAAACGTCCCGAAATCCAGTACCTTTATCAAGTTCGGATGATCGAGGCTGGCTAAGATTTTTGCCTCACGCTTAAATCTATCAAGCACAGCCGGATCGGGCAGCTCGGAAGTACAAAGCGTCTTAAGCAGTATCTTCTTGCCGAGATATACGTGATTGGCAAGGAACACACTAGTATGACTGTCCTTCTTAAGGCATTCTATGATCTCGAATTTGCCGAATAATATGTCGTTGGAACTATTAGACATAAATCAATACTTAAATATCCTCATCCATTTCTTTAATCTTCAGCTGAACCCATCGCACTGAAACTCCGAGCGATTTTGCCGCCGACGTTCTGTTTCCCTCGAATTCCTCGAGCCTTCGTTTTAATAAGGCTATCTCAAATTCTTTTAAGGTACCTTTAAAATTCAGTTCGTTCTCGTCATCCTCAGTTATAATATGCTCAGGCAATATCTTGTTAGTTTCGCAGAGAATCAAAGCACGCTGCAGAACGTTTTCGAGCTGCCTTACATTGCCCGGCCAGCCGTAATCTTCGAGCATCTTCATGGCTTTCGAGTCAACCGATATTTCTTTATCGGAGAATTTCTTCACAAAATATTTTACAAGCAGCGTGATGTCGCCTTTTCTTTCCCTTAGCGGCGGAATTTTTATGGGGAACACATTCAGCCTGTAAAAGAGATCTTCCCTGAATTTACCTTCTTTTACAAGCTGCTTCAGATCTTTATTTGTCGCCGCAATAACTCGCGCGTCTACTTTTATGATCTTAGTATCGCCGAGTCTAATGATCTCTTTATTTTGAAGCACTCTCAAAAGCTTTGCCTGGAGCGCAATTGAGATGTCGGCAATTTCATCGAGAAAAAACGTTCCGGTGTCGGCAACCTCGAAAAGCCCCTTCTTATCGGAAACCGCGCCTGTAAACGCACCCTTCTTATACCCGAAGAGTTCGCTCTCGAGCAGTGTATCCGGAATTGATCCGCAGAACTGCGCCAGGTAGGGCTTGCTGTGCCTGTTGCTGAGATCGTGTACTGCCTGAGCTACAAGTTCCTTCCCTGTTCCGCTCTCACCGAGCAGAAGAACAGAAGCATCTGTGGCGGCAACCTTGTGAATAAGAACTGACATCTTCTGCATCGCGGGGCTTTGTCCGACTATTTCGGGAATAAACTTTGTTGATTGAACCCGGTTCTTCAATATCTGGTTTTCGTCCTCCAATTCGGCGAACCTGGATATTTTATCGAGAGCAAGCGACACAAGGTTTGAGAAGAAATCAAGAAATATCAGATTGTCGTCTGTGAAGAACTTCCTGTTGCCGCGACTGTCGACTAAGATAACTCCCCAGATATTATCCCCTTTCATAATCGGCACACCGACAATAGATTTAATATTATGTATCTGTATGCTCTTAAACTGTGAGATGTCCGGATCGCTCTGAACGTCGTGATAAAGGAATGGTTTTTTCTGCTCTATAACCTTCTGCAGAACTCCCGACGAAAATGCGGAGAGATCGGTTATATTTTCCTGCTGAATATTCCTGGCCGCTATTATCTCAAGCTCTTCGCCGTTGTCTTTGTATTTGACGAACAATCCCCTCTCGGCATCAATAACTTTGAGAATTAGATCCAGCGTTTCGTTTATTAAAGCGTCTTCGTAGACAACGGAATTTAAAATTTTACTAATCTGGTATAGCGCGTCGAATTGGTCCTTACCGATCAATCGTATTCCGTCTATATTGGTCTTAACGTTTTCCATTATGTCCCGGGTTTATTTTCAAAATTTTCCTTCTATTCAGTCTATTGCACTCTGAAAGTTGCGGGCAGCGATCTCGACCTGTTCTGGAAATTGTCTACCACCCAGATAACCCAATAATAATCCCGGCTTTTCAAAGCGGTTCTAACCTGATATGAAGTAGAATCAGACGAGATATTTTCTGCTCTAACAACAAGCTGCGAATTAGCAAAATCATTTGTATAAATTTCAATTGTATAAGTAAACGGATAACCGGGTTTGTACCGAAGCCACAATAAATCCGGAGCAGAGACTATTGTTGTATCGTTAGCCGGGAACTGAATTTTCGCTCCTTCCTTAATTACACGCGTAACCTTTCCGCTGCCGATATTAAAGTACCTGTTGAATATATCCTTCACTATAATATTGAAATCAAGTCCGATCGTTTCCTCAATATCCGCAATATTCATTTCATCGGTGTTTATGTCGGTCTGATAAATTTTTCCGGTAACATTGAAGTCCAGCGCCTTCTTGAAATTTATATCGGAATTCTGAACAAATACCGAGTCAATATCGTTATCCCTATCGCTGATCTTTGTCCTAATCATAAGCTCGTAATTCGGCTGTGGAGGATTGAATTGATTTATTACGGCAGTGTAGATTGAGATGCTGTCGAGATGCGGAATTTGATTTAAATTAACAACAATGTTTATGCTCCTGTTATTTTTCCAATTGATCTTAACCGTATCGGATCTGTATCCGGGTTTCTGGAAGATCAGCGAGCCGTCAACGGGTGCTATGTTATTTATAGTAAACTTGCCGTCCGAGCCGGTGGTTACCAGTCTGCCTGAAGCCGACCACAGAACAGAAACCCCTTCTAAAGATGTGTAGGGCAGGCTGAAAGTCTGAACAGTTCCTGTCAGCTTGGCATATCCGTAATTCGGATTCTGCGGGTCAAGCGGATTATTCCTCGGGGCATCGCAAGAATAAAAAATTGGAATCGTAATAAACAACAGAAGCGATACCGCGACAAGATACCCTGATCTCCCTAAAAACTTATACTTTGGCCGCTTAATCATATGCAAATATAATAAAGTATACTCATCAATTTATGATTCTAAAACATACGACGGGTTTTATTGTCCGTTTCAACCGCATTCATTAAACACGCCGGATTAAAATTTCTTTGAAGCTTAAAAATAAGAAATACCTGATAATTATGACATAGAACACACTGCAAATATTATCCTTTCGAGCATATAATATACAACTTTATTCATTTTTCATATAATATTATATTATTAAAAATAATATAGAAAAATCGGATCAATTTCTTATCTTGTAATCCGGAGGTGCAGATGGATAATTATTTGATAGACGCTATAGCCGAAGCGAGAAAAAGTCTTCAAACCGGCGGAATACCGATCGGATCGGTACTGGTAAAGGACGGAAAGGTAGTAGCCCGCGGACATAATCAGCGTGTACAGGAAAACAATCCGATGAAACATGCCGAGATAGATTGTCTGATCAATGCCGGGAGACTGGGCAGTTACAAGGGCACGGTATTATATTCAACTTTAATGCCATGTTACCTATGTGCAGGTGCCGTAGTTCAGTTCGGGATTAAAAAAGTTGTGGTCGGTGAATCCAAAACATTTAGCGGCGCAGCTGAGTTTATGAAATCACACGGTGTTGAAGTAATTGATTTGGACGACGGGGAATGTGTAAAAATGATGACCGACTTCATCGCACAAAATCCTAAACTTTGGTATGAGGATATAGGGGAGCTGTAAAACAGAAGCTCGATATTATCATTAGGCCGCTTGAAAAACCCGGGAATTTGATCAAGAATTTCTTTTAAAAGTTTAATTCCGGATTAAAATCCGGCCGCATTCTTTAGAAGACTACTCGCCGATGTATGGAGCTAATTCCATAAAAATTAGAACATGGAATCAGCAAGTACAAACAAAAGACAAAGCCAGACACGAAATATTGCCGCAGTCGACGTCGAGAAAACCTTACTTCAGCGCTTCCACCTGGATCAAATCAATCCAGGTATAAGCCTGCACCTTATATAAATTACTCCCGTTAACTTCAATATGAAGACTGTCGTTGATGCCTGAGTCCAACGTATCAACAAAAGAATAATGGGTCCATGTCGTGTCTTCAATGCTAATCGATCTTTTCTTAATAAAACCGCCTGCCCTCTTTTGAGAAAAGTATACTTCACCGGGGTAATAATTGATCTTGCCCCACAAAGAAAACCTGTACGCATTCTTACCTTCGGGAAGAGGTATGGTTTTCCGGATAGCACCTCCCAGGTCAAGGGCCTTTATTAAGACACAAATATTTCCGCCTGAAGGAGGCGCCTGATACGCATACTTTACGAAAGGCGCCCCGCCGAACGACCAACCGTCGTTGGAAGGCTCTCCTGCCAACTCGAATGAAGAATTTAATATAAAATTTTTTTGATCGACCGAAGAGGTGACAACTTCGCCGGGATCCCCGCAGCTGGCAATTCCCCAAAGAATAAACGGAATTAGGATATGTATAAAAAAACGATACCTCAACTTTCCCCCTTACCGGAGCATTTATAGTTCCGATTAAATTTATAAATCGAGAATCATTACTTCTAAATTTAATAAAAAACACCGAAAAAAAATAAACATTTCTGAAGTTATCGGATGTCTCATTCCCTAACCTTAAATCTTCCGCTAGTTACTCTGCATCCGCGAATGCCCACTTCCGATATTGTCTTACCGTCTTTAAAAGGTACCCAGAAAAGATGGGAATTGCTCCCCGTCAGTGTTTCTCCCGGATTCAGAGAACCTTCGACAGTTGTTTTTTTATCCACGGAATCCGAACGAAAAATAAGTTCAAAATTATAATCGATTGAGTAGGTGTTTTTGTTATGAATTTTTATCACGATGCCGTCATGATAATTGTCGGCGTTGCTGTAAAATATAAACGAGACTTCAAAGCCCTTCTGATTGTAAAGGGTTTTCCATGGATCTATCCCCGTATCTCCGAAGAGTGAATCTTTTACCTGGGCCTGAGCGTATACAACAGTAAGAAGCATTAGACAAACTGCCCAAATAGATATCTTTTTAACTTTCTTAGCGTTCTTCATTTCATTCAAATTATTTTTAAAAATAACCGGCCGGATCCCGCATAAAAATTAATTTTCCGGGAACAGCGTAATAAGAAAATGCGGGGGGGTAAAACTATTCTAAGTCTTCGGCGTAAGTATTGACTGAGATAACATCTCTTATTTCACCGTTCTCGATCGCTGCGGCGCTCAGCTTATTGCCGACGTATACGGATGTATCAATATAAAGAGTATTACTGTTTTCGTCAAACCGGGGTTCGTTCTGTCTTGTATGCCCCACTATCTGCAGCTTACCAATGTTAAGCAAAGAGCCCCTTGTCCACAAAATACCGTGACTGCTTTCTAAATCTCTGGTCAGAATTTCGTTAAAATATTCTGTGTGATTTTCAAAGTCCGCGGGGAAAAAGGGTTTATAATAAGTGGAAATGCCGGCGTGAGAAATAAAGCAGTCAGGCAGATTGATAAACAGGGGCGCGCTTTGGATCATTCTGATATGTTCGTCGATTTTTTCGAAGCGGTCTTTATAAGAGTCGATTGTTTTTTCAAATCCGTTATAAACCCATGCCTGTCCCATCTCACTCGAAGGATACCGCACGAAATAATAAAACATATAATCGTGATTCCCGGGAGTAAAAGGAATCTTCTCTCTTCTAACGAATTCAAAGACCTCGTAAGAAAAATTTCCTCTATCAATTAAATCCCCGACAAGAAATATCATTATTTTCGGATACGCCTGGCGAAGCCTGCCTACAAGGTCCCTCAAAGTATTAAAGCAGCCGTGAACATCTCCGATTACCGCAATCATACTTAAATATACTTATTTTCTTTGGCATATTTAAGCAGCCCGTCCCTAAAATCAGGGTGCGCTATCTTTATCAGCTCGTGTACTCTCTGTCTAATAGATTTACCGTGCAGCTGGGCGATACCGTACTCTGTAACAACGTAATGCACGTCGCCTCTTCCGGTAATAACGCCGGCGCCGGGTTTAAGCTGCGGAACTATCCGGCTTATTTTATTATTTTTTGTCGTGGAGGGAAGAGCTATTATCGGCTTGCCCCCTTCCGATCTTGCTGCGCCGCGGATAAAATCAAGCTGTCCGCCGAACCCGCTGTAAATTTTGGGACCTATTGAATCGGAACAAACCTGCCCGGTTATATCTACTTCCATGGCAGAGTTGATTGCGACCATCTTCTTGTTTTTTGAGATGACGAAAGGATCGTTTACATATTCCTGAGGGTGAAATTCTATGGAAGGATTGTTATGAATAAAATTATAAAGACGCTTCGTACCGAGCACGAAACCAGCAATAAGTTTGCCGGGGTGCAAAGTCTTCATTTCGTTTGTAATAATTCCCTTCTCTACCAGATCGACAACTCCGTCGGAAAACATTTCCGAGTGGATGCCGAGCGCTTTTTTTTCAGTAAGAAATTTAAGTACAGCATCCGGAATCGCGCCGATACCAAGCTGCAGTGTCGATCCGTCCTCAATCAGCTCAGAAATATGGCTTCCTATTCTTTGATAAACATTTACCAAATCCTTGGGCAGATTATCGCCGCTCTGCGGAAGTTCTTCTATTTCTTCATCTATTTCAACAATGTACTTTATCTTGTTGATGTGAATAAAGCTGTCGCCTAATGCTCTCGGCATTTTACTGTTAACCTGCGCAATGATCATATCCGATTTTTCCGCGCCGGTTTTTGTCAATCCCACTTCCACACCGAAGCTGCAGAATCCGTGTTCGTCCGGCGGCGAAACATGGATGAGCGCCGCGTTCAAGTGTACGGTTCCTCTTGAAAAGAGGAGCGGAACTTCATATAAAAAAATGGGAGTAAAGTCGGCAAGCCCGTTCTGCACCGCTTCGCGGCTGTTCTTTCCGACAAATGAAGCGTTGTGCCTGAAGTGTTTTTCCATACCTGGTTTAACGTATGGCAGGTCGCCTACGGTTAGCGCGTGGTGAATTTCAACATTTTCCAATTCATCTTTTCTACGAACAAGAGCATTAACTAAGGTTGAGGGAAACGCGCAGTTTCCGTGAACAATAATTTTATCATTAGATTTAATTTCTTTAACGGCTTCGTCGGCCGTAACAATTTTTTGATTGTACGCCTGAAGAATGTTAAACGGTATAGTGCTGCTCGATGTTATATCTTCGGTCCTTACCATTGTATATCACTTTTCTCAATATCCCCGGCAACTTTTGATCCCCTGAGGATTGGTTTTTATTATTTGCTTTTGGCATTAATTAGTAGAGAACACCCTCAATTTCCTATACTCGAGATTGAAGATATTCGCTATAGCTTCATTGGAACATGAACCCATATACGTACATACCCCTTTTGCCAGTCCGGGGTCGCCCAAGAGCGCGTTAGAGAGACCGTTATCGGCTATGTTCTCTATGTAATTTACAGCCGCGTTGTTCAACCCGTAGCTGGCTGTCTTAGAAACAAGAGCAGGCATATTGGGGACGCAATAATGAATAACGTCGTTCATATAATAAATCGGGTCAGAGAGCGTAGTAATATGGCTCGTCTCTATACATCCGCCCTGATCTATGGAAACATCGATGAGAACCGCACCCTTTTTCATCTGTCTTACCATATCCTCGGTAACCAGGTGGGGAGTCTTTTCTCCTTTAATCAAAACGGCGCCGATAAGTACGTCGGCGAACTTAACTCCTCTGGAGATGGTATACGGATTCGCCATAACCGTGGTAACCTTTTTCCTGAAGTCGGAATCGATCTTCCTTAGTCTATTTAGATCTTTATCGATCACGATTACCTGGGCTCCGCGTCCCAGCGCGGCTCTTGCGGCACTTGTGCCTACCACTCCAGCGCCCAGAATAACAACCGCGGCAGGAGCTACGCCGGTTATTCCTCCCAGAAGAATCCCTCTTCCGCCTTTAATATAGCTTTCAAGATATCTTTCGGCTATCTGGATGGAAAGTTGGCCGGCTATCTCGCTCATTGAATGCAGTACGGGAAGAACTTCATCGTACTCAATGAGTTCGTAGCCAATTGCGGTCACATTCTTTTTAAGCAATGACTCGATAATATTTTTATTGCCGACGGCAAGATGTAGGAAGGAGAATAATATTTGATTTTCCTGCAGAATCTCTACTTCATCGTCCGACAGAGGGGTTACCTTCGCAATCAATTCCGCTCGCTTGTAAACTTCTTCTGAACTGTAGACTATGTTTGCCCCGGATCTCCCGTAGGATTCGTCGCTAAAATTACTCCCCTCTCCTGCTCCGCTTTCAACGTAAACGGTATGACCGGCCCGGATCAGAGAATCGACTCCGGCAGGCGCCAGTGCAACGCGCTTTTCTTCGTGGATGTTTTCTTTAGGTATTCCAATTCTCATAAATTTTAGCTTTCATTATTATTAAAGCTACCTATAAAAGCCAAGAGTTTCAACAAATTTATACGAAATAAGCTGTTTTTCGACCTTTTTGAGGTAATTAAACAGGTGTAACCGGCTTTTTCCCCGAAAGCACTGCGTGCACATTTTTAGCGGCCAGCAGCGCCATATCTCTCCTCGCTTCCCTTGTAGCACTGCCGATATGCGGAAGGATTATCGCGTTATCCAGATTTAATAATTCTTTACTGACGGCGGGCTCGCCTTCAAAAACATCCAATCCCGCGGCGAAGATTTTCTTTTTCTTTAAGACATTTATAAGTGCATTCTCATCGATTATTTCTCCCCGTGCGGTATTTATCAATACCGCATCTTTTTTCATCAAGCCAAGTTTTTCCTTATCGAGAATGTGATGAGTTTTTTCGGTAAGAGGAAGATGAACCGAGACGAAGTCCGAGTCTTTCAACAATTTATTTAGCGATACTTTTTTAGCACCGGTTTTCTTTTCCAGCAGCGTGTTTTTAAATTGAGAGAAATAGATGATCTTTACGCCGAATGCCTTCATCCTAAGACCCACCGCCGTTCCGATTCTCCCGGCCCCGATAATTCCGAAGGTCTTATTCTTAAGCTGGATGCCCAGAAGAAGCATCGGCTTCCAGCCTTCATATTTCCCCTGCTTCAGCATATTTAAGCCCTCAGCGGCTCTTCTAGCGCACATCAAGGCTAAAGTAACTGCCAGGTCGGCAGTGGAATCGGTTAACACATCAGGAGTATTTGTAACAATTATATTTTTCTTTCTCGCGTACTCTACGTCTATGTTATTATAACCGACGGCATAGTTAGCAATCACTTTGCATTTTGCAAGACTATCAATCAGTTCGCGATCGAAATTTTCTGTAAGGAGGGAAATAACAGCATCCGCGTCCTTCGCCCTTTTAATAAGCTCGCGTCTCGGGATCGGGAAATCTTTTAAATAGACCGAAACTTTATAACCTTTTTTCTTCAGGTAATCCAAGGCAACCTCGGGAATAAGCCGGGCAACAAATACCTTCTTCATACGAAAAGACCTCAAACTTTTTCTGCAAGTACCGAATTAATAATTACGGACCGAACAATAATCTTACTATAAATACAGCGGCTAATATGCCGGCTATGTCTGCAATTAAACCGGCGGGAAGAGCGTGGCGTATGTTCTTAATATTAACCGCCCCGAAGTATACCGCGAGCACGTAGAAAGTTGTTTCCGTGCTACCGTAAAAAGTGGAAACCATTATACCGATAAACGAATCGGGACCGTGGACAGAAATTATCTCTGCCATTATACCGAGCGAGCCGCTGCCTGACAGAGGCCTCATTATAGCCATGGGCAGCGCCTCCGCTGGCATTCCTATAAAATTAGTAATCGGGTGAAGAATATAAATGAGCCAGTGCATAGCGCCGCCCGCTCGGAAAATACCGATTGCAACAAGCATCGCAACTAAATACGGGATTATTTTTACCGCGATGTCGAATCCTTCTTTAGCGCCTTCTATAAAAGATTCGTAAATCCTCACCTTCTTCGCTACGCCGAATCCGACGAACACGACGATCAGAAATGGAATAGCGATAGTAGAGACTACCGAGATAATACTTTTAAATAAATCGGGAGTTAAAAAACTGAAGGTAGAACCGAGAACTTTTCCGAGTCCGGAGAAAATTATAGAGACAGCAATTAATATTAAGCCGAGAAGAGCGAAGATGCCTTTTAAATTTGTCTTCATCCAGTCCGAGAATTGTCCTTTTTTAATTGGGAATTTTTCCAATGTCTTGGCGGCTGTAAGTCCCGCGACTGTAGCGCAGAAAGAAGCGAATAATGATGTGCCGATGATAATAGCGGGTTCACTACTTCCGGCCGCCGCCCTGATAGCGATAGCAGTGGCAGGTATTAAAGTCATTCCCGCCGTATTGATAGCTAAGAATGTGCACATTGCGTTTGTTGCCGTTCCCTTTTTGGGATTAAGAGTGTCGAGTTCTTCCATAGCCTTGAGCCCGAATGGGGTAGCCGCATTTCCCAGTCCAAGCATGTTGGCGGAAATGTTCATTATCATCGAGCCCATCGCAGGGTGATCCGTCGGCACCTGAGGAAAAAGTCTCTTTGTAATCGGCTTAAGCACACGCGCAATTATCGCAATGAGCCCGGCTTCCTCGGCTATCTTCATTATACCCAGCCAGAGGGCCATTATACCGATCAATCCCAACGCTATGTTCACGGCCGTGCCGGCGTAATTGAGAGCAGAGTTGGTAACGTTTTTCATCTTAAGGAATGAAACTTCTTCCAGCACAATGTGCGCGGAAGCCAAAGTAGGAGATATGAACTCATCTATCTTAACAGTTCCGTTCAAGTCGTCCTTATCACCTGCAGACGTTGCCATATCCTGCCAAATTTTAGGATCAGTTTTATCAACTTTAAAATGAACGGTGCTTTTAACTTCGTCTTTGTGAAGAGTTAGTTTTGCGGGTATGGAAAGATCTTGTGTTATATTTTCTTTATAGAGGGAATTAAAATCGGTTTTGTTAACTTCCAGATGTACGTCGTAACTTTTTTCCTGGCCTTGCTGTACGGGATTAGAGAATTGGACCTCGACTTGAAGCGGCTGGTCATTCCTGAAAATATTTTCGCTTTGATCATAAATGTCAGTGGTGAGCGCGGCACCTATGCCTAAAAACAGCAGCGCCAGCCAGACGTAATTTAACATTAAGCAGCTCCGTTTTTTAATTATTCAGAATAACAATTTTTTTTCTGAACGGAAACGAGTGATTGCCGTTCTTGTTAGCAGCTATTATCCTAACGGAATGTTCACCGGGCAGAGTTCCCGCCAGATTTAAGCTAAGCACCCCTTCTTCCGCATCAAAATACGCGTCTTTAGCGATTGCAGTATCAATATAGGCGGTAACGGATGAAGTATTTATACCCGACGAATCTTTTATCGCGAAAGATATAAAACTGTCTGCAGAGCATAAAGTGTCAGTACCCCGCATTTCGATTTGAGGAATACCGGCTTTTAAATAACGGCAGAGTCCGCGGAATATTCCCCAGGCTTCAATGCCGTTGTATTCTTTGATCAATAACCTCATACCTTCGAGCCGGTGAGTATTGAAACCGCACTCTACTAGGATCGCAGGTATATCTGTACGGCGAAGAACGGAGAAACCGGCGCCGGGGTATATTACGTAATCTGAGTACGTACCGTCGAACGATCCTAGTCCGCCGGAGTTACGCATTGCGTAAGCCATATCCCTTTGAACGTACCTGGCAATCTCCCTGTTGCAGGGTTCGTAAACAAAATCCGAATCAGTAGCGTGATAAAAGGTAGACGTGAAATTTGTCCAAATATCGGAGTCATTACCGGGCGCGTTATGGTGAACGCTGATGAATATATCGGCTCCGCTGTTGTTGGCCAAAACCGATCTGTATTTAAGATCAACAGTAGTGTCTTTATCGCGTGAAAGAATCACAACGGCGCCTGCCTGTTCCAGATAATCTCTCAGAGCCAAAGCTACATTAAGATTAATATCCGCTTCAACAACATTCCCCTCGAAGCCCTTGTTATTTCTATCTTTACCACCATGCCCGGGATCGATAAAAAATTTTCTACCGGTGATGTACGGGGAATACGCCTTGAAAAATGCTTCCTTCGCTTGGGTTGATTTTAATTCTCTGGGGACCTCATAATAAACGGGAGCGGTAGCGGAGCAGCCCGCGTAAATAAGTGAGAGGAGGATCAGCAGAACCGGAATCTTCAAATTACCCCCCGGTTTCTTCGAATGCTTGGATTTCTTCCGAATCAATTATTACTACATTGTTAAGTGAAGGAAATTCGATATCGTCGCCGTCTGAATTCCGGTACTTCTTGAGATAGTTTTGCTTCAGTTCATCTATTGTTTTCTGCTCTTCCACTTTTCTCATCATTCCGGAAACGGAAATTGATAAAAGATTATACGAAGCTTCGAAACTTATTTTTTTCGATTTCTTGACCTTATCGTTTTTAATCACCGTGAAACTGACATTTGTCTCAAACTCGATTCCATTAAAAAACTCATCGTCTTCGTCAAAAAATATGTACACGTTTTTATCCTGATAAAGAAATGTTGTAGCTAGCTGTGCTACCTTTTCATTCTCCACGCTCAATGCTAAGACACCCACCAGATTTAAATTTAATTCTTTCTCGATAGTGCTAAGATCTCTAATTTGCGAAATTACCTTATGCATAAACTATTACTTTCAATATATACTCGATAATTGTTTTTTAATATCACCATTACTTCCAAAACTTATCGGCCATAAATATACGTTATAAAAATTTACTACTGAAAATTTAACAAAACTCTATCAGAAATTTCAATACTTTTTAGAATAAATACTAAAAATGAAGATACAGGCATTTATTTCAATAAAAAAAATACTCAACTTTTAATGCATTGCGCCTGATTTAAAGAGTAAGCGCACTTTGGACAATGCCTAATATTCTTCCGGAATTTTTCCTCTCGAATATTTTTTATCATCCGTTCAATCTCATCCTTAAGAATCTTAAAATTATCGCTCCCCACTTCTTTTATTACCGGTCTGTCTGGATGCTTTATAAAAATCAGTCTGAGAGAATACTCTTTAATACTGTCAAATAATTGAGTGACAATATATGAATAAAATATTAATTGAGTTAAATACGCCTCCGACCTTTCGTCGATTTCTTCGACAGGTATATCATCCGTCTTATAATCTACAATGACCAACTTATTCTTCTCAAAAATGAGCTTGTCGATAATTCCGTATAGGTAGTAATCTCCCTGCTTAATGTATACTTCGTACTCATTGCTGTAATTTTTAAAGGAGCTAATAAACTTATATTCCTGCGACCCGTAAAATTTTTTTAAATCAGAATAAACTGTTTCTCTTAATTTTTTTATTTTATTTTCGTCTACTTCGGCGGGGTTAATTTCATTTCGCGCCGACACCTCCGTAAACTCTTTAATATCATTCAGTTGCAGCTCTCTCTGTAAGGCTTTATGAATAATCCTGCCCTTCAATTCCGCATACTCTAAAACTCTGCCGCCGCCGATTTTTTCTTCGTAAGCAGGATCATTGTACGCTTCTTCCGGACTAAATTCATAGGACGAAATAACATCATCCCCCGTTTGAGAATTGCTCCACATTTTAAACTGCGTCATCAAAGGACCGAATCCGTACCCGTAAGTAAATTGATATTTCAAGGGACATTGTTTATAGACGGCAACTTTTGTGGCCGAAATAATTTCTCCTTCGGGCGAATCTTTAATTCCCGCTGTCGCAAGTTTTTGATGGACTTTATCCGGGCCCGTATTATTTTCGACGAACGGTTCCAGCTTCAATTCCCGGATTATGGGAACATCAATCAAAACTGATCTTTCTTCTGTTACGTAATTACCGTCTTTTTCGGTCAAGAAATTTAAACTCGAATTCAATTTGATCCTATCGCCGCTCAATTCATTTCCCAATCCCTCCTGAAGCAGCGCCATAAATGATTCTGAATTATATTTTTCTTTCCTGGGTGCGGTTGCTGAAATGAACAAATAATTTTTTGCTCGTGTTATTCCTACGTACAATAATCTTTTCAGTTCAGCCCTGTTCTTCTTCGAATTGATAAAATCGTTTATGCCCAATACGGGAGCAGATTCGTATTCGGCAAAATAATCCTGACGCCTAGGTAATTTCGTTAATATTCCGAACGTCTTGCTTACGATTACTTCTTTTGTTTTGGCCGTGCTTTTCCGTGTTATATCGTCACATTTATACAGGAAAACGGCCGGGTATTCCAGGCCTTTCGCCTGGTGCAGCGTCATTATTTTAACAGCGTCCGATTCCTCGGTAACCGAGGCCTGCGCTTCGTCGCCGGAAAGCTCGATTGATTCTCTAAGGTATTCAACATAATCATACAATGTTCTGAATCCCTGTCTGCTGAAAGATATTGCCAGTGTTATCAGCTTCTGAATATTTGCCAGTTCCTGTTCGCCGTTCGATCCCGACGCCAGCACCGCCAGGAAATCGGATTCTTTTAAGATCTTTCTTAACATCTCCGGAATATCGGTGCTCTTAGCCAGAGCAAGGTTTTCACCCAGCCGCTCCGCGGCTAACTTCGCGTAATTATTTTTACCCGAGTAGTTTTGCAGTTTATGCCAAAGCGAATCGCCGCTGCTTAAGGATATATCGAATATTAGAGAATCCGAAAGGGTAAAGAAGGGCGATCGTAGAATACCGGTTAACGCCGTATCGTTCTTTGCATCGAGTAAAAACGAAAAATAATTATAGATATCATAAATTGCCTGACGCTGATAAAAACCTTTACCGCCAACTATTACGAAGGGGATGTTATAATTGATGAAAGTTTTTTCCAGCCCGGAAAAAGCCTTTCTTTTTCGGCAAAGTACGGCGATATCGCCCCAATTTACTCCGGGACTTAGTTCGTCATCTTTTATTAAAGACACTATTCTGCGAGCAACAAGATCCGCCTCCGGATTCTCGGCCGATGCGTTTCCGTCTGAGTCAACACCGTGTTCTTCCACTTTTTCATTATCGGATTCGCCCGCAATTAAAAACTCGATTTTGCCTTCAACTCCGTCTTCTCTGGCACAAACAAGATCGGTATGCGTCACCTCGTTAAATATTTCTCTGGGACCCGCGAACAGCCTCGTAAAAACATAATTGGTAAATAGGCATAATGCCGGTGCCATCCGGAAACTATCCGGAAGTGATAGAAGAAACTCGCTGCCCGAAGATTCTTCAATGTCTTTTCTAGTTTTATTGAACACCTGAAGCTCGGCGTCGCGGAACATGTAGATGCTTTGCTTTTCGTCTCCGACGATAAATAAATTCCCTTGTTTTAAATGGTTGAGTATAGGAAGAAAAATATTGTACTGGATTTCATTTGTATCCTGGTATTCATCCACCATAATGTATTTGAATTTTTGTGCAAGGCTGTTCTGAACGTGCTCGTTTGTTAAAATATTTCTTGCTTGAAGAAGAATGTCTTCATAATCCAGATAACCGTTCTCCTTCTTTTTTCTTTCGTAAACCGCGAGTGCTTTCTCAAAAAAAGTTATAAGAGTCTTGCCGAAACGGGCCAGATCGGCTTCAAGTTCGGCGGAATCTTCCGGGATATTAAGAAACCCGATATCGGCAAAAAATTCGTTCACGATTTCGATCTCAGCGTTCATCTCTTCCTTGACCGCTTTATTAATATAGCCGGTCAGTCTAAGTGTTCCTTTTCCTGTCGTAACAGCGGATTTCACATTTAGAATAGCAGCTAAATATTCCTCCGTTCCCCCGGCGGCATTCATTTTTGAAATAAGTGGAAGAGCTTCCGCGGCGGTATCACTTTTTTTGTTGTTCGCGATAACGGCCGAATTTATCCTTTCAATTGAATCAGTTAATTTTTCTTTATCCTTTAAGAAGATGCGTTCGGCATAATCCAGGAAAAGTTCATGAAGCTTTGACGCGGTCTCTTCCTCCGAACCGGAATATAGACTTTCCGAAATTGAAAGAACGTTCTTACGATGATTTATTAATCTTATTAATTCTTTGGCCAGCTGATTCTTTGAGGCGAAAAGCCTAATTAGATATTTCAAAAGTTGTTCTTCATCCGGATTGTTAAGAGCCGCCTTGATCATCTCATCAACGGAAAGCTCTATCAGTTCCCCGGACGCTGTTTCATCGACAGGTGTAAAATTTGCGTCGAGCCCTGCCTCTACGGGGAATTCCCTCAGAATGTCTATGCAAAACGAATGTATTGTTGAGATATTCGCCGATACTAGCTGGCGCCTTATGTTCTCGAGACGCTTAATTTCCGCTGATTCAGTTGAAGCACTAAGTCTGTCTTCAATTAATGATGCGATCTTTTTGTATAGTTCGCCTGCGGCTTTATCCGTAAAAGTAATCGCAGCGATATTTCTAAGCGACAGGTTCTCGCTCAGTGCAATCTCAAGATATCTCCGCGAAAGAACAAAGGTCTTTCCCGATCCCGCGTTTGCGGTTAAGGAAATATGATTTTTGTGATCCAGCGCTTTAAGCTGATGAGGTGTTAAGGACGTCATCTATTAACCGTTTTTTTCGTTATGCAGTATGGGTACGGTAATCCGGAACAACGCGCCGGGCTCCGATTTCTTTTCCAGCGTTATCGAACCGTTAATTCCTTCTATAAACCGCTTTGCAAGTTTGAGCCCGAGCCCCATACCTCTTTCTTTGGTAGTAAAATTGGCTTCGAATATCCGGCCGCTAATCGACTCCGGAATACCCTTTCCGTCGTCTTCTATTTCCAAAATGAAATTGTCCTGCCCGGCATGCAGTTTTATAAAAATATTTTTTGCGTCGGCCTGTATTGAATTTCGAATAAAATTAATCAACAGTCTATGCAGCTGAGCATTATCGCCTTCTATCGATGCCGAATTCAATTCGCTCTGAAACGATATTTTAATATTTTCTTCCAGAAATAAGTTTATGGTATCTTCAATAACGGGAATTATATCCAGCTCTTCAAGCTTGAAATTGGGCATCCGCGCAAATCTTGAGAATTCCGATGCAATAACTCTCAGGTTTTCGATCTGTGTAAGAAGGGTGGACGACAACTTCTCGAAAACCGTATCGAAGTTTTTCGTTTTGTCTTTATAAGAAACGATCAGCTGCTGTACGGCTAACTTCATAGGAGTAAGCGGATTTTTAATCTCGTGAGCAACCTGCTTGGCCATTTCCTTCCATGCGTTTTCCCGTTCGAGTTCAGCCAGATCAATCTGGTTTTTCTGTAGTTCCTTGGTCATCGAGTTGAAGCCCTCCAAGAGTTCTTTTAATTCTCCCTTCTCATTATTATCGAGGACGATATTGAAATCACCGTGGGCAACAGAACCGGTTGCTTTTGTCAGTTTCCGTATCGGCCTGGAGATCCTATTGGCAAGGATAGTACTTAAAAGGATCATTATTATTGTAGCGAAAGAATATACTCCGAACAGGAAAATATCCACATCAATAATAGAAAATGTCAGCCGCACCTTATTAAACGCGTCATTCACTTCAATAATTACGTTCTGTCCGTTGATAGTTACCTTTCTATAGTACGCGTCATACACGAAGTTATCAAATTTTTCGCGGACTAAATATTCCCGGTAACTCAAGTAATTCATCTCATAATATACTTCCGGATTCAGCCTCTGATTAAACAGCCCCGATCTTTGGAATTGCGGCTTTGAAATAAAGATCTGGTCGGCGCCGTCGTAAATAGCGAATGAAATTCCGAGATCCTTTCCGGCGTTAACAAATGCCTGATGGTAATTTATATTCTTGGTTTCTTCCAATTCTTCATTTATAATATTTTCTATATACTTTGTGCGCTCCGAAAGTTCATTGAAAATAGCGGTCTGGCTTCTCTGCTGCACTATGTGTCTGTTGTATACGGCTAATATGATCACGGGTATAATGGAAACGAATAAAAACGCTACAAGGAGCTGAGTTCTAAAACTGTATTTAAGCTCGCGGAGTTTTATTATCAGAAGGAACGAGAACAGGAGAATTATAAATATACTGTGGATGAGAAATATCTTGAAAAAATTAAACAGGTCCCATGAAATACGTTTGACCTGCGTAGACACCGCCGTAATTATTTCGTTTCCGTTTGCGGATGTTTTAAGTAAATAAGTATAGTATTTCTCACCATTTAGGGAAAGTTCCAGCCATGCTTCGTTATCCTGGCTGTATTTCGCCTTGAATATCGGTTTTGTCTGATCGCGTGAAGGATAGATATCGCCGTATACCTCTTTCAGCTTAGAATTATAGAACTGAAATATCTTCAACTGACCTACATCGAGCACGGAATTAATTATATTTTTTTTCGACTCGAGAAAATCGGGTATGTTCTGCGCGCCCAGGTTCTGCAGACTAAAACTGATAGACGCAGCAATATAACCCAACGTCTGACCTCGATCGGTAACGGGTGCCAGACCTGCGTACAATTTACTTAACGTATCCCCGGACTGGCTTATCTGAAGAATGCCCGAACCATTTTTAATAGCCAGTCTAAGCTGTTCGAGTATATGCGGCTGATTTTCCATGCCTACGCTGAACTCGCCTAAAACCCGGAAGTGTTCGTCGTAAATCGTAACGGAGGATGCGAGCGATTCTTTCTGCAAAGAACTTGAAGCCCAAAGCCTGAAGGCTTCCGCCTCGAAATTTGTTCTGTGGATATAGAAATCGTTTATAACATCTCTATTGCCGGCCGCGTTATTTAAAGTTTCGCTAATGAGAAATTTAAGCAGATTATTATTCGGCCTATTAATCTCCAGGGCAGTTGTTTTAAGAGAAGCTTTTTCAAGTTCGATATTGAAATAATTCATCAGAGTTATGGAGATAACAGATGCTGCAAGTGTTATATATACGTAATTATAAATTCGGTCGGTTCTGCCGTTATAGACTCTGTACACCAGAAGAAAGATCAGCGAAATAAATATAAAACCGAGAAGCGGATTTATAAGCGGATCTCTCTGCGCTTTGATAAAAACAAATCCGAGTACTTGGAAAACCGCAAAGAGTGCAAGAAAAATATTATTGGTACGCTTATTATTTATCGCCGGCAGCAAAGTAAGCAGAAGTATCACGATACTGCTTAGAAGCATTAATGCAGAAACTGTAAAAATGAGAACGTTCAAATTCATCACTAACGAAGGAAGATTAGGGATCAGGTTGGGTTCTTTGAAATAGTGGAGAGTCGAGTCGAAAACAACACTTTTTACCGATGCGCTGAGTCCCCTGATGGTAAGAAGGTAGATGAAAGCCGACGGCAAAAGTAAGAATGAGAATAAAATATAATTCTTCACCGATTTTTTATGAATATCGGATACATAATTTGATAGATACGCAAAGCCTTTCGCGGTTATGATTATCAGGAAAAAGCTGGTTATAAAAAACTCGGCAGGTGATTTTACTAAGCCGCCTCCGAAAGTAGATGAAAAATACGCCGGATCAACCAGCTCTCCGTGTAGTATATTTGACGGGAAACCCACGAAGTAAAGCAGCATTCGAAACGACGCAAAATACAATGTAAGAAGTAGTATTTTATAAGTTCTTTTTTTAATTCCGCGAAATTCTTTCCTGAATCCGAAGCCGAGAAATATAAACGCTACCGCGGAAAGAATAGACTGCAGGCTCGAGGAAAAAGTATAAACCGAATTAACCTCGGAATCGAGAGAAGGTTTGGTGAAGGTTACGAGCCCGATCTTGTTGCCTTTATTGTTCAGAAGTTCAAATGAGAACTTGCGCCCGTCCCTGCTGACGTCTGAAAAGGGTGTATAATCAACGTCGAATTGGGTAAGAAACCTGTTTGAAATTTCCTTGGTAAAATTGATGTCCTCGAAGTAACGGTTCTGAAGCTCAAAATGTTTTTCGATAAGACGGCTTACTACAAGATAGAACTGATCATTTTCAACCAGTATTGTGTCGGTCACAGTAAGATATGTTTTCAATTCCGTATTGAAGAAATGGGTTTCACCGGCGGGATATGCAAGGGGAAGTATATCGTTTGCCGGAACCGCGACGGTTCTGTTCCAGGCGATGAGCTTACCGTTGGGAGCGAGGATCTCTATTGAATAATCGTCATACTTGTTTTCGTTCAGAGCTTTGATCAGAGAACCGTAGGATATATTTCTTGGTACCAAAATATGCGAAAGATCCTTCTTCAACGACTGAGAGGTTTCGAGCAGCTTGTCCTCTTTCTTGCTGAAGAGCGTTAATACCTCGCCCCGGATCGCTTCGATTTTCTTAGATAATTCCCTGTTCCAATTGGATTCCTGATAATGAACCCTTAAAGGAGTTAATATTCCCGAGAGGAAAATAATTAGTAAAATAAAAAAGACGATAGCAAAGAATTTCCTATCGCCTCTTAATTTTTTTGATAACTTATATGACATTAATTAATTGATATTTGAGTTATTTTCCATTTCTTCGCCGAGCGCTTCAGGGAAATAAATACCTGCGCGTTGCCTTTCATCCCTCTAAAGTGATATTTGTATATACCAGTTGCAAAGGGACTGCCGTTATTCGCCTGTATACTGCCGAATCTAAATCCGGTTACTTTGTAATCTCTGAAAAAATCCTCCAGTACATAATAAGCCTGATTGGAGCTGTAATATCCGCTGATACCGTTCGAGAGACTCAAATATGTCTGAGAACTAAGAAAACCGGAAAGCAGGTCTACGTCTCCGGAGGATATACCGACTTCTATCCTGTCGAAAACATGGTTTACGGTTTTTTGTCTCTCGATATTATTAGCCCGTTCCGAGGCATTAAACTGCTGCGACATGGCTGTTCCCGAATTCAGGAGAATCAACAGCGAAATTGTAAACGATATTTTCGATAACAAAGATGACATCGTAACTAATTTAATTAATATATATAAGTAAATCTATATGTTTAAGAACATAACCGGCGCCGGATCAATGTCTAAGCGAAACGGTTCTCTGCATTGGTCCTCTTTCGGGTTGTACCGTGTGCTGTTTCAGATCCACATTTCCCTGTACCGTTTGAAATGCCCAGTCAAAGACCATTCTGTCCCTTGTAAGTGAATTTATCCTGATCTTTGCGTAATGATTATCCCATGTCCAGATTACATATGTATGTCCGGGAATTGCTATTGCGTCCTTTGTTGATGACCAGCCGTCCGACGGAGCATATGGAATATCATAGATATCCTGGGTCAGTCCCATATCCTGAATATCGCTATCGTTCCAAACATCTATAAACAAAGTATCGTTATAATTTTCGAAGAAGAAATCTGCGCTCTTGTTATCATACGGAACAACGGAATATGAAGTGAAGGAGAAGCCGCCGTTATCCGGAAACTGTCTGTAATCCGAAACAGATGCATTAGATCCTTCGGGACGCGGTGTGACATATACATTCTCATAGCTGAGATCGCTCTCGTTGCCGTTAAAATCGTACGCAGTTACCGCGTAATAATAAGTAGTACCGTTGTGGGCACCGAAATCTACAAAATAATTATCTTCAGTTGATCCGATAAGTTTATATTTGCCGTCAAAGGAATAAGCGTAATAAATGTTGTATCCTGCCAGATCGTGCTCAAAACCCGGGTCCCATGAGAGATCGACACGGTTATCGCCGTTAAGAGCAGTAAGTCCGTTCGGAGCGGACGGCGGAGTATTGTCTATTTCATAAAATGAACTGTGCTTTGCGCAGGCAGTGAATAAAAACATTAATATAAGTGATGCGAAATAAATAATAGAGCGTTTCATTGGTGTCACCGTTATTTTTTAATTCAATCCCAATGAACCAAAATGAGTGCCACCTAAAAAGCGTTGTTTTTAGCGGTATTAGAAGTATTTATTAATTGAAGTTGTATATAATAATATACAAGATCGTCTACAATGCTGACTTTCCCCTATCCTCTTTTAGTTTTATGCGGCATCTAGAAATGAGTTATTTCATCCTGCGTATGTAACTGCCCGTTATTTATGGCTGCTACGGCACGGCCGGTAAGAAGACGCTTGTTGAAGGGAGAGTTTTTCGATTTACTTTTGGTTAGAGCGATATCCACGGTCCATATTTCGTCAAGATCCAGTATCGTGAAATTTGCTTTTTCTCCTTCGTCAAATTTAGGAACAGGCAGGTTTAAAATCTTTCTGGGATTTATTGCCATTTTAAATACGATTTCCTCGAGGCTCAATATTTTTTTATGGTACAGCTCGGTAAGGGCCAAACCTACCTGGGTTTCGAGACCGACGATACCGTTCGGCGCCAATTCGAATTCAGCCTCTTTTTCCTCAGGCGAATGCGGCGCATGGTCGCTTGCTATACAGTCCAATGTTCCGTCTTTTAGACCCTGGATGATTGCATCTACGTCAACTTTAGTTCTGAGCGGAGGATTCATTTTAGTATTTGTGTCGTATGTTTTCACAGCGTCGTCGGTTAAGGTAAAGTGATGAGGGGTTACTTCAGCAGTTACTTTAAATCCCTCTTTCTTAGCCTGGCGTACCATTTCCACGGATTTTTTTGTACTTATGTGAGCGATATGAATCCTGCCTCCGGTATACTCGGCCATTAATATATCTCTCATAACGATCAGGTCTTCGGCAACCGAAGATACGGGCGGCAGGCCAAGAAGCGTAGAATTTATTCCTTCGTTCATCGCACCGCCGGCGAGTGATTCGTCTTCGCAGTGCTCAATTATAGGCAGGTTGTACATGCCGGAGTATTCAAGAGAGCGCTTCAAGATAGCCGCGGTTTTAATAGCAACGCCGTCATCGGAAAAACCGACCGCGCCGGCTTCGCGCAGTTCCGCCATCGGGGAGATCATTTCACCATTTCTGCCTAAAGTCGCCGCACCTATAACAGCCACATCCACAAGATGACCTGTGGCCTGCTTCTGAATAAACCTGACAACTTCGGCCGAGTCGATTGCCGGCTCTGTGTTCGGCATGCATGCGATCCCGGTAAATCCTCCGTTAGCTGCGGCGTTGCAGCCGGTAACAACAGTTTCTTCGTCTTCCCTGCCCGGTTCTCTCAAATGCACGTGCATATCGAAGAATCCAGGGACGGCGTATTTTCCTTTGAAGTCAAATACCTTGGCGTTTTTCGAATCCTCGGCGCTTATCTTACCTATCTTGGATATTTTTCCGTTTTCCAGAAGTATATCCGTCTTAGTCTGATTTATTTTCTGTTCAGGATGAAGAATATTTACATCTTTTAAAATTACTTTCATTTTATTTCCGTCAGTTTTGAGTTCCTAGCAAATAAAGCACCGCCATTCTGACGGCCACACCGTTTGTAACTTGCTTTAAAATTATTTGATTTAATCCGTCGGCCACGCCGGATGATAATTCCACTCCCCTATTTATCGGCCCGGGATGCATAATTAAAATATCCTTGCCGTTCTTCTCAAGTCTCTCCTCGGTGATTCCGAAATACTTTGCGTATTCTCTTATCGAGGGAAAATACTCTCTCGCATTTCTTTCTAGTTGTATGCGTAGAACATTCAGCACATCGTTTTCTTGAATAGCTTCGTCGATATCATAAATAACATCAACTCCCAGTTCCTCAATATATCGCGGGATCATGGTTGAAGGTCCGCACACCGAAACTTTAGCACCCATTGTTTTTAAACCGAATATATTGGAAAGAGCTACTCTGCTGTGAGCTATATCGCCAACCAGGCACACTTTTAATCCCTCCAGTCTCTGCAATTTTTCTCTTATCGAATACATATCGAGAAGCGCCTGTGTCGGATGCTCGTGTATACCGTCGCCGGCGTTGATGATGTTGGCGTCGCAGACTTTGGTAAGGAATATAGGGGCACCGGCCGCAGAATGTCTTACAACCACCATGTCTATTTTCATAGCTTCAATGTTACGGATGGTGTCTTTGAAAACCTCGCCTTTGCTTACGCTGCTAGCGCTTACCGCAAAGTTTATCGAATCGGCGGACAGCCGTTTTTCCGCAAGTTCAAAAGAAATTCTCGTACGGGTGGAATTTTCATAAAACAGATTTACAACTGTTTTGCCTTGAAGGGTGGGAACTTTCTTTATTGGTCTTTCTAATACTTCTCTGAATGTTGTGGCGGTGTCTAAAATGAGCTGGATATCTTCTTTGGGCACACCGTGCAGGCCCAGCAAGTGTCTACTGGATAGGGGCATATTTTATACTCTTAATTAATCTTTATTAACATCAACCAAGTAGATGGCATCCTCGCCGTCCACTTCTTCCATTTTAACTTTTATCTCTTCATCGATAGATGTAGGCGTGTTTTTTCCGACGTAATCGGCTCGTATAGGGAGTTCCCGGTGTCCGCGGTCAACCAGGACAAACAATTGTATTGTATTAGGTCTTCCCATATCCATAATAGCGTTCATGGCGGATCGCACCGTTCTGCCGGTAAACAGCACATCGTCAATAAGAATTATATCCTTGTCGTTAATATCAAATGTTATATCGGAAACGGAGACTTCGGGCTGCTTTAATCTTGTTCTGAAATCATCCCGGTAGAGAGTTACATCGAGAACACCGAAAGGAAGCTCGATACCTTCTATCTCGCTAATCTTCGCAAAGACCCTTTTGGCCAAAAATTCTCCCCGTGTTCTCATTCCCATTAATACAAGGTTTTTCGAGCCTTTATTTCTCTCGAGAATTTCATGGGATATTCGTGTAATGATCCTGTTGAGACCTACTTTATCGACCAATTTTGATTTTATGCGCATATACAAAAAAGCCTCCTAGGATAATATCCTCGGAGGTTACCGTATTGTTGTTAAATTTAGTTCTTTCATCCTTTTCCATCTCGCCGGATAGATTTAAAGGTTATAATTTTATTTGAACTAACTTAAATTAATCCTGTGAGAAAGTAAAGGAAATATTTCGACCGGGCCATTTAAAATAAAAAGGCCCCTGTTTAAGAGGCCTTTATTCTAACATTAAGGAGATCTTTATTGAGCCAGCACCCTAAATTCTATTCTTCTGTTCATAGCTCTTCCCTGCGCCGTTTTATTGGATGTAATTGGATCTGCCTCACCATAACCGGCAGCTTTGAGTCTGTTCGGGTTCACACCTTTACCTATCAAGAAATTCCTAACGGCTTCCGCTCTCTCTTTAGAGAGTTTTTTATTGTATTTGTCAGAACCGATATTGTCGGTATAACCCTGAATCTCGACTTTTATTACCGGATTGGTAAGTAGAATCTGTACTGCGTTGTATAATATCGGCAGCGATTCGGGGCGGAGACTTGCTTTATTGAAGTCAAAATTAACACCAACAAGCACCCAATTTTGAGGAATTGCAGATGGAGTCGCATTCTTTACGATTTTTTCGATCTTATCATAATCAACAACGGTCGGCTTTGAAGCGTATTTCTTTACGATCTCTTCAATTTTAGCGTAATCGATGTTTTGAGATATTCCGTCATAAAGATCGCAAAGTTTTGATCTCGGGCCCTTCGAGAAATAATATACCAGGCCGAGATTGAAAGTCATATAAGAATCTGTGGTTCCGCCAAAAATTCCGCCGTTCGCCGTTCCACTGATACCATCAAATTTATTACTACCGGTGGTATGATATCCGAGTTCAGTTTTAACTTTCCAGTTCATCCCCGCATACCATTCAGCTCCGAAATCCAGATTCACTTCGTAGTCTAAAAAGGAATCGTTGTTATTCGCAACTGGCGATCCGCTTACGGAATAATAAAGTCCGCCAACCCCGACTCCCAGATAAGGTGAAACAGGCTCGCAAGGAACAAGATAGTAAAGCAGGTCAAAATCTCCGGCAAACGAATTGTTAGTAACAGTCTGAAGCGGTAAACCTGTTTTTCCTTTCATATTTACATAAGTTCCCCCAAGTCTTAATCCCACATGTTCGGAAAAATTTCTCTGTATGGAAAGGTATCCACCGAATCCAACTGGGGTGGTAATCTGTAAATCTGTGCTGACATACCTTGGAAGTGCAGCTCCGAAACCGAAGCTCCAGCTATTTTGTGGCAACCAATCATATTTGGAAGGTGAACTGTTTTCTGTTTGTGCCCGACTTTCCGGAATAAAAAGTATTAACATCGCTGAAAATATCAGCATTAATGTCTTTATCATTGGGATACTCATCTTTGTTGCAAAATTTTCAACTTATTATGTTTTTTTCAAGTGTTAGATTATATAACGCATATTAAACTCTTTGATTACAAGATATTATAAAATAATTATAGAAACAAGAAAATTCTATTTATCTCTGCTGAATATCATGAACTTTGTTTACTTGGAATTTTAACGCAAACAGCTTATTTTAGCGTGTTCAAAATTGATTCATCATTTTTGAATTTCATTCGCAATTTATCAATTCGGGGTGTAGCCCCGATAGAATCGGGATAAACTCCGCCCGGTTAGCGCGTCCCGACGGAGTCGGGAAGGTCGGGAGTTCGAAAAAAGTTTAGTGTTTTTTTGATATTTAAAATTGTTCATATTCGGGGTGTAGCGCAGCCCGGTTAGCGCGCTTCGTTCGGGACGAAGAGGTCGGGAGTTCGAATCTCCCCACCCCGACATGGTTTTTGACACGTGAATAATTTACAGCCCTAAAAGGGATAAATATTACATCGGCCACACGAATAACCTGCAGAGAAGACTTCACAAACATAATTCCGGTCAGACAACTTCTACAAAAACCGGCACACCATAGCAATTAGTTTACAGAAAAGAGTTTCAAACTAACAAAGATGCAAATAAGTTTGAAATCAAGATAAAATCCATGAATAGTCGAAAATATATTCAAAGACTAACTAACAGTGCTTAGCGCATCCCGACGGAGTCGGGAAGGTCGGGAGTTCGAATCTCCCCACCCCGACATGGTTTTCCGCACTTATATTATACTCGGCAATTAGCTTAATAAATTTTTTAGGGAATGTTAGCACTGCCTAATAATATAAGGACTAAATTTTAAATGATAATTGAAATCGTCCGCTTATAAACATTTTTGTTAGTAAACGGACGCTTCTTTACTCATATTTTAAAGATTGTGCGGGATTTGCATATGCTGCTTTTATTGCTTTATAACCAACGGTTATCAATGCAATAAGCAGACTGCCGGCAATTGTAAGTATAAATAGCCACATTCCCGGGGTGATCCGATAAGCAAAATCATTCAGCCACTTATTCATTATATAGTACGCAATCGGTGCGGCAATGATGAAGGCAATAAATATTAATAT
Organism: uncultured Bacteroidota bacterium; assembly: GCA_963787005.1. Lineage (GTDB taxonomy): Bacteria > Bacteroidota > Ignavibacteria > Ignavibacteriales > Ignavibacteriaceae > FEN-1297. The sequence continues at coordinate 50,172 of CAWBBX010000105.1, forward strand.
TATAAATTCTTTTGAAAACAAAAATAGTATGCTGCCGGTAGAAGCGCCTAAAACTTTACGAATGCCGACTTCTTTTGTTTTTTGTGCGGCCATAAATGAAACCAATCCATAAAGTCCTAGACAAGATATAAAAATTGCAATGCCGGCAAATATCGAATATAAACTGGAGAGCCTTCTTTCCTCCGCGTAGAAGCTTTCAATTTTCTTATCCAAAAACTTTGCTTCATATACATAATCCGGGAATGTTTCGTTCCAGTACTTTTGAACGGTAGCTAATGTTTTTTTTACATCTGTCGGCGCAATTTTTATATTCAATGATCTATATTGAGCTTTCCAGCAGCCCATTACAATTGGTTTAATCGGATCACGTAATGAGGATGAATTAAAATCCTTAATTACGCCGACAATCGGTGCATTGAGTATACCGCCCCAAAATTTAAGTTTTTTGCCTATAATATCCTGCGGATCGGATATTCCTATTTTTTTTAAGAAGGTTTCACTAACAACAAACCCTCTTACTGTATCGGTTTCCGTATAAAGCCTGCCGGCTATTAAATGAAGATCATATAATTTAAAATAATCAACATCAGCCCATCTAAGATCAGCATTAAAATCGGAATTTTTTGTAGAATTATTAAATTTGAAGTCACTGTTCCAGTAATCATCATCGGAAGGACTGAAAGTACTATAACTTGCAATTTTAATATTTGCCTGCTGCAATAACCGGTTCTTTAAAGTCTGATATTTTGTCTGACTTACAGAATCATCAGGCACCGGCACAAGGAGAACCGAGTCTTTATTAAATCCTAACGGTACATTTTGAAAATAATGCATTTGGCTTACCACTATCAGCACACCGATAATCAAAATCTGAGCAATGATAAATTGAACAACCACTAACCCCCTTCTTAACGAAATTCCGCCGGGAGTTCTGACGGTTAATTTACCTTTAATTGCTGTAATCGGATTGAATCCTGATAAAACAATTGAAGGATAAAAACCCGAAAACAGCGTAACAAAAAAAGTAACAAGAAGCAGGAATAAAACTATTTTCGGGTCTAAGAAATAATTCAAACTCACCGAAGTTTGGATCAATCTATTTAAAAATGGCAGGGCAATGAATGCTAATATCACAGCTAGTATTACCGAAAGAATGGTGGTCAGCAACATTTCTATCATAAATTGGGTTGCTAACTGTTTGCGGGTACTCCCCAATACTTTTCGTATCCCGACTTCCATTGAACGGTTAATTGCCTGTGCAGTTGATAAATTTATAAAATTAACACAAGGTATTATTATTAGAAAAAGAGCAATAAGACTTAAAACGGTTAAAAGTGATTTATTGAATGTTCGGTCGTTATAATTATAAAAGCGGCTATCAAAATGGATTTCACTCAAAGGCTGGGCATAAAGTCCGTCTTTAACATATTCCGGCGGTTTATGTTTTACAACAAAATCATGCAAGAAAGAATTGAATTGCGTCCTGGATAATCCCGGCGGGAACAAAACAAAACAATTATTCCTTCCAATTACGGAAAACCAGTCATCCTTTTGGTCATTTTTGAAAGTCTTATAAGAAACAACAACACTTAGCGGAAAGTCAGTGTTAACAGGAATATTATCAAGAATCCCCGTAATTTTAACGGTGTACTTGCTGTTAAATTTTATTGATTTACCTAAAGCCGTTTTCCAGTCGCCAAAATATTTTTCCGCGGTTGCTTTTGATAAAACGGCAGTATTGGGTTCCGATAATCCGGTTTTGGGATCTCCGGCGATCCATTTGAAATCAAAAATATTAAAAAATTGAGGTTCGCAAAAGAATGCCCCTTTTTGTTCAATAAATTTTTTTTCTTCCTTATTATTGTCGTACGGCAATACAATTATGGGGGCCTTTGTAATCTGAAATATATCAGCGACTTCTTTCAATCGAGGATAATCAATTCTTAGCGCCTCGGCAACCGGGAAAGGCGCGCCTGAAGAATATATATTTCCCTGGGGTGCGTGCCTTTCAGTAACTAACCTGTAAATATTTTCCTTGTTTTTATGAAACGAATCGAAACTGAGTTCGTAATTGATTACTAAATAAATGAGCAGGCAGGCGGCAATACCTATAGCCAATCCGGTTACATTAATAATAGTATTGCTTTTATTGCGAGAAAAATTCCGAAGTGCCGTCTTTATGTAATTTCTGAGCATACTTAATCCCCCATAGATTAATTACTAATAAATATTTACTGCCGGTATGCAGTTAAGTTATACGACAATGATTTAATAAATGAACATGAATCATTGGCCTATCGTGTATAATTAATTATAACTTGAAAATACGTTAAATTCAGCACAAGGTTCCGATGGTTATCGACGAGTGATTATGATCCTCTTTTCCCTTTATAAATTGATGTTATTTAATTTAATAAAATTTAATCGTATAACAAGGTTGGTGGAAAAAATTTATTTATATAAATTACAAATTAATGTGGAAATTTCGTTTCCGTATAACTTACTTAATTGCTTAATACGGTTTATGTAACACTACTATAGTTCTGAAGCGAAATATAAATAGTTCAAACCGTTCTTATAATATTACTGGCCATTTAAAACCCATACCATATTGTTAGTTTCAGCTGATTATCTTGATATATTTATTTCCGTTTAATTTATTAATTTTACCGAAAGTATCATAGTGAAAAGTTACACAAATACCGGCAGACCGACATCCGAAAATATTGTCTTTAAAACCAACTAACCATATGTGAAAATACTAAAGGTCACATGGCTGATCGGTTTCTTCTTCATCTCAAATTGCTTAATTTTCCGTTAGAGAGTTTCGAGGAGTGTGAAATATAATTAATCTCATGGGTCATCATTCGTTCATATTATGGATTCGATACCTCCCTTACTAAAAAGGAGGATAAATTTTCAAAGATTTTTTCTTAAGAAATATATAAAAGTTCGTTTTTAATATTATATCACTTTTCAACAAAATAATCATAGGACGTACAATGGCACAAAATCATTCTTTCGATATAGTCTCGGAAATCGATCTGCAGGAAGCGGACAATGCCGTAAATCAGGCGACAAAAGAAATTCATCAGAGATATGATTTGAAGGATTCCAACACGGAAATAGAATTAAACAAAAAGGATAAATTAATCAACATTAATACAAAAGACGATTACTCACTGAAAGCCAGCGTTGATATACTTCAAACAAAATTCATCCGACGAAATATTTCCATACTTGCACTGAAACTAGAAGAACCTGAAACCGCTGGCGGAGGAAGAATTAGGCAGAAGATCAATCTTCAAAGCGGAATTTCTAAAGAGAACTCGAAAAAAATTACGAAGATGATTAAGGATTCTAAGCTGAAGGTTAATGCCCAAATTCAGGATGAGCAGGTAAGAGTTCAGGGAGCGAAGATCGACGATCTTCAGGCAGTCATTAAATTGGTCAAGGAAGCCGATCTGGATTTCCCGACCCAGTTCGTGAACATGAAATAAGAAGAATATTAATCACCCTGTTTAAATTAATAGTTTATTAGCATCCGGAGGTAACATTTTTTAATCATGCACCTTAGAATCCGCGTAAACATTATATCAAGAAAATCACACCGTCCCTAAAATAAGCATCCATTTACTTAAAGTTCTTGCTTTTTCATCCTAAAAAGAGGATTTTAAATGAAATTTTTTTCCTAACAGAATCTGACATTTAGCAAGTCATGTGAAGCCAGCGGATTAATTCGCTCCTGTTTTATATAGTTCATGCATCTGGCCGCGTACAAGACATAATGCCCGGAGAGAATTAAAAGTATAGACCAGGGATATCAAGTTAGTCAATTACTTTTCGGAAGTGCTACACTAAAACATGCTGTTATTAATTTTATTCATTTTTTTAACGAGACCTTCTTTTGCACAAAAAGAGGTTAAGCTGACAGACAGCATTAGCGAATACCGTGTAGGCAAGTATACGCAGGTACTGCTCGATTCCAGTCATGATCTTAATATTGATAGTGTTGCCTCAGGCAGTGAATCAATAGTGTTCAAAGCGCTTGATTCCGATGAAACCGACTTCGGCCATACTAAAGACGCCGTGTGGATCAGGTATACCGTGACTAACAATTCACGAAATAATCATAATTGGATTCTCTCCGAAGGATTTCCTATAATCGACCGCGTTGATCTTTATATCCCGGCGTCAGGCGGTAAATTTGAGGTATTGACAGCCGGAATTGATTTCCCCATGAGCTCAAGGCAGCTCAGGAGCCGCAAGATTATTTTTCCTTTCAGTTTAAAAACAGGCGAACAAAAAACTTTTTATTTGAGGTTTCAGTCCCGGGTTATGCTTCCTGTTTATCTAAGAATATGGACGCCGGAGGCATTCGCGGAGAATCAAACAAAAGAATATTTGATATTCGGTATTTTTTACGGTGCCCTGCTAATTATGTCTTTCTATAATCTTCTTTTGTTCTTTTTTATAAAAGACAAAAGCTTTTTATATTTTTCTCTTTACGGATTAGCTCTTTGTATTTATCAGACATGTGTTGACGGTTTGTTCTTCCGTTTCATATCCCCAGATAATACATGGATAGACACTCATATATTTATCATGATGGTCGGGTTGGTGGGATTTTTCTTTACATTATTCGTAAAAGAGTTTATACAGGTAAGGAAATATTCTGCTCTACTGTATAACCTTCTTATTGCAACTTCAGCCGTATTTATTTTTTACGCCCTGATACTTTCGGTTGTTTCGGTCAGATTTGCGTCGTCTATAGCGTTCTTGCCCATAATAGGCGGCAACACCATAATATTAATTGCCGCTGCATACTGTTTGGTAAAAGGCGATAAAAACGCACTGATATTTTTAATAGCCATGCTAATTTTCCTTGCAGGAATTTTCTTCCGCCATTTGAATAATATCGAATACGTACACGGTACAGTCGGGGATGAGTTAACGCTGCAGATCGGATTTATAGGGGTCTTTCTGGCAATGACATTCCTCTCATTTGCTCTCGGCAACCGATTCAATTCAATCAAGGTTCAAGAAGAAAGGGAAAAAGCCTTAATAAGAAGCCGCATAGCGAGCGACCTGCACGACGAAATAGGCAGCAATCTGAGCAGCATCTCGCTTTCGAGCCAGATGATGAAAGAAAATCCTTCCTTAAATCTTAAAGAGAAAAAACAGCTCGAGGATATAACACTAACCGCAAAAGAAACCGCACAATCCATCAGAGATATTATCTGGTTTGTCGATCCGGAAAACGATAAAAGCGAGGATCTCATTTTAAAAATGAGAAATGCGGCATCAATGCAGCTTACGAATAAAAGTTTTACATTTAACAGCGGAGAAAGTAAAATTAAAATACCTGAAAATCTTCAGATAAGGAGAAACCTATTTTTGATTTTCAAGGAAATATTGAACAACATTGCAAAGCATTCTCGGGCCGACTCTATAGACATAAATATTATAAACGAAGGAGAGGAATTAAAAATTACTGTCTACGATAACGGGGTCGGATTTGAAACTGATAAAGTTAAGTACGGATACGGCATCAGGAATATAAGAGCTAGAATGAATGATATGGGAGGAAGCTTTGAAATAGAGAGTAACCCGGGTCGCGGAACCCGGATCGAAATCTCTTTAAAGAATGAAGGAAAAGCTTAATACCGGCATGGAAAACCGAAACGAGTTATTAAGAATAAAAATACCGCGTTCGTGGTATATCAAAATTTTAAGATAAATATAATATTACATTATGATAAACGAAGAAAAAAACCTTGTTTGGATTGTGGAAGACAACGCCCACTTCCGGAAGACGATGAAAAATCTGGTAGATCAGTCTAAAGAATACACGTGTAATTTTGTATCGGCCTCATGCGAAGATGCGCTTGAAGAAATAGCATGTACGTCAGAACTTCCCGCAGTGATCCTTCTCGACATCGGTTTACATGGTATGAGCGGACTGGAAGGGATAAAAAAGTTTAAGGAGATTAGTCCCGAAACACATATAATAATGCTGACGATATACGAAGACAAAGATTCCGTATTCTATGCTTTATGCGAAGGTGCCTCCGGTTACCTCTTGAAGGATTCGTCGCCCGAAAATATAATTGAAGCAATAAAGGAAGTACTGGACGGCGGTGCTCCGATGAACGCACACATTGCAAAAAAAGTAATCGAAATATTCAGGCAGTTCAATGCACCTAAGGGCGACTACAAGTTAACCGCCAGGGAGAAGGATGTTTTAAATCTGCTTGTTACCGGATTAAATAGAAAACAGATAGCGGAAAAACTTTTTGTCAGTTTCCACACCGTTAACACCCACATAAAAAATATTTACGAAAAGCTGCAAGTAAATACCAGGGGAGGACTTGTAGCCAAGGTCTTCAGAGAAAATCTGCTTTAGCTAATTTCCCATTTTTTCATCTATTAATACTCTTTGACCCGTACAGTTAGGACCAAACGGAAAAAGTGACGGAATATAGTAAGGCCCGCCAGTACCGCGGACAAGCGCAAAGAATACCGGGGACAAAAAACTTTGTCTTATGCGTTTACAAAAAATCCTTCCAAATTATTCCAACTTGATGGCCAAGCGAATCCTTCATGCATCTCGCTACAAAATACCACGTTCATGCGATTGTGCTGCTTACTAAATAAAATTAGATTCGATTCAATGTTGGGAATGATTTATGAAAGTATATAGCGGTTTGGCTGTTTATTGTACATTGATGGTAATTTTAATTTCAGTATCAGTTAAAGCGCAAAAGCTTGGTATAGGATCTACTAACCTTCATTCAATAGTCGTAAACAGTTCCGGTACTGTCTACACATGGGGAAATAATCAATATGGCCAGCTTGGAAACGGCAACAATACGGAAAGCAATATTCCGGTAGCGGTAAGAGGTTTATTAACAGGTAAGACAATAACACAGATTGCGGCCGGCAGTTTCCACTCTATCGCAGTAGCATCAGACGGTACAGTTTATACTTGGGGATATAATTATTACGGCCAGCTTGGCAACGGAAGCAATACTGACAGCAACGCTCCGGCAACTGTTAGCGGATTATTATCAGGGAAGGATATAATACAGACAGCTGCAGGCAATTATCATTCAATTGCTTTGGCGTCAGACGGTACAGTTTATACTTGGGGATATAATAGCGATGGAGAACTTGGCAACAGCGATAATACGGAAAGTAATGTCCCGGTAGCGGTGAGTAGTTTATCATCAGCAAAAACTATAACACATGTGGCTGCAGGTGGTTTTCATTCAATTGCTCTTGCATCGGACGGCACATCCTACACATGGGGATCTAATTATTATGGTCAGCTTGGTACTGGTAACAATACAAATAGTAATGTTCCGGTAGAAGTTGGTAACTTATTATCAGGTAAAACAATTACACAGGTAGCTGCCGGCGGTTCTCATTCAATTGTACTTACTTCGAACGGCACAGTATACACGTGGGGATCTAATCATTATGGTCAACTGGGTAACGGCAATAATACAGATAGTAATGTTCCGGTATTAGTCGGGAATTTATTATCAGGCAAGACAATAATCGAAGTGGCTGCTGGTTATTATCATTCAATTGCCCTTATGTCAGACGGCACGGTTTACACATGGGGATATAATTATTATGGCCAGCTTGGCAATGGTAAAAATATAGACAGTAATATTCCGGTAGCAGTTGGCGGCTTATTATCAGGCAAGACAATCGTACAGGTAGCGGCAGGTGAGTACCATTCAATTGCTCTTGCATCAGACGGCACAATTTACACTTGGGGACTAAATTATAATGGCGAACTTGGTGACGGCACCGGAACAAACAGCAATATTCCTGTTGCTGTTAATCAAACCGATATTGGTGCACTCCCTGTAGAGCTTACTTCTTTTACAGCCTCAGTAAGCGGAAACTTAATAAATCTTAACTGGCAGACGGAAACGGAAGTGAACAGCTATGGGTTCTCTATAGAACGCTATGCGCTTATCACTTTGCGATCTGCCCCGGATTTGTCGCAAAATGCAGAGAGCAAGGTCTGGAAAATGGTCGGCTTCGTCAAAGGTCACGGAAGCAGCAATTCTCCCAATAAATATTCTTTCACAGACACAAATCCGCTTGGCGGAAGCGAGTTTGAATACAGATTAAAAGAAATAGACAACTCCGGCGCATTTAAATATTCCAAAGTTGTAGATGTAAAAATCGCACCCGGTAAGTATGAACTCTTTCAAAACTATCCTAATCCATTTAATCCTTCTACCGTAATAACGTACCAATTACCTGTAAGCGGTAAGGTATTGTTGAAGGTATACGATATTCTAGGGAATGTAGTATCGACTTTGGTGGATAAGATACAGCCGGCCGGCAATCATCAAGTCGTATTCAATACACAACAAACTACAACCAGCAAACATCTTTCAAGCGGTGTTTATTTCTACAGGATTAATTCCGGAAACTTCCGAGAAGTTAAGAAAATGATCGTTCTTAAATAAGTTTCAAAGAATTTAAAGGGATAATCCAAAGTAATAAAAGTCAAGGAAGTAAAAGGTGAAAAAACAATGAGAGAAAAAATAGTAAGCATCTTATTTATAATTATATCTGCGGCTCTATGGGCGCCCACCGGTTCTGCCCTGGGACAGGAAATCTTCAGCGGTTCTATTAAATTCAGAGATAAGGATGAGAACGGAATAGTCACGGAAATATCCTATTACAGTAAAGGCGGGAAAATACGAATGGATATGACAAACACCATGGGTAAAATGTACTGGATCTCGGACGGAAAGAACATTGATTTGATTATGCCTGCTCAGAAAATGTATATGGAGTCTTCAGACGATCTCAATAATAATTTCAGCTCATCCGAATCAACCGCGGTTTCTCCTAATGATAACAAGGGTAAGGATTGGAAAAAGGTGTTAGCGAAAGCAGGAACCGGCAAGACTAGGAAAATCCTGGGGCATTTGTGCCACGAATATGTTCTTCCAAACGGCAACGGAGACTCAATGCATATCTGGGCTGCCGCCGACGTGGGAGATATACAGTTTGTGAAAAGTCCTATGGGGCAAAATCCGCTGCAGAGTGAGATAAATAAAATGGGGTCTTACTTCCCTATGATGTCGGAAGAATATAACTCCGACGGAAAGGTAGTCAACACATTTGAAGTTACCGAGATGAACAAAGGAAATGTGGACGACAGTGTTTTTGAAATTCCTGCCGGATATGAAAAAATGAGCGTGCCCGGAATGAAATAGTAGACAATTATAATTACCGGATTATCCATGCCGGACGGCCCGGAATCTAGAATTGACGAAACACATTGGCTGCGGGAGTAGTTGGGAAGAATGATCCTTAGCCTGTTGATTTTTCCGCATTTCCTGAAATTATAAATAGTAACACCGATTCAATATACCGGCAGACAGCAAAAGAAATAAAACAGCTACCGTTTTGAAATAGAACACTTCCCTTACTTTGTCAAGGGGCAGGGCAATACTACCGGGTTTATCAGAACACTAAAATCATAAAAATATTTTTCATCTAAAAAGTAGAGATCAAAATGAAATTACTCATGCTAATGCTGGTTAGTCTACTTCTCTTTTATAATAGCTCATATGCACAGCATTCCCGCATTACGGATATCTTCCCAAATAATTCCGGAATCATCAAACAAAAGACCGGAAACCATTATACAATAGGTGCCAATACATTTGTAGATAAAAGCTTCAAATTGAATACCCAATCGGGAACTCAAGGTTATATTCATGAAGTTTACGTAGCCCCCTTTGTGGTAAAAGAAGGAAATACTTTTACACTTAGTGTGAGGTTAAATAGTAATGATATAAAATCCGTTTATTTATCTAATGATAACGGTGGCATTTTTTATGATGGGAACTCGATGGCAAAGATACAATTTTTCGATGACGGGACACACGGAGATGAAACCGCGGGAGACAGTATATTTTCAATTGATAAATTATCTTTGCCGAACGAGTATAATTGGATACATAAAAACAATTTTCTCGGTGATGCGACTATATTACTGGATCCCGGCAGCGATCCATTCATACTAATCAAAAAGGACGGTTCACAGATTGAGGAATATTCACCCAACTCATTGTCGGTAATCAATTTCAGTTCAAAATACCCGCTGGAAGCACCGCCTTTAGTTAAAATAACAGACAGCTTATATGCATCGGAAAATGTGGTAAACTTAATTGTTAAAGATCCTCCTCCCCCGTTACATGAAATTTCAGGGGAGGATTATGTCAAAACGTTCTATAAGTATTTCAAAGACGAATATGATTATCTTATGGTCGACTATTCCTTATTGCCGTACTTGGATTCCGGCGGAGGCGCTGCCGGTTTTGTAGGAGCCAAGTATGATACATATGGAATTGGGAACACGGGAGCTTTTTTTGATATAACTTCACTCTTTGGAAGTCAAGGATACCTAAAGGGTGAAATAGATCTATATGAATTAGTAGTGCACCGTTTTATCGATTTAAACCATGAATTACTGCACGACTGGGCGTTAATAATTAAGGAAATGGAGAGCTCGAATTACCCGGGACATTGGGGCGGTATCGAGAGAAACAGCTGCGGATTCGGAGGATTCGGAGTTTATAACGGTGTGTTCTCAAAGATCCAAAAAGTACAGGGAAATACTTATCGCTTGTATGCGGGCGGCGATGAATTTGAAACCGGAAAGTACAATGATATTGAACTTTATTTGGCCGGTCTTTTAAGTATTGACAGTGTAGCTTTTCCGATAAAAGGGCTGAGCAATATAACTAATTACCGTCAGGAAACTCCGGGTATTGATACTGTTTATCTTGCGGAAGCCGACAGCGAATATTCGATTACAAAGGCTGATTTATTAAATATGCTGGGCCCGAGAATTCCGGATGTTTCTTCTTCTCAAAAGAACTTCAAGTGTTGTCTAATCGTACCGTTTTATCGGAAACTAACGGCGGACGAATTTGCATTTTTGCAGTTGCTGATGAAATCTTATGAAGGAAATCATTTTGATCACCCCATTATTGAAGGAGACAACGGATTAACTTATTACGAAGCAACCCGCGGAAAAGGCTCAATAAGTACTGAAGTTGATCTGAAGAGTTATGTAAAACCTCTTACAGCTCCAAGTATAATCAACCCCGTTGAAGGAGATACAATAGATTTACCGGTTACATTTAAATGGTCCCCTGCGGGCGACTGGGGAATAAATTACCGTTTTAAACTTTGGAATGACAACGGGAGTAATATTATCGATACTTTAATGTATGATACAGAAGCAGCAGTTACAGGTTTACAGAAAAATAAAAAATATTATTGGTCGGTTACTGCAATTAATATTTACGATTCCCTTACGGTGTCGTCCTTCTTCTATTCACCAAAGCCCGTGTTGCTGCCTCCGGATGCGCCGACTCTCATTTCGCCGGCTGACAATATTTCAGGAATCTCACTAAAGCCTAAGCTGGAGTGGGATTCGTCATATTCGGCAGATTCATATCGAGTTCAAATCTCCGAGAATTCGGCATTTAGCAGTACTGTTTTTGACAGCAGCAATATCAGTATAAATAATATTTCTCCTAATGACTTAATGAATGCAACCGAATATTTCTGGAGAGTAAATGCAAAAAATTCGGCCGGGATAAGCCATTGGTCCGATACATGGAAATTTACAACCGTCAATCCTTCAATAATACTTTTAGACAGCGCTATTGTCTTCGGGGATGTTGCCGTGCAAGACTCAGAAAAAGTCCCGGTTAGAATTGTATTGAATAATTCTTCTTCGCTTATCATTGACTCCTTAAAGCACAGTTCCACGTTATTTCATCCATCTATTACTATGCCTGATACAATCATCAATAAAGATACGGTTAAATTAGAAGTAGAATTTAAACCGCTTTCTTACGGAGATTATACAGATACTCTTTATGTATACAACAACACAGCCGCTTCGTTGATAAAGATACCACTGCTCGGTGGTTCTCCGTTCCCGGATATAGTTACAAATTCATTATCAATAGATTTCGGTATAGTTCAAAATGCAACTACGGCAGAACAATCAGTTAAATTCTATAACAACTCCGTGAATTCTTTAACAATTGATTCCGTGTACTTTCAGACAGCACATTTTTCAACAGCAAACGTCAATTTTCCTACGGTAGTGGAAAAGAATGATACGCTTAATGTCACTCTAATCTTTTCTCCTGATTCTTCCGGAATGTATTCCGATACATTATTCGTATCCAACAATTCCTCCATTCCCTTATACAAGTTGTTCCTTAAAGGAGAAAAAACATCTGTAAATGGATTAAGTGCAGTAAACTCCGAAATTCCCAATAATTTTGAATTAGCCCAGAACTATCCGAATCCTTTTAATCCAATTACATATATAAAGTACGGGATACCTAAAACGAGTTATGTCAGGATTAGTGTTTACAATTTACTGGGGCAGGAAGTCTCAACTCTTGTTGATGGTATTAAGAGCCCGGGGTATTTTGAAGTTATTTGGAACCCGATAAAATTTTCTAGCGGCATTTATTTGTATTCGATTTTTTCAAGAACGTTAGACGGCAGCAAAGATTTTTATAACGTGAAAAAGATGGTTCTGCTTAAATAGCTTAGCTTGCCTTTATTATAATCAGCGGGGCCTAGAATAATCTTCTTTAACATCCTATGATGCGTTGGGAAAGGAAGTCGAGACTCAAGTCAGTCGCGAACAGCATGCAGTTGGATATGAAGTTAATTTCAGCCTTGTAGGAATATATCATAAAAGGTTATCGAGCTGTGCATACATTTAAAAACTAGAAGCCGGATGTTATAGTGCGGTAAAAAAAATCATTTATTAAAATAGTGTAGATATTCCCCGCTCAAATCTTTTCTCACACTTCCCCCGAACAGTTTAATACTAAAACGTTATAGTTTTTTACCTTGATAAAAATTTATAACTATATATTTAACGAAAAAAAGTCAAATAAGGAAGTCCTAAAAACGTGTATTACGCTTTGCCACTCAGGCATATATATTATGTATGTAAATTATTTGGCTGGAAAGGATCTATATCTTTATGATGACCACAGATGAAGATGTTGTATGGACATGCCAGTACTGCGGTGTACACAATAGTGTCTGGCTGGATATGACGGTTGAGGGCAAACAGGATTTTATAGAAGACTGCAGAATCTGTTGCCGTCCCAATAGAATAATTATCATTCATGACGATGAAAGCAACGTTTATGTCGAGGCTAGACCGAGCGACGAATAAAAATTAGTTACCCGCTCTTCGATTCAAGACACTGCGGCTTACAAAATGCGCCGGCTATTATTCCCTGTCGAATATCGATACTTGAATGAATATAATAATAAACTATAAAGGATTATTTAATCCATAATCATTCTGAGAAACGAAGAACTATCCTCGTCATCGTCATCTTTGTTTTCTGATTCGGCGTTGACTTTATTCGATTTATCCTTCAGCCAATTATACCTTGACGTATCGAACCCGAGACCGCTGTTAGGCGCTGCTTCCTCGTTGATTTTTCCTTTATCCTCTTCTTCTTTGCTTTCACCTAAAGATGTTTTAGGGCTCTTTACTCTTAGAATTGTAGGTACGTCGAGATCCTCAGAATCTACCTCGTTGTTTTCTAGGAAATTAAACCCGCCTCTGAATGTATCGGCACTTTTCGGTTTCGACTGTACAGTCTTGGCAGCAGCGGAAAAGCTTTGATGTGCCCCGTCGAAACCTGTAGCTATTACGGTATAAGATATGTAATCGTTCATTTCTTCTTTTCTGACGCAACCGAATATAACGTTCGCTTCCTCGCCCGCGGCTTCAAAGATTACGTTGTTTCCTTCGTTTATTTCCTGCATTGTAAGATTACTGGAGCCAGTTACATTCAGCAGAACGCTCTTCGCTCCCTTTATGTTTATACCTTCCAGAAGTGGGCTCGATATAGCCTTCTGCGCAGCTTCTATCGCTCTGTTCTCGCCGCTTGCTATTCCGCATCCCATAAGAGCTTCACCGCTCTGGCTCATAACCGACCTTACGTCGGCGAAGTCCACGTTTATCAGTCCTTCCACCGTAATGATGTCGGCTATTCCTCTAGTGGCTTCGTAAAGCACCTCGTTGGGCTTGTCGAAAGCCGCGAAGGCGTTTATGCTTTTATCGAGTATGCTGAGCAGACGCTCGTTCGGAATTACTATCAGGCTATCCACGTGCTGCTTCAGCTCCTGTATGCCCTGCTCCGCGTTCAGCATCCTCTTTTTACCTTCCCATCGAAACGGCTTGGTAACAATACCCACGACTAAAGAGCCCACGCTCTTGGCTATAGACGCAATAACAGGAGCTCCGCCTGTTCCGGTGCCCCCGCCCATACCGGCGGTGACAAAGACCATGTCGCTTCCGGAGAGCACCTCGGAAATTCTCTCCCTATCCTCTTCAAGCGATTTCTTCCCGACGTTGGGATCGGCACCGGCACCCAGGCCTCTGGTTATACTGGTTCCAACTTGAATCTTGTGCTGTGCGCTGCTGCTGTTTAGTACCTGCGCATCGGTATTTACCGCCACATATTCTACGCCGGTAAGACCTCTGTTGATCATGCTCTCGATGGCATTGCAACCGCCGCCGCCGACCCCTACAACTTTCAGTATGGCCGACATTGAGTTCCCTTTGTCTATCGTTGCAAATTGCGACATAGTTGACCTCCTTATAGTGAGTTTTTATAGTTCATCAAAAAACTGTTGTACCTTTTTAACGAGCAGGGAAACCTTGCTCTTTCCTTTTACTTTCTTTGGCTTTATTAAAATTTGATATTCGCTCGATTTTCCTCCCGGCACTCCTCTTATCAATCCCGCTACAGTCGCGAACTCGGGGCTTTCAATTTCGTTCGAAAGACCGGCGCCCAATTCCTGCGGCACGCCTATTCTCGTCGGAAGCCCGAACACTTCTTCCGCTAGCTCGGTGCATCCTTTTAAAAGCGATCCGCCGCCTGTAAGAACGATGCCCGCCTTAATTTTGCTTTTAAATCCGGCGCTGCGGATCTCGTTGTCTATCAGGCTAAACAATTCTCTCATTCTCAAGCTAATGATCTGCGTTAGAAGACTGATCGGTATTTTTACGTTCCCCCTGGCTCCAATACCTTTTATCAATATATCCTCGTCCTTTATTATGGAGCCTTCGGTAGCATAGCCGTATTCTCTTTTCAGGTTTTCGGCTTCTTCAGTAACCACACCGAGTGATTCGCGGATATCATTTGTTACCTGGTTCCCCGCTACTCCTATTACTTTTGTATGCTTAATAGTCTTATTATGGAAAATTGCTATGTCAGTTGTACCGCCGCCTATATCGATTAATGCTACTCCGAGGTCTTTCTCACTTTCTTCCAACACTGATGAGCTGGATGCTATCGGCTGAAGTATGTAATCCTGAACTTGAAGACCCGCTCTTTCAACCGACTTCCTTATATTCTGAATGGCCGGTATTGAAGCCAATACTATATGATTTGTCGCTTCCAATCTTGAGCCCGACATGCCGATCGGACTGTCTATTCCGCCCTGATGATCCACCGAGAATTCTTCAGGTATTATGTGAAGGATCTGTCTGTCCGAAGGAATTCTTATTGTTCTGACATCAGCCTCAAGCCTGTCAAGATCCGCCTTTGTTATCTCGTGATCTTCTCCGCTTATCGTTACATAATTCCGGTGCCGGATGCTGGTAATATGCTCTCCCGCTACACCCACGTTTACTACGCTAACCTGAATCCCGGCGCGGTTGGATGCTACGGCAACGGCTTCTTTAATAGCTTCGGCAGTCTTGCCTATATTGGCGACAAGCCCCTTATGAAGTCCCTCCGACTGTGCGACACCGAATCCGAGTATATCAATAGTGCTGCCGTCGTCCAGCTTTTCAGCTATCACCGCACAAACCTTGGTTGTTCCTAAATCGAGACCGGCAATAATATTTTTTTTCATTCACTTAAACCTGTTTTTTCGGTTGTACCCACAAAAATTTCATTCGCAAACCTTAGATCGATATATTCGCTGCTGTCGATCAGGTTTTTTCCCTCTACTATTCCCTGCCACATTATATCGAGATAAACCATCTTCTTTGCGGCTTGGCCTCTGCCGTAAATAACAGGTGGTTTGAGACCGGAGAAAGTCAGGACAATATCCCCGCCGCTCCTTAGATTTATTTCGGACAGACTGTTTAGTATTTCCGCGTTTGCCAGTTTGGCTGCATCAATAATTTCGAACGCTTCGGTTATACCCTCGGTTTTTAATGTTGAAAGCGGAACAACCTGTTTTTCTATCTGCGCGTTGCTGATTATGGGCAGGTCCACAAATTTTGAATTTTGAAGAACCGGAAGCACTTGAAACTCGTCAGTTATGAAATAAGGCTCTCCGTTATCGAGAAGCACCGCTTTTATCTTTTTTTCGTGAAGAACAACTTTAACCTTATTATTTCCCGCGTATTCAACATCCGCTCTTTCAATGTAAGGATGTTTTTCAAACCTGTTCTTAATAACCGGCAGCGTCAATCCTTCGTATTGAGGTATATCGTTGAGCTTCGTGAAATTGAGATATTCCTCTTCAGAGAGCAAACTGTTTCCCGTTACGTCAATCATCCGAATCTCTCCTTTATTTGTTTTTTCTTTTCCAAAAAAACTCAAATAAATTAAACACGAAATTAATACAACAAAGAGTAATGTTCCAAATATTTTACTTAGTTTTTCGCGCATCAATGACTAATTTTTAAGAAGATCGACAAACTTCTCGCCGAACTTCCATATATCTCCCGCACCCATGGTGACAATAATATCTCCGTCTTTTTTTATTTCATTCAATGTATCGGGCACGTTGTTTTTATCTTTAACGTATATAACATTCTTATGACCGAATTTTTTAGCCGCATCGGCTATCAATTCTCCGCTTACTCCTTTTATCGGTTCTTCCCTAGCCGGGTAAACGTCGGTACAGAGAAACACGTCTGTATTTAAGAACGATCTGCCGAACTCCTGGTAGAAGTCCCTCGTCCTCGTGTATAAATGAGGTTGAAAAACCGCGACGAGTCTTCTGTCCCATCCGCTTCTTACACCCGCCAGCGTAGCGCTGGTTTCTGTAGGATGATGGGCGTAGTCGTCTATTACCAGGATTTCCTTATCGTATTTAACTTCAAATCTTCTGTACACGCCGCTGAAAGACTCAAGCGCGTTCTTTATAACATTAAATTCTATCCCAAGTTCTTTGGCAATACATACCGCAACAAGTGAATTCTTTACATTATGAATTCCTGGAATCTTCAATATTATTTTACCGAGCTCTTCACCTTTATATTTTACGGTAAATGTACTGCTGAAGTTGTTATGCGTAATATCGACCGCTCTTATATCAGCCTGTGCAGTTAATCCGTAAGTAAGAATCTTCTTGTTGATCTGAGGAATAATATCCTGCAGAGCAGGCTCGTCCAAGCAGAGAACGACAAATCCGTAAAAAGGAACTTTGTTGGCAAACTCGATGAACGCGGACTTTATGTCGTCAAGATCTTTATAAGTATCAAGATGCTCGCTCTCAAGAGTAGTAATCGCGGCTATAGTAGGCGTTAGCTTTAAGAATGTCCTGTCGAACTCATCTGCCTCGACAACTATAAACTCGCCTTCTCCTAGCCTGGCGTTAGTTCCACCCAATCCGCTCAGTTTTCCGCCCACAATAATTGTCGGATCAATTCCGCCTTCAGTAAGAGTCAAACCTACCATAGAAGTTGTCGTAGTCTTTCCGTGCGTACCCGCAATTCCTATTCCGTATTTCATGCGCATGCACTCAGCCAGCATCTCGGAGCGCTTAATGATCGGAATCTTTCTTTCGACCGCCGCCTTCACTTCGGGATTATCGATAGATACCGCCGAAGAATAGACAAGCACATCAACGTCTTTCAAATTTTCAGGCGAATGACCTTCATAAATATTTATCCCGAGATCAGCGAGTCTTTTCGTGATGTCAGTCAGCGCCCTGTCGGAGCCGGAGATTTCAAATCCCTGATCTAGAAGTATCTCGGCAATACCGCTCATACCTATTCCGCCGATCCCGACGAAGTGTACTTTTTTAATATTCTTGAACATTTAATTTCTTTCCAGCTTCAATTTTATTTTTTGAAATTCCGAAATAAGCTCGTCCTTATTTTCGTAATCATAAGGCCTAATGATGACAGGCCGTCTGCGATTATTCAGCCTTATCCTGATTAGCATGAAAGCTCTGCCCTTATTTTTACGAGTCTTTGATACCTTCAATGATTTTATTCTATCAAATGTAAAAGAGCGAGTCTTAAACCTGCTTACAAACGCAATTTCGTTTTCCCTTATTTCCAGATGCTTGTTCTTATACATGTTGTACAAAAGACTGATAATAGAGATAAGTACTATCAGTGCGAAGAAATAAATGATCGGGTCCTTCGTTATAAGCTTAAATGAATTCTCGACGAACTCGCCTCTTATCAGCACATAAAGCAAAAATACAACAAAGTATATTATAGTCGATTGATAGTAGAACGACATATTATACTTGAATGCTTTCCTGTTATTTTTTTCATTTTCATTCATATCGACTCTGCATATTTAATTGCACAATGAGCGATTACGGAAGACGCGTCGGGCCGGCCGAGAGATAATGCATTTTCTTTTAACCCGGCCAGGGCCGAATCGTCTTTAATAAGATTTAAAACTTCCTCAGTAATTTTTTCTCTGATGTTTTTATCTTCAATTAAATTAGCCGCATTTTTATCCGCGAGCGATTTCGCGTTATAATATTGATGATTTTCGGCCACGTTTGGCGAAGGGACTAATATTGACGGTATTCCCAGCACCAATACTTCCGCTATCGTCGTCGCCCCTGCCCTCGCCAGCATGAGATCACAAGAACTGTATGCGAAATTCATACTGTCGATAAACGGTACAACCTTCACAAAATCAGAAGAATATTTTTTATAACTATCGTAATAATTATTTCCCGTCTGCCAGATAATCTGGATTCCTTCAGCCGTCAGCTTTTCGGCGCTTCCTGCTGCGGCTGAGTTAAGAGTTCCGGCTCCCAGACTTCCGCCGAGTATCAATAGTGTTCTTCTTTCCGAACTCAATCCGAACGAGTTCAACGCCTCGATTCTGTCGATCGGTTTAAGACTTTCTCTAACCGGATTACCAGTTAGATGAAGCTTATTTTTGTCTCTAAAATATTTCTTGGAGTCTTCGAAGCTTATGTGTATTTCCTTTGCATATTTTTCAAGCAGCCTTGTTGTAACTCCGGGATAGCTGTTTTGTTCGATTAAAATAATTTTCGCTCCCATTACGGAAGCACCCCAGATTGCGGGTCCGGAAACATATCCTCCCGAACCGATAGCTACTCTAGGTTTAAATTTCATATTTATGGCTAAAGACTGCAGCGCGGATACAATCAACTTTACGGGAAACAAAAGATTTTCCGCGGTCAGCTTTCTGGAAAATCCTTTGATCCATATAGAACTGAATTTATATCCGAGTTTCGGCACTACATTACCTTCTATTTTTGATTTTGTCCCGACAAATAAAATATCTGCTTCGGGAATCATTGATTTAATCTTTTCGGCGACTGCGACGGCCGGAAATAAATGTCCGCCCGTTCCGCCTCCGGCAATTAAAAACCTGTAACCGGTTCTAGGTGATTTCATGCTTTAGCGCCCTCGGCGGCAATTTTACCGTCAGCGCT
Source organism: uncultured Bacteroidota bacterium (assembly GCA_963787005.1). Taxonomy (GTDB): domain Bacteria; phylum Bacteroidota; class Ignavibacteria; order Ignavibacteriales; family Ignavibacteriaceae; genus FEN-1297. The sequence continues at coordinate 69,909 of CAWBBX010000105.1, forward strand.
TTCCTGCAGAGAATTCGATAGCGCTATGTTCACCAAAATTCCTATCGATATACACATAAACGTAAGCGATGTGCCGCCGTAACTGATAAACGGAAGCGGAAGACCCGTGGTCGGGACTACTCCGGTTGCGACCGCCACGTTAATAAACGTATACACTATTATTGAGAACGTAATACCGAACGCCAAAAGCTGTCCGAATTTATCTTTAGCTTTTTTCGCAACTAAAATTCCCGAGACAAAAAGCAGAAGATAACTCAGCAGCACAATTACCGATCCGATGAAGCCGAGTTCCTCACCCAGGATGGCAAATATAAAGTCGCCGTACGCCTCGGGCAGAAACAGGTTGCTTTGAAGACTGTGTCCCATCCCTACACCGAAAACTCCGCCGCTCCCTAATCCCAGCACAGCCTGCTTCACCTGTATGTTGGCCGAACCGCCGTGTTCGGTCGCGCTGAGAAATGTCATTATTCTGCTTCTTGAATGAGCAAAAAGCATTGCGGCCAATCCGCCTGTAATCAGGCAGAGGAACGCCGAGACAAATATGTGCTTCAGTTTTGCTCCGCCAACATACATCAGAATAAGCGATACAAATATTAATAGCAGCCCGTTGCTTACGTTCGGCTGAATCAGCACCAGCGCGGAAATCACAATTACCCAGAAGAACAAATACATAAAACCGTGCTTAAAATCTCCAATCATATCTTCCTTATCTTCCAGAAGTGAAGACAGATGTATTATTAAGATCAGCTTTGCGGCGTCCGCCGGCTGGAACGAAAGGAAACCTAAATGAATCCATCTCCCGGCGCCTTTTATATCGGGAGCGACAAACAAAGTAACAAACAGCACGGCCGTAATTACAAATATCGCCGGCTTACTGAAATCCTTGTAAATCTCATACGGTATAAAGCTGAAAATTACCATCAGCCCTATTCCGAAAATTACCTTGAAGAAGTGAGAGTTAAACAGATGAAAAAGACTGTCGAATTTAAATTCGCTGTACGTGCTGCTTGCACTCATAACAATGATGAGCCCGAGCAGCATCAGCACGAAAGCGTCAAAAAATATTATTACAGCGATTTTCTTCATTTATAACCTGTTTACCGCTTCTTTAAAAACTCTTCCTCTGTGTTCGTAATTCTCAAACATATCGAAGCTCGCGCATGCCGGAGAGAGAAGCACTATCTGATTCTTGCGGGCTTCTTTACTAGCCGCTACCACCGTTTCTTCAAGTGTATTTTTAATCTCTACTTTCACCAGCTTATGAAAAAAATTAAAGACTTTATCCGCCGAAGATCCTATAGTGTAAATTTTCACCACTCTTTTCTCAACAAGATCTTTTATTTTTTCGTAATCGTTTCCTTTGTCCTGACCGCCGAGTATCAGGAATATCGGCTCGTCGAAGCTGCGGAGTGCGTACCAGACAGAATCGACATTCGTAGCTTTCGAATCGTTTATAAACCTTACGCCGTCTATCTCTCTAACAAGTTCAAGCCTGTGCTCAACGCCCGCAAAGTTCCCTAAAGCTTCTATTATCTTCGCATCGCCGCCGCCCAGTATTTTTGCCGCGGCTATTACAGCCATAGAGTTAGCAATGTTGTGTTCGCCTTTCAGGCTTAGGTCGCCTGTACCGCAGCTGAATTGTTCTCTCCCGTTAAGATTGAATATTATCTTTCCGTCTCTTACAGAACATCCGTTATCAACTACTTCCCTCAGTGAGAAAAAGATATCCTTGCTTTTATGCGATGATAAAGATCCGTTCAAAGTTTTATCGTCTTTATTTAATATCAGGAAATCGTTTTCGTTCTGGTTTTTAAAAATTCTCATTTTGGACGCTATGTAATTCTCAAATTTATTCCCATATCTGTTAAGATGATCGGGAGTAATATTTAGTACTGCTGCTATTTTCGGCTTAAAATTTTCTATGAGATCCAGTTGAAAGCTGGATACTTCCAGCGCAACGTATTCATCTTTTTTAACATCCGTCGCAATTTCTGAGAAGGCGGTGCCGATGTTTCCTGCAGTGTATGTTTTAAGTCCGGCACTATTAAGAACATGGCCGCACAATGTTGTTGTAGTAGTCTTCCCGTTCGTACCGGTTATAGCGATAATATTTCCTTCGCAGAACTTTGATGCAAGTTCAACCTCGCTCATTACATTTAGATTCTTCTCCGCGGCTTTTTTAAGAACTTCGGCATCCGATGGTACACCGGGGCTGACAACCATATGATCGCATTCGAATACACCGGGAGAATGAGCGCCGATTTCAAAATCGATATCGTTCTTCTTCAGCTGCTCTATAGAATTTGAAAGCTTTTCCTCCTCGCCGGAATCACTTACGAACGGATAACCGCCGAGCTTCTTCACGAGCTTAGCTGCTCCTATACCGCTTCTTGCGGCTCCGATTATCGATATTTTTTTATTCTTTATTTCCACTATCTTATCTTAAATGAAGCCAGGCTAATTATTGCCAAAATTATCGCTATTATATAAAATCGGACCACGATCTTGGGTTCTTCCCATCCGAGCATCTCAAAGTGATGGTGAATGGGTGCCATCTTAAATATCCTGCGACCTTCGCCGTACTTCTTCTTAGTATATTTAAAGTATAATCTCTGCATGATGACTGAGATAGTCTCCATAAAAAATATCCCGCCGAGTATAGGAATAAGCAGCTCTTTTTTTATCAATACAGCCGCAATTCCGAACGCGCCGCCGAGAGCGAGAGATCCCGTATCACCCATGAAAACCTGCGCCGGATAAGAATTGAACCACAAAAATCCGAGAGACGCACCTACTAGCGCAGCTATAAAAACCGTAAGCTCGCCTGCACCCGGCAGATAAACGATGTTCAGGTAGTTCGCGTATATCGCGTTGCCGCTTACATAACTTATTATAGCGAGCGCCACCATTACTATTGCAGTCAATCCTATTGCCAGACCGTCGAGACCATCTGTTAAATTAACCGCATTCGATGTAGCGGTAATGATAAAAACTACAGCCGGAATGTACAGGTACGAAAAATCAAGGTTCACATTTTTTAAGAACGGTACCGTTGTAAGAGTATTTATTCCAGCGAACTGCGGCGAAAAATAAATTACTCCGCCTACAACCAGGCCTATAAATATTTGTCCGAGCAGCTTATACCGCGCAATTAAACCGTTCGGCAGTTTCTTTATAACTTTTAAATAATCATCAAGAAAACCTACTGCACTCAGCCAGACCGTTCCAGCCAGAATTGTTATTATATAAATGCTTTCTATATCGGCCCAAAGCAGAACCGGAATAACAACGGACAAAATTATTATGATTCCGCCCATAGTGGGAGTACCGGCTTTCGACCAGTGAAATTTCGGTCCGTCTTTTTTCTTTGCTTCGCCAATCTGTCTCTTCTGAAGCAAGCGTATCAGCTTGGGACCAAGATAAAGCGACAGGATCAAGCCGGTAATTGCGGCCAGCGCGGAACGGAAAGTAAGAAACCGGAAAATCTTAAATCCCGGAGGACTGAAAACCTTATTGATATATTCAAATAAGTAGTAAAGCATTAATCTATAATCCGGCCTCTATTACTTTTACAAAATCTTCCATCTTCATGCCGCGCGATCCCTTTACCAGAACAACGGAATCACCCAGATTCAATTTCACTAAATAATTTTCAAGAGCGTTTCTCGTTCTAAAATGTTTAGCGTTTTTAACAGAACTCTTAATTGACTCGTGTAAATTTTTCATTAATGAACCGATGGTATAAACATCGCTTATTTTATTTTTTTTGATGAGCGACGAAAGTGACTTATGAAGCCTTTGCCCGTCTTCTCCCAGCTCAAACATGTCTCCCAATACAGCAATTTTTCTGCTTTTCGTTTTGATCCTTCCAAGCAGGTTAAGCGAATATTTCATCGAATCGGGATTTGCATTGTATGTATCGTCAATAAGAAGAACGTTCTTTATCTTCTTTACGTTGAGTCTATTATTAAACGATTTCAGCTTTGCCGTGCCGGAAACTAACTCCGTTTTATTCAGACCTAATTTGAGCGCAACGGCGACTGCGGAAAGATAATTTTTTGCATTACCTTCGCCGTATAGCGGTAAATCGGTTTTTATCGTTTTATTCTTATACTTAATCTCGACTGTCGGTTTTCCTTCGTCGTTGTAGCCGGTTACCCTGCCTTTAACATCCGACTTGCACTCGAATCCGAAAGTAATCTTCCCGGAATATTTCTTTGCGGCTGATTTAACAAGTTTGTCATCGTTATTTACAAACAATGTTCCGCCTGCCGATGCAGTTGTTTCGAACAGCGCTATTTTTTCTTTCAGCACTCCTCTTTTATTTTTAAGGAATTCGAGATGCGAATTGCCGATGTTTGTGATCAAAGCGTAATCCGGCTGTGCTATATTTGCCGTATAAGAAATCTCTCCGAAGTGATTCGTGCCCATCTCTAAGACAAGTACTTCGTGTTTCGAATTTGTATTAAAAATGGTAAGAGGCACACCGATATTATTATTATTATTTGCCTTGGTTTTATTAACCTTATACCTCTCTCCCAAAAGAGAAAACATAATTTCTTTTGTTGATGTCTTACCTGCGCTCCCGGTAATACCGACTACCTTCGCATTCAACTTTCTTCTCCAGCACTTGGCAAGATCACCTAGCGCAATTGTCGTATCGCTCACAGTAACAACCGGAATATCGATGCTTCCGAATTCCTTATATTTCTTTTCGTTTACCATTATACAGGAAGCGCCTTTTTTAACGGCTTCTTTTACAAAATCGTGACCGTCGAAACGCTCCCCATTTATAGCAACAAAAAGAGCTTTTGTTGGTATATTCCTCGAATCAATTGTAACCGCGGTAACCGGAAGGTAATTATCCGGATTATAAATAACCGCGGTCGGTATGTTAAAAAGATCCTGCAACGTTAATCTTATCTTTCCCATTATATAAGGTATTTCTCGGCAATTTCTTTATCGGAAAAATGATGCCTTACTCCGTTTATTTCCTGGTAAGTTTCATGCCCCTTACCGGCAATTAAAATAACGGATTTATCTACAGAATTTTTTATTGCGGCAGCTATAGCCTCTTCCCTATTCTCAATAATTTCGAAGTTATTAGTATCGACGCCTTCTTTTATCTCATTAATGATCTCAAACGGATCTTCGCTCCTCGGGTTATCGGATGTAATAAAGACTTTACTGCTCAAACCGGCGGCAATCTTTCCCATTATCGGACGCTTAGTCTTATCCCTGTCCCCGCCACAGCCGAAAACTGTGTATACAGGAACTTTCCCGCCGGTTATTTGATTGACGGAAGTAAGTGCTTTTTCAAGACTATCTGCCGTATGCGAATAATCAACAATAACTTTTTTACTTCCGGTACCTACTACTTCAAATCTTCCCGGCACCTGTTTTGTTTTGGCTATACCTTCGGCGGCTTTATCGGGCTCGATACCGTGAAGTACCGTTATTGCAAAAGCGCCGCACGCATTATATGCATTGAACCCGCCGATAAGAGAAGTTGTAATAGGGTATGTTTTATTTTTATACTCTATTACAAATGCTGTTCCGTTCAGATTGAACTTTATATCTTTTAAAATAAAATCCGCACTCGGTGCAGTGCCGTATGAAAACAGCTTAGCCCGGGAGTTATTCACCAAAGCCAAACTACTTTTATCGTCAGCATTGTATACACCGAATGCAGATTGAGTGAGGGACTCAAATAATATTTTTTTAGCGCTTAAATAATTTTCGAAACTCCCGTGAAAGTCTAGGTGATCCGAAGTGATGTTAGTGAACACCGCACCGCTGAAATTCAGATTATAAACTCTTTTCAGAGCCAGCGAGTGGGAAGAGACTTCCATTACCGCATGGCTGCAGCCTTCATCATACATTTGCATGAGAAGTGCATTCATCTCATCCGATTCCGGAGTTGTCAAAGATGATTTCACTTCCTTATCGCCGATATAATTCGCTATCGTTCCTGCCAATCCTGTTTTACTGCCCGCGTTTTCCAATATCGTTTTTATATAGTATGCGGTCGTCGTTTTCCCGTTAGTTCCGGTTATTCCGATTAATTTTAATTTCTTCGACGGCTCCTTGAAGAACGAGTTAGAGATTTCCGCCAGCGCTTTACGGCTGTCGTTTACTAGTATCTTCGCTATTTTCTCGTGTATAAATATTTCGTCTGGCACGCTGTTATTATCTTCAAGTATAACTGCTATTGCGCCCTTGCTAATGGCATCCAGTATGTATCTGTGTCCGTCGGTTGCATAGCCTTTTATAGCGACGAAGACGGAGTTAGCGGTAAGCTTCCTTGAGTCATGATAAATTCCCGCGACGTCCTTTCTTTGAACTTCGCCAATAACCTGTATTGCCTTAACGCTATTTATTAACTGGGTTAATTCCATCAGTACACAGCTGCTCCGTTTAATAATGTTTCCCGGCAGTCCAAAGTGCAGAGAATACCTTTTCGTATTTTCTCCCCCGGCGCAATGCTTTGAGAGACGATCCTTCCCGCGCCGGTTACTTTGAATTTAAGTCCCATTCTCGACAGAACCGAAATAGCATCTCTCAAAGAATATTTTTTTAAGTCGGGCATAACATCCGATTTTACTATCTTATTAAATTTTTGATTGGCTGAATTCATGCTGTTATTAAAATTATCGTCTGTGTCCTCGTCCCTAAGTGCAACCTTAATTTCTTTGTTCAGTTTCGGCAGATTGTGAGTGGGACTTTCAAACAAGTTCGTATTGGCATTTACTATTCTTTCAGCAACATTCTTAAAAATAGGCGCGGCTACTGATCCGCCATACCGTTCCTCCTCGGGAGAATTAACTAATATCAGGCAGACCACCTTCGGATTCTCTACTGGGAAAAAACCGATGAACGAAGTGTGATACTGACTCTTGGAATATTTACCGTCGACAAGTCTCTGCGAAGTTCCCGTTTTTCCTCCTACCGATACTTCTTTTAACTTAGCGAACTCTCCGGTACCGTTGTCTACAACGCCTTTCAGAAGCTCTCGCATCTTCATCGATGTTTCCGCAGATATAACACGCCTGACTTCTTTCGGAGAGTTTTCCATCACAACAGTTCCGTCATGCTTTACTTCTTTTTTAATTATCTCCGGCTGGTACAAAATTCCGCCGTTGACCAGCGCGCAATAAGCTGTCGCAATCTGAATAGGAGTAACGGCAACACCGTATCCGAAGGACATAAATACTTTAGTAACCGCAGACCAGTCGTTAGGTTTTCTAAGAGATCCTCTCACTTCTCCGGGCAGCGGAACCGAAGTAAAATTGCCGAAACCGAAAGCCCTCAGATATTTATAAAAAGTGTCATTGTCCATTCGCTGTACTAGCTTTGTCATTCCTATATCGCTCGACTGTTCGAGTACACCTTTAACCGTTAGCCAGCTTTCTTTATGGCTGTCGATGATGTTGACGTTCTTAAATCTGTAGCGTCCGTTCTCCACATTAACTCTTTCGCTTTCGCGGCAGAGGTGCTTATCCAGAAGCGCCGAAAGAGTTATGGACTTCATTGTGGAGCCAGGTTCATAAGTATCGGTTATTGCCCTGTCTCTTCTTTCGGAATCATCGTACTTCCAGTATTCGTTCGGATCGAAATCGGCCTGACTAGCGAGCGCAAGGATCTCCCCGGAATTCGGATCCATTATAATTCCGACTGCCGAGTTTCCTCCGTATTTTTTTAAACCGTTTTTAAGCTCCTCATCAAGGATTGTCTGGTAGGTTTTATTAATAGTTAAATACAAATTAAGCCCGGGCTGTGCGGGCTTGGTTTCCTTTTCCTTCACGGTAATCATATCGCCGATTGCATCGCGCAGCACAACCATACTGCCGTCCTGCCCGGCGAGTTCGTCGTCAAAACTTTTTGCTATGCCGTTAACTCCCCTGTAATCGGGGCCGACGTATCCTAGCAGATGCGAGGCGAGATCTTTATAAAAATAAACCCTTGTCGGATCTTCTCTCGAAAAAAGGCCGTTTGCTTTAAATCCCTTAAGATTGGCAGCTTTGTCGCCGGACACCTTTTTTTCTATGCAGATTGTTCTGCGTGAGTTCGACATTAGGTTCATATAATAGTTTCTGCTTTTATCGAAGACGGAGGAGAATTTGCCTGCTATCTTTGTCTTATCTTTTTGTGTAGCCATTCTCAGATCAAGATAATAGGATACGTCGTTTCTGTTATAGACTAAAAGAACGTTGTTCCTGTCGTAGATCAGCCCGCGCTCGGCTTTAACTTTTTCTATTGTCGTCTGCTGTCTCTGGGCGTAGTATTTCAGTTCTTCGCTTCTGAGGATTTGAACGTCGAAAAGCCTTCCGATCAAAACCAAGAAGAGAACAAAAACAAAAGCAACTACTATTATCGCTCTCGAATTATTCATACTTCACTTTTAACGCCCCGGCTATTTCTTCTATCTTTTCTTTACTAACTTTTACGACGAGCTGGGGTCCGGTTCTTCTTACCATACCGAGCTCGTTGCGAGCTATGCTCACAATTCTTTCTTCCGAAGAGAGCGCCTGGTCCCGCGCAATCAGGTTAACCTTCCAGTTCTTAACCTGGTTGAGCTTTTCGTAAGCAAGCACTTTATCTCTTGTAAGCTTTCCGCATTCCAGCTTAACGCCAACATATGCCAGCATAAGAAAAGCGTAAACCACAAATATGAACAGTCCGAACATTATTAATGGTTTTGCGCTTTTCTTCATACTCTCTCCGCAGCTCTTAGCTTGGCACTCCTTGCCCGGAAGTTTGCCCCGATTTCCTCATCGGAAGGAGTGACGGGCTTTCTCGTCAATATTTTCAATCGCTTAACTTTATCGCATTTGCATACAGGATAATCCTTGGGGCAAACACAGTCGAGCGTTTCATATTTAAAAGTTTCTTTTACAATCCTGTCTTCCAGAGAATGATAAGCAAGGATGACGATCCTTCCGCCTGGCTCCAGAAGATCAACGGCCTTCGTCAAAAAAATTTTTAAGCTTCCCAATTCGTCGTTAACATAAATTCTAAGCGCCTGAAATACTCTCGACAAAGTTTTAGTTCTGTATTTAAACGGTGTAATCTCGGAAATAATGTTTTTAAGATCTACGGTCGACACGATTCTTCTTGTCTTCCTAGCCTCGCCGATCTTCCTTGCGATTTTCCTGGAGTTTTTTTCTTCGCCGTATTTAAAAATTATATCCGCCAGTTCTTCTTCCGAAAATGAATTTACAATGTCGGCCGCGCTAACAGCATTCTTTTTATCCATTCTTAAGTCGAGCCTGGCTTCGTTTCTAAAAGTGAAACCGGAGTCGGGGTTATCCAGCTGAAAAGAGGATACACCAAGATCCGCAAAAACTCCGTTAAATCTCTCGATCGATTCAATCTTCGCAATAAGCTCGATCCGAGAAAAATTGAAATTATATAATTTCACCCTAGAGTCGTGGCCGAACTTTTTTCTCGAGTACTCGAACGCATCGGCATCGACATCGGTAGCAAAGAGCATTCCGTCTTCGTTTAATTCACTAAGTATTTTATCCGAATGACCGCCGAAACCGAGCGTCCCGTCGAAATATTTCCCTGACCTGTCAGTTAATAAAAAATGTAAACTTTCATTTAATAAAACCGGCGTATGATGCTCTTCCATCATGGAGCCATTACTTCTGCTGCAATTTGCTCATAAGTTTCAGGTATCTGACTTAAATAATCTTCATAGGTCTTAGGGTTCCACAGTTCAATTTTCTTAAGCGCACCGATTATCAAAACTTCTTTTTCGATCTTCGCGTACTCAAGGAGATTCTGAGGAATTAAAATTCTTGACTGTGAATCAAGAGAATCCTCGGTAGCAAACTGCAGAATCATTCGAATAAACCTTGCGTCAGTCGGTTTGAAAGGGTTTAAGTTTAGCAGCTTATCTTCGAACTGCTGCCATTGATCGAGGGGATAGACATCTATACAATTTGCAGTACCTTTTGTCATCACGAAAGTATCGTTGGCATCGGCGGCCACGTGCCTGCGGAGTTTTGCAGGGATGCTTACCCTCCCTTTTGCGTCCACCGAGTATGTATATTGTCCTCTAAACAAGCTATTTCCTTTAATGGAATAATTCACCACAATTCCCCACTACTCCCCAAAATAATGGAATTTTTATCCTAATGTCAAGAAAATTCTTCCTAAAATGACATAATTTATAGTATTCTCCTCCCGTTTAATTTACTTCTGATTTTTATCTGACTGTATTGTAGGGGCTTATGCAAGCAAATTAAAGTGGTTTATTAGCAATATTATTTTAAACAACCGTGGGGAAATTTTAAGTTTACTCAGGAAGTGACGAATCGAAGATTTTCAGTACTCAAACTGTTAGTCATCAATCAGTAATATCTACGGATAAATCTCGGAAAGAAGAACATGCTCCCAAGTTTAAATTTTGACTAAGTTTTTTTCAATTAGATTGAGATGCAATATATATAGATACTTATACTCGGAAATTTCTCTTCTTATTGCAGTAGACGCAAATAATCAATTGACATATTTGCGCTTTAACAATAATCATCAATAATTAAAGGAGTACCAAATGGAACTTTACCCTATTACTTTATTCATGCATGTAACAGGGGTCTTGGACCTTTTATCGGAATGGGGATGGAATGGATCAGTCCTCGTCAAATTAGCCAGATAACAACCGTATCTGAGGCTCTGCGATTGGGGGGATCATTCGGATTGCAGAAGGGAATATTCATTTCATCGGGGCTTCTAGTTCTTCTCTCCGGACTTTACATGGTCTTTTCCAGGTGGGGCTGGAACCCGTGGGTCATTCTCGGATTAATTCTATGGTTCGCTCTTGCGATATTCGGAAACATAGTGATAGGAAAAAAGATTATGGGTGTAATAAAACCATTAAAAGAAACCGACGGTCCGCTTTCATCTGATTCTTTAAATATTATACGCGATCCTTTAGACATAAGTCACTGATCGTTCGCCTTACAATTGCATTAGGGGTCGTATTTATCATGATGGAAAAATCTGGTATGGCAGGTGCTTTGATTGCACTTTCTGCCGCGGCTTTTATCGGCGTCGCGATTGCGATGCCAGCAAAAAAGAAAGAACTAAGTTCGGCGGTCGGAGAATAGTTAATTGAGCCGGGTCAGGTGCTTTAAATTTAAAAATCCGGACCGGAAAATTCATTTAATATTCCGGGCCGGAAAAATAGAATTAGAATTTCACTAAATCGGAAATTACTTTGAATAGACCAGAGCCATCTGCCGGAATCGAACCGGCGACCTACGCATTACGAATGCGTTGCTCTACCAGCTGAGCTAAGATGGCCTTCAAATAAAAATGGCAAATGTAAAAATAACATTTACCATCTTGTCTTCAAATTAGAACTAAAAAAAGATTATCTTAATTTTTTCTTATGTCTATTCTTTCTCAGTCTTTTCTTTCTCTTGTGCGTCGCCATTTTATGACGTTTGCGTTTTTTACCGCAAGGCATTACTTACCTCCATTTATATTAGTATGTGAATTTAACAATTCTGCAGCTTTTTTTCCATAATCCGAAAGTGGATCCAGCTTTACGGCCTTTTTTAGCCATTTATTGGATTCCTCGACGTTACCCGCAGTAAGATTTACAATCCCCAGGTCGAGATACCCGATCTGATGTTTAGGATCGTACTCCAGCGCATTTTTCATTTCTTTGATGGCGGTATCGTAGTCCTTCAGATTATAGTAACATATTCCCATATCAATCCTCGCATCGGGATCTCCGGGAACCAATTCCAGGTATTGTTTATAGTTTACTATCGCTTGAGAATACAAACCCGAATCGTTCTTAAGATGAGCAAGTTCTAAAATTGAAGCCGTATCTCTAGGGTTAGCTTTTAATTTCGCCTCAAGCGTATTAATTTTATTTATATTACTAAGATCTACGCCGGAAGAATTTTGTTCCCCGCTAACAGCCGAATGTTGAGAAGAAGGGGAAAGGAAAGAATCCAGCGCGCCGGAAAATATCAATATCATTAATGCTAGTCCGAACGCGACAAAAAGAATTGAAACGAGTTTGGCGGTAGAAAGCTGCCGTTTAACTGTAGCAGCTGAATTTCCATTTTTCGAATGCTGTTTATTCTTTGATTTTGCTGCGGACTGCTTTGTAGAATTTTTCCGTGGTTTTTGCGGAGATTCTTTAGGTTTAGACTCGGCAGACGGGCTTTGTTTACCTTCTCTCAGCTTTGCACCGCAGCCGGAACAGACATAGCTTGAAGAGTCGTTTAATTCACCGCAGTTATCGCATACGATTTTACCTGCAGGAATCTCCTGACCTTTACCGGCATGCTCGGGCGTATCTTCACTTTCTCTTTGCTTAACTTCCGAATTTTTTAGATCGAAACCGCACTCAGGACAAAAATTAAAATTACCTTCCAGCTTGAACCCGCATTCGGGACAAAATTTCGCCATTCTTTATCTACTCTGCAATTCTTTCATTCCCTTATCGACCATTTCCTTGAAGTCCTTAGAGAATTTAAAGGTAGGAACAAAATGTTCAGGCACGAAAACCGCTTCTCCGGTTTTAGGATTCCTAGCCTGGCGTGCATTTTTCTTTTTGACCTTATAACTTCCGAAGCCTCTTATCTCAATACCATTACCTTCTTTTAAAGCTTCGATTACAGTCTTGAAAAAACCTTCAATGATAGCTTCTGTTTCCAACTTTGTTAAACCGGTTCCTGCTGCTACTTTGTCAACTATGTCTGCCTTAGTCATATTGATACCCTATACATTTATTATATGATGTTTTCTAAACCATTATAATTTCAAAATTTAAATTATCAAACAATTGAAATAAAATCAAATTCTGCAAAGTATCAACCCAATATACCCAAATTCCGTGTTGAAAAGTAAAATATTTCGGATTAGTCTCAGAATGATACTAAATCTCATAAATATCAAAAAATATCTTCATTATCGCTTAAAAACACCTTATTCATGGGTGGTATAATAGTTGATATTTCCTCTGTAAATAAATACGGAAAACTAATATTATGGAACTATTGCAAATTATCCTTTTTACGCTTAAACTTTTTGCGGGCGCTTCCATTACACTTGTCTGCGTCTCTTACGTTATATTCAAATTTAAAGACCGGAAAAGACCCAAACCTTATATGCAGCAGAATAAATCAAATGCGACAAGTCAAAGTCTTATCATCGAAAACGACCGGAAAGACATAAAGAACAGATTCAAAGTTCTTAATAACAGAACCCTGGTTCCTGTCGAGATCAGGAGAACTTCAAACAATCGTTCGGCTACAGAGTTCCAAGGCGGTTACAACGAACCCATTACAGCCGGAGAAGTAAATATTTATAATTATTATTCCAGAAGCAATGTTGAGCCTATGCACAAACTTAAACTTCATTAACTCTGTCTTAATCTAATGAATAATATAGTTTAGAGCTACATTAATTTTTTATTTATTTCCTTCCTGCTGAAAGCTTAAGTTTTCGGCCATTTTTTTCACATCGTAAGGGGCCGGACCTCCTCCCAGATATTTATGAAACCAATCCAGATGCGCATCATAATACAACGGCATAGATTTTACGTAATTGGGCCAGTGTCCGTCGTTTTTAAATATTATGAGTCTCGAAGGAATGCCCATTGTCTGCAGCGTTGTAAAGAACTGGATGCTTTGAGTGTACGGTACCCTGAAATCCTTCTGCCCCGTTATAACTAATGTCGGCGTTGAAAAATTCTCAGTATAATTTGAAGGAGAAAATTCCTTATAAAGGTCCGAATTCCAAGGCTGCCCTTTTAAATCCCAATTCGGGAACCACAATTCTTCGGTAGCCCCCCAAAATGATTTAAGATCGTAAAGACCCATCATGGAGGCAATGCACTTGAATTTTTTCGTATGCCCTTGCAGCCAGTCCATCATGTATCCGCCGAATGACCAGCCCATTACGCCCATCCGGTCGCTGTCTACGTAAGGAAGTTTTTCCAATGCGTCTGTAACTTTCATTACGTCCTGGTAAACCTTTCCGCCATAATCGCCGGAGATCTCCGCAGTGAAGTCCTGCCCGTATCCTGTTGAGCCGTGAGGATTTGGATAGGCAACAACATACCCGGCGCCGGGATAGACTTGCCAATCGCCTCTGAACGAATCCATCCATTGACCTTGCGGCCCGCCGTGAACATTTAATACCAGAGGATATTTTTTGTTGGGATTAAAGTTATGAGGCTTAACGATGAACACCTCTATCTTTTTGTTGTCAGAACCGGTAACCCACATTTTTTCGACCGGTCTTACGTCAACATCTTCAAGAAGCTTTTTATTGAAGTTGGTCAGTTGTATGAAAAGTCTTGTCGCCGTATCGATTCTGTACAGCTCAAAAGGCTTGGCAACGGAGCTAGCTCTGAAGTATACAAATTTAGAGTCCGGCGAAACATCAAAGCCGAACACCGACTGCTGTCCGGTAAGCGGAGTTATTTTATCCGACTCTATATCGACATTATAAATAGGTGAGTATCCTTCGACTTCGCCGATAAAATAAATCGATTTACTGTCTGGGCTCCAGGCAAAATCATCGACCCAGTTATCGAAACTTTCGGTAATAATCTTCGATTTTTTAGTAACTCTATCATAAAGTGCCAGGCGAAACCGGTCCGATTCATACTTCGGAATTTTCTGTGTTCTGTAAGCAATATACCTGCCGTCAGGCGAATAGATCGGCCATCCGTCCCATGCCTTGTTTTCCTCGGTTATATTAACGGCCTTGCCTCCCGTTACAGGTACTATCCAGAGATCGGCGTTTGTCGAAGCTTCGGGATGAGGATCGTGGTTGGAAACGTAGCAGAGTTCTTTGCTGTCGGGTGAGAAATTATATCCGACTCCCCCGCCGAGCATAAATGTCGGAGAGACGAAATTGCCGGGAGTTACGTCGGTATATGATTTAGTTTTTAAATTATAAATAAGTACATGCGAATATTTTCCGGCCGAGTAAGAAGTCCAATGCCTGAATAAAAGATGATCGGTCACATACGCCTGAATCGGACCCTTGGCAGCAGCCGTATCTATTTCTTTGTTGCACGAGTCATTCGCCCCGCACTGGGGATATACATCGGAAGCAAATGCTACCAGTTCACCGTTTGGCGAAAGTACAGGCGCGCCTATACCGGTAGAGAGATCGGTTAACTGATTAGTTTCTCCGTCATTAAATGAATAGGAGAAAAGTTCCGGTGTGCCGGTTTTGGTTGATACAAAATAAATCTCGCTGCCGTCGCTCGTCCATATAGGATTATAATCCGATTTTTCGTCATTCGTGATATTCTTTAGTCCTGTGCCGTCTGAATTCATCACGTAAATATCGGTATTCGACTTTCCCTTAGGCATGTCGTAATCTGTTAATGTAAATGCAAGCATTTTGCCGTCAGGCGAAACAACCGGAGAACCTACGTTCTTAACCTTGTAGAGATCCGCTATCGTAAATGGCTTTTTCTGAGCGAATGCCGCGGGTAAAATGAGAAAAAATGAAAGCAATAGAGCCGGTATAATCTTTTTCATAATTCTTCAAATAATTTTATTGATAATAATTAGTACATCGAAAATAAATAAATATACGTGCAGAATAAAGAAATTAAATCACAGGAAACTGATTTCACCGGGATCAGAAAAATTACGTTTGGGGATGAAATTTCGATTATATGGGACACTAAAAGATGAGGTACTTCATAAATGAAGTACCTACAATGAAGTACCTACAATGAAGTACCTATACAATTGTTATTCGGTTTGCTAGATCTTTGGAAGCCTTTCAAGGTAGGCACTATTGCTCAATATCGCGAATGCTTCAGTCTTACGCAGCTCTTCAAGGTTGAAACAGTTCATGTAGCTCATCGAACTTCTAAGCCCGTCCGATATACTGTCTATAACATTTTTAACCGCGCCATTATAGGCCACCATTGTCTCTTCCCCTTCTATAAACTCATTTCTCATCTTAACACCGAATGATGCAGATCCGCGGTATTTTTTCCAAAGCTGGCTGTTATATTTGATAACCTCTCCGGGGGTTTCTCTTGTACCGGATAGCATTCTCCCGAGCATTACCGCGTCGGCTCCCAGGGCGATCGCTTTTGCTACATCGCCCGAACTTTTTATCCCGCCGTCGGCTACTATTTTTATCTTTAAATTTTGTTCTTCTCTAGAGAAGTAGACATTGAGGAGCGAGGAAACCTGCCCGATCCCTATACCCGTCTGAATGGATGTGGTACAAACACTGCCGCTGCCTATACCGACTCTCACTGCGTCGGCTCCGGCATCTTCAAGCTGTTTCAAAGTTCCTCCGTGAGCAATATTTCCGACAAGAACTTTTACGTTGAATTTCTTCTTTACCTCTTCGGTCTTCTTTAGAACTTCGTTGTTGTTGGCATTCGCGGTATCTATACAGATTATATTTTGATGTTCCGCTATCTGCTCTATTACCTCCTGCGGCGTGTTTAAAGCGACCGACACGGCTCTTACCTGTTTGCCGTTGTTTTTATCGTGGAGTATGTGCTCGAGTGATGAATCGAAACGGTTTAGTATGCCCAAACAGCCGAGAGAAGTTAATGCTTTGGCCATTTCCAGTCCCGTAACGGTATCCATTGGACTAGAAATAACCGGCAGGGCAAGCTGGAGTCCGAGGAATTCACACGAAGTATTCGCCTCCGCTCTGCTTTTGATCCTTGACACTTCGGTAGGAATTAAACTGATATCATCATATGTGAGAGATTGATGAAACTCGTTGAGAGTTTTCTTAGAATAAATTTTCATTTTTGTTTCCCCTTCGGTAAAATTTCAGCGGAACATAAAAGCTTCACAAGTATAAAGGCTTATACTATCAAAGATTCTATCTTATCGAGAAGCTCGTTCATTTTCCGCGTTGTGGCCGCAACCGGATCTGGCGAATTCATATCGACCCCTGCCTTCTTGAGGATATTTATTGAATATTCAGAGCTGCCTGATTTCAGAAAGCTAAGATATTTTTCGACGGCCGGTTTCCCTTCCTCACGCACTCTCTGCGAAAGGACTTCGGAGGCGGCGAAACCTGTGGAATACTGATAGACGTAAAAGTTATAATAAAAATGAGGTATCCTGGCCCAGGTGTAACGCTCCTCTTCGTCTATTACCATATCCGGTCCCCAGTAGTGCTGGAAAAGCTCTTCGTAAATATCGCTAAGCAGATCGGGAGTAAGAGCGACGCCGCTTTCAGCTTTCTCGTATACATCTCTTTCGAATTCGGCGAACATTGTCTGCCTGTAAAAAGTTGATGTTATGTTGTTCAGATACTTTTCCAGCAGATAAAGTTTTTCAACTTTAGACTCCGCTTTGCGGATAAGATAATCAAGAAGCATAGCCTCGTTAAACGTAGAGGCGACCTCAGCCAGAAAAATGGTATAATTTGCATACGGATACGGCTGGTTTAATCCAGTATAATAAGAATGCATATTATGGCCCATTTCATGCGCCAGCGTAAAAACATCGTTAAGGTAACCCGACCAATTCAGAAGCACGTAAGGATGAACTCCGTAAGTTGTGCCGGAAGAATACGCGCCGCTTCTCTTGGCCTGCGTTTCGAAAACATCGATCCACCTGTTAGTAAAGGCTGTGTTAAGTGAAGATAAATACTCATCCCCCATCGGCCGTAAAGATTCGAGCACGGTACTTATCCCCTCTTCGTATGAATATTTCTTTTCGTTCATCTCCGGAAATACGGTAACATAAACGTCATACGGATGAAACTCGTCAAGCCCAAGAAGTTTTTTCTTAAGCGAAGCCCATCTGTGAAGTGGCGCCAGATTTTTATTTGTTGATTCCACAAGATTATCATAAACAGATACCGGGATATTATTGTTATCCAATGCGGCTTCCCTGGCAGAGCTGTACTTCCGGCATTCGGCGACAAACGTGTTTGCTTTTATACTGCCGTTGAACAGCGCGGAGAAAGTATTTATGTAATCCTTGTAAGGCTTAAAATATCCTTTAAAAACACGCTGTCTATAGCTTCTGTCGTGCGAGAACATTGCGGCATAATATCTGGCGTGAGAAATTTCTATCTTATTCCCGTTATCATCTTTAACCACCGGAAATATAATATCGGCGTTAGTAAACATCGAGTATGTATTATACGGAGTCATGGTTACTTCAGCGGCAAGTGCAAGAATTTCCTCCTGCTCTTTTGAGAGCGTATGGACTTTTGTTCTGAGAAGCTCATCTATATAATGACGGTATACACGTAGCTCTTCATTTTGGTCTATCATTTGGAGCAGTTTTTCATCGGAAATGGAAAGCAGTTCGGGCCGGATGAAGGCATTCGCAGCCATTACCTTCGAGTAAAGACTTTTGATACGCCCGTCCATACCTTGATATTTAGTTACCCTCATGTCGCTGTCTTTATACAGCGATGCGTATAGATGAAGCCGGTCGATCTTCATTCCAACCTGATCGTCGAACTTCAGGCATTCCAAAAGCCTCTCAGCACCTTCGCACAATTTGCCCACAAAATAACCGTACTTAGAGAGATTTTCTTCCACCCATTTAAAATCAGATTCCCACTCATCTTCGCTCTGATAAATATCCCGCAGGTCCCATTTATATTTGTCTTCTATTTCCGACCTGGAAGGCAGTGAACCGGTCTCGGAAGGACTGAAATATTTAGATCCAAAAGAATTAAAAAAACGCATATAGCCAAATTGTCCCGAGGTTAATTTCTGAAAAAAGTTTAAAGCTTATTACAATTTAAAAAATATCTATTAAAAGTAGAATAATTATCGAAATTGAACAGGTTCTGCGGTTTGCTGCAAAGTTTAATTGAAAATTCCGCAGCCGAATATCGTCTAATTGAGCGGAAAATTCAAGCAGCGGTGAATAATTCACGCGGATTTCAGTAAGGACTGATAAGTTCCACTTTAAGCTGTCCGGAGAAATTATAAAAGTTGATTGCTACTTTGTACGGCACATAACCGACCAGCTCGTTCATCAAATTCGATTGGTTAGTATTAAACCTTTTAGCGTAAAGCGAGATTCCCCTATTATTGGATACAAAAATCTCAACGTAGCCGGCCTTGTAATTAGATAGGGTTACAAAAAGATTAGTCTTCGAATCCTGAAACGACGCCGTATCAACAACGTACCTGGTTACATCGTTTGCGTTTATTATAAAAGTATATGAATTCGGAACATTAAACGAGACCGGCTCGTTAACGTTGCCCCCTTTATTATTAGGGTCTACTATATCTTCCCGGCAGGAGTTTAACAAAGGGAGGTTGAGCAAAAAGAAGATATAGACAAAGGCCGATATTCTTTTTGAACTTATCATTGCTATAAGTGTTTATAAGGTACTGACGCTGTCAATTCCTTTGCTGAGGTTTTCAAATGTTTCTGTCCCGAGAATAAAGATCATTCTCTTACCGTTTTTATTAAAAATAAACGACGCGGGAATTCCCCCGCTCCAGCGCGGGTCGAGGAGCTTCAATATCTCGGCTCCGCTTTTTTCCTCAATAACGTTTACCGGAAAATCTATATCGTGTTTTTTAATAAACGGAAGAACATCCGAATCTATCTTGGATGTAAGATCAACGCTTAAGCTCAAAAAATCAATGCCTTTTTTACTGTATTCCTTATAAAGCCGTTTTAAGTCAGGTATTTCCTTTACGCAGGGCCTCGACCAAGTAGCCCAGACATTAATAAACAAAGGTTTACTCTGCCTGTCGGAAATAATATTTCTAAGTTTTTCGGTATTGATAATTTCGGGTTTTATTCCCGTTCTTACGTCAGCCCTAACGGTATCCGTTCCCGGGTTAGTTTCATTTTTATTTTGCTTATTGTTTGAACAGCCAAGAAGAAGGAGCACTAACGAAGCATAGATCGAGGCAACTATTAATTTAGAGACGATCTTCATTTTGAACAATTCTTAGTAATAGAAATAAATGATTTTTAAATTTATGCGTCCCAAGCAAACATTAGCATCACCGACAACCTTAACTGCAACAGAACTTCACTGCCGCACATCGCGGGAAAATTACCGGTGATTGAAAAAGCCCTTCGTAGAACGCTCAGATCAATTCCATCACAGTACGGGCTGTTTTTGCAATTCCCGAAAATTTGGCTGCATAATTTGCTCTAAGTCTCGCCGCTTCGGTGTCGGCATACTCCCTATATTTATCTAAAGATTCACATTCGTAGTTTATAATATAGGTAGTTTCTTCACTGTTGGTGGTAGGCACCCTAACTTTATAGATCTTGAATCTATCAAAGTAACCTGTCTTCATTATATTCGGAATGTGCTCACCATTCATCCATTCGAGCCATTCATCCAAATGTTCGTTTTTAACACTAGTGGTAATACTGTAAATGATCATCTATTCACTTTTAATATTAAATGTTTATCAGTAATTCCCTGACCGGAAAGCCGATACGAAATATTTTGAATTAACTTCCGTTCAAATTTAATTATAAAACCATTAACCGGTCAAGCTAAGTCTCTCGATTAACTTGTAATTCAAATAAAATGACTTATGCGACGCGCCGAGGTGATTTAAGGCAATCTATTGAGCCAGCGCCCATGAAGGGAAAATATCCAGACCGAATATCACCGAGCCCAAAAGATAAACAAGTAGACTTACTAGCAATATACTGGAAATATTGAACAAAAATCCGGCCTTTACCATATCAATAATTCTAAGCTTGTTGGACGCTAGGATTATAGTATTGGGAGGCGTCGCTACCGGCAGCATAAATGCCATGGACGACGAAAGCGTTGCGGTAATCATCAGTAATAGCGGATTCAAACCTATGGCTACCGATACAGAGGCCATAATAGGCAAAATCATCTGAGAAGTAGCAGTATTGGATGTCAGCTCCGTTAGAAAATTAATAACGGTTGCGACCATAAGCACGATAAATATGGGCGATAGTGCCCTCATGCCGTGAAATTGATTACCTATAAGATCGGATAGACCCGATGAGGTAAACCCCTTTGCCAGAGCGAAACCTCCGCCGAAAAGAAGTATGATGCCCCACGGAACTTTATTAAATGCATGTGCACCGAGTATTCGTCTTCCGGAAAACCCGCCTTCTTTTGAGGGTAATAGAAAAAGCAGAAGTGCCATCGAAATTGCAACAGTACCGTCATTTATGTATCCAGGCACGGAAAGCAAGTTAGACCATCCGTAGATCTTCACAATTCCGAAATTCAAATCGCCTCTGAATATCCACAACAAGGCTGTTACGACAAAAATGATCCCGACGGATTTTTCTTCGAAAGTTACGGCACCCAGCTTTTTATACTCATTATAAATAAAGTCTTTTTCTATAACGAGATCGTCACCTAATTTGAAATAAACTTTTATCAACACGAAAGCCACTATAGCCAGCATAATAAACGCGATTGGTAAACCCAGCAGCATCCATGAGCCGAAGGAGATTTCGGGAGCTTTCGGAAAAATTATATGAAGTATCCTCGCAAATGCAAGATTGGGCGGGGTACCAATTAAAGTGCCTATACCGCCGATAGTGCAAGCGTAAGCAATGCCCAACATTAATGCTTTGGAAAAATTTTGAGTTTTCTGCTCTCCAAATTCGCTTTCCATTTTTCCAATTATTGCAAGACCGATCGGCAGCATCATAACCGCAGTAGCGGTATTGGAAATCCACATTGATAAGAAAGCTCCCGCAGCCATAAAGCCGATTACAATTGAGGCAGGGCTCCCGCCGAATAAGGTGATAATTTTCAACGCGATCCGTTTATGGAGTCCCCAGTTCTCCATTGCAATCGCAAGGAGAAATCCGCCGAGGAAAAGAAATATAACAGAATTAATATAAGAGGAGGCAATCTCCTCCCCTTTCAAAATTCCCATAAACGGAAAAAGGACAAGCGGTATTAGAGATGTAGCGGCGAGCGGAATAGCTTCAGTGACCCACCAAACAGCCATCAGCGCGGCAACTGCCGCCATCCTGGTAACAGCAGGGTTTGAAGGATCTAAGTTTCCGAAAATTAATATACCTGCAAATAGAACCAGCCCGGCGTATAAGCCTATTTTCTGGTATTTGGCCATTACACCTTCTTTATTTTAGTATAAGGATACTTAAAAATCTTAAGAACATCTGAAAATTTTTTTAATTTTATTTTGTACCGCCTGGTTCATAATTATCAGGCAGCAGATTCGAAATCCTATCTCTTGTCCAATCCCCCGCCGTCTCTACGGCAATCGGATTTACAACGTTCCCCCACCTGTCAATTAAAGCATAATTTTTTACAGGGCACATTATACTGAAAGATTTCAGATATTCCCTGTATTTAATTTTATAACATTTATCGATATAAAATCTTTTCAAAGAAGATGAAACTTCGGATATAACAATCAATTTATCGGGCGAAACATATTTCCCGTAACCGTCAACGAGCGCCTGAAATTCACCGGAGAATAAAGAAAAGCCCTCCTCTTCTACCTTACTATTATAAACGGCGGATATAAAGTTTCTGAATGAACCCGAATAACTATCTAGCCTGTTTTCCGCCCATCTTACCGAATCAGCTTTTGACTTCGGCTTCATTGTATGAAAACGCGGATATACAATATATTGAATCCTGTTGCGTCCGGTATTAAAATCAAATTTATTCAGGATGATGTCGAGCCTGTATCCCATTGCGTCGTTCTCGATCCTTAAAACACTGTCGGAAGAAGCCGTCAATTCGCCGGAATCCGGGCCGCTTTTGAAGTTGATAACCTCCGGATTTAATATTTTACATTCTTCCGAAAAATCACCGTCTCCTATAAATTCCCTTTTAAAAACTTTCAGCTGATCATGCCATTCTTCCGGATTTGAGGCGGTAACATTAATTTCCTTGGTCTGTAGAATTTTCGGTTCCAATTCTATATTTAATTCTACCGAACTCGATTGATAAACATTCACGGATTTTGATTTTAGTTTATACCCGATGTGCGACACTATCAAAATGAACGAGCCGTCGGGTACATCGTCGATCTCAAATTTACCGTTTAAATCCGTGGCAGCCCCCATTGTAGTGCTGTTCAGAAAGACATTTACGTATGGGATAGGCTCCCTTGAACTTTTATCGGTAACTCTCCCGAATAACTTAGTTTTTCCCCCGGTCCGGGCGTGCAAAACGAAACCGTAAAGAAAGATTACAATTATAACAGAACAAAAATAAAAATACTTCCTAGAGTTCTCGGACATTTCCGGCTTCCCCCACCCCTATTATAATAAAGTGCTTTTAATTTCCGGGTCAAATTTCAAATGATGATAAATCCCTTCGCATATCCCGTTCTTCGGGTAAATTTTTCCCTATGTATAAAAACAAATTTGCTTGATTAAATAGTTGATCGGTAAAACGGGGCGGTTCGCATGAAATTTTATTGACTAATTTTAAAGCAGAATAAGATAAGAATGAATTTCGACGGTCCATCAGGCTTCATTCATATTGTTGGTATGATTTGATTTTAGAAATTAAATTAAGTAATTATTACCAGCACTGCAAAAATAATTTAATCAAAAGATATTTTAATAAAATATGAATTAAGCAGGCTAAATAAGTGCACACGCTTCGGCGGATAAATAAATAAGCTTTTCTCTAACCGACCAGTTGTTTGGCCAGTCGCGATCTTCCCATACATCCGCGTCCAGGTTATCGCCGCCGTATAAAATTTGTCCTAGTTTAACCTTCCTGAATTTAGCTACCGCAAATAAAGCAGCGGCTTCCATCTCCACCGCAAGGCAGCCTTCAGATCTTCGGCGCTTAACCTTGCCTCTAGTTTCCCTGTAAATTCCGTCTGTTGTCCATGTTTTAGTAATGATATATTCAATCTTATGTTTAAGCAGTATCTTCTTTATTGCATCAACTGCCGGGGATGAAGCGGTTACTTCTCTTGAAGGCGGCAGGTAGTGATATGACGTGCCTTCATCCCTCACCGCGGAGAAAGGCACTATAAGGTTTCCCTGCGCTATATTCTTATCGAGCACTCCGGCTCCTCCGCACACTATAAACTTACTGCATCCCATAGCGATGAGCTCTTCGAGCAGCGCCGCCGCCAGGGGAGCCCCAACTCCCGGATGAAAAAGCGTAAACGATTTATTCTTGTGTTTAAATCTGTAAACAGGGTGTTCTCCTATCTCCGATGATAGCGAGGCGATCTTAACCGCCTTTTCCGATTTAACCAGATTGTCTATTACATCCTGGAAAAATGTTAAAACGCATCTAGACGGTATTTTCGAATAACGCTTAAAGAAGAGATGTGGCTCTATGAGCGATTTTCTGTTTTTATCAAATTGCAGCAGCGGAATGTTTTCCGCTTTAAATTTTTTATTATTCTCCTTCATGTATCTTTTTATTCAATTTTTCAAGGTGATCTTTATATAAATTAAGATTCGGATCGTTGGTTTCCGCACCTTTCTTTACGGCAGTTTCACAATTCTGCCTGGCAAGTACAAGTTGTCCGTCTGCTTCAAGTCCGTCGCCAAGGCTATCGTAAACGTTCGCCGAGCCGGGAAATTTTTCAACATTGTATTTAAAAACATCTATTGCTTCTTTCACTTTCTTTTGATTTAAAAGCTGGTATCCTAGAATATTGATGTCGCGTTCGGGAACATCCAGCTTAACGTTTAACTCCTCCGACAATTTCCTAAAACGCTCCTGCATCCCTTTCAACCCGAGGGATGTAAGGTCGGCGGGAAGTCTCCAATCCGAAAAGATAAATCTAAGTCCGTAAAAAATACTTTCGTGCGGCGTAAGCCCGTGATCATCATTCGGAAGATTTTTATAATCCCATTTAAAATTCTCCGGGGCATTTTTCTTCAAAAAATCAACCAGTTGTTCCAACGGAGCGTGCATCCGCTGCGGTTCTTCCGCGCCTACGGTAAAGTATATACTCTTTTTAACGGAAGGGTTTTCCTCAAGATATTTTTCCGTGCTTTTCACGTAAGATCCGTTATCCCACCACAGACTGGGGCTGATACTGATATATGAATTGAATAAGTCAGCTCTCTTCACCAGAGCATTCACTACGAACAATCCTCCGAAAGAATGTCCTGCAAGAATATTATACGGTATTGTGCGGTATGTTTTATTTATCAGCGGCATCAATTCATCGCCTATAAAGCTGAGAAACTTATCCGCTCCGCCGGCCGTGGGAAAATTGGCCGAAGAATCGGACAACGGCGGTGTCAGATCATGAGTACGGTCCTTTGTATTTGGAATCGCTACTATAATCATCTGCGGCATTACGCCCAGCCTTGATAAAAACTCTACTATACCTGACGTGTGAAGAAAGTGTTCCCGGCCGTCGAGCAGATACATAACGGAATATTTATTAAGAGAAGTTTCATATCCGGGCGGAAGATAAACAAGGTAAGGACGGTTCTCGTTTAAGATTTCTGAATGAATGGTATGAGTAGTACCGACGACAACTTTATCGTTCGTCACCCTAAGCTGTGAAAAAACGCTTAAAGTGCCGGCAAAGAAATACAAAACAATAATGAGAAAAAGTATACTCTTTCTGCTCATCTGTCCGCCTTTCGAATTATTACGTAACAAAGTTAATAAATGAGGCCGAATATTCCAGACAATTATGATCCGGGTCCAGCCGTACGCTTAAGTGCATCAAGTTTCTCAGACCGGTAAGTTTTCATCTCCTCAGCTTCGGATGAATTATTTAATATATTGTACTGAACGGTAATCCTGCTTTTATTCAAATCTATTTTGTAGAATTGAAACTCAACCCTGGTAATTCCGTCCCTATATATCATTCTCATAGATTAGTTTTTTTTGGTTTTAGTAGTCTTAGTCCCTGTTTCTTTGTGCAGTTTTATTTCTGACTTTTTATTCGGAACTTTTCCCGATACAAAATAGGAAGTATCACTGATAGAGAGAGTAACAGAATTTAATAAATGGGCGGGGGAAAAAATACAAGCGGTGTTAAAAAATTAGTACTGTAATATTGATGTGATTTTTACTCGCGATTGATGCGCTAAATTATAATTTCCGCCAATGATCAAAGTATCGCCGGCGCTCAGACCGCTCTTAATCTCATAATACCGCTCGTTGCTGTTTCCTAATGTAACGTATTTCCATTGAGCTATTCCTTTATCGACGGTAAACACCAATGTTCTGTTCTCTCTTGCAAGAAGAGCCGTGTGCGGAATTATGATTCTATCGGAATAATTTTGGGTTCCTATCTTAACCGAAGCAAACATCCCGGGCTTTATTATGAAGCCCGGGATTATTCAGCAGCACTGTTATTAATGCCGTTCTTTTAGTAAGATCTACCGATGGATTGACTTCGATTACTTTCCCTTTGAACTTTTTGCCCGGCAGTGCAACAAACTCCGCTTCAACGGGCTCATCCGTAGTAATTTTAACGAGGTCGGATTCGGTTACCTCGCAACGAATTTTTATGGAAGATATGTCGATTACTTTTAGGCTGGACTCGCCAATGTTCAAATAGCTGCCTTTTGAGATATTACAGTCGGCAACCAATCCGGAAATTGGCGCTTCATACTTAGTATGGCTCATATTCAGTTCTGCTTTCTTGTAATTTGTAGCGGCGTTCGTCAGACCGCTCCTGCTGGCGACTACGTCTTCCCTGTTCAAGGTAGCGATGGTTTTCAAAGTCTCGTAGTCTCTCTCTATCCTGCTGTAATCCTCATACGATATTTTATTTTTATTATACGATTCTTTAGCCCGTTCATAAATAACTTTTATACTGTCAAGTTGGAGCCTGTACTTAGAAAGACCTCCGCTGCCGACTTCGGAGTTTGCTTTTTGCAGTTCATATTCTATTTGAGATTTGATAAGTTCGCTTTTGGCCTGACTTACATCTAGTTTATACTGGGCGTTGTTCAGCTTAAATAATAGGTCGCCCTTCTTTACCAGCTTACCGTTGAATGAATTCAATTCGGTAACAAGTCCGGATATCTTCGGTTCGATTTCGTATTCCCGTACCGGGTATGCATACCCGCTTGTGTTTATCCATACTATCAAATTTCCCTTTCTAACGACAGCGGCTTTAACAGGGAATTCGATCTCATTATTTCCCGAAATTGATACATCATGTGATCCGCTTTTGTTCTCATCATTTCCGCCTGTTGTTTTTAAAACCGACCCTGCAATAATAGCTATGAAAACAATCAGCACGATTCCCGTAACGAAGAATATTTTTCGCTTTTTCATAATCCTGCTTTTCATATTAAATATTTAATCTTTTATTTTCTTCCTTTCAGTTCTCTGCGCCCGGAAATTAATTCATAAAGCGCCGGCATTATGAGCAGTATCATAAAGGTAGATACGGTTATTCCGCCTATAATTCCGAGTGAGAACGTGTACCAGAACGAGTATATATCAGCGTTTATAACGAAGGGAAGGAAGCCGGCGGTAGTTATTAAAGCCGTCATCAATATCGGGCGGAGTCTTTGTGAAGCGTATTCGGCAATCATTTTTGCCCTGTGATTGTTGTCGTTTAATCCGGAAACCGTATCCCCATGCGCTATCCTGTCTACAAGCAGAATACCGTTATTAACGGCTATACCGACGAGGAAAAGAATGGAAGCATAACCGCCTCTTCCGAAATTCGCATCTGCTAAATAAATTATAACGAATAATCCGATTAAAGACATAGGCACGGATAATATAATTATAAAGGGTTTTTTATAGGATTCGTACAAGGATGCGGTAACCATGAAAACGATTAGTACAGAGAGCAGTCCCAGCAAAACAAGGGGAAAAGTTTGCTTTTCACCGAACATAAAGAAAAAATTCTGTCTTTTTATTTCATACCCCGGAGGAAGGTTAACTGATTTTATAACCTCGTTCGTAAAATCATTGCCGAACCTATAAGGACCTTTAAAGTCAAACGTAACGTAACGCGAGTACTGCTGATTGTCTCTCTTTACAACAGGCATAACGGGTTCTAATTTTAAACTAACAAATTCCCCAACGCGCGATCTCTTCGAATTAAGAACGATCTCTTTCTTCGGAAGTTCCGAGAAAGAGGCATTGTTGTAATCGCTGTATTTAACCACCGTCCTAACGGGATCATCTTTCACGGATACCAACATACTAGACAGATTCGCTGATACATTAGGCAAAAACCTCTGCTCGAATTCCGATATATTTGCTCCAAATTTATTCAGGCTCTGCCGGTTAATCACTGCCGTAACCTGGTAATCCTGCGACTCCCACGGCAGCCGGTCGATCTGGATGTTATCGACCCTGGGACTCTGTTTAAGCCTTTCGCTTAGTTCCCGGGAAATGTTCCGAACAGAATTGTAATTGTATCCCAGCACTTCGATTTGGAAACTCGGCGACATTTCCCCGCCGGAATAATATCCCTGCCCGAATCCCGCAACACTAACGGTAAAGCCGCCCGTCCTTGCCGCAATGCTTGTTAATCTATTCTTGATTATAAAAGGAACCGCGGTGTTGGATACGGAATCAGAAAAGCTGACCTTTATGCTTGCGTACTGGGAATTAACTCTTGTTGTAATACTTTTTATTTTTTTATCGTCCGGTAAAATCATCTTCTCGACCTGCCTGGTGAATTTATTTATCTGCGCAGGCGGAGTGCCCTGGGGGGTGCGAATGGAAAATACCAGGTATGTCTCGTTCCCGTAATTCCACAATTCGCCTTTATAGACGTGCTGAAAAAATAGTTGCGAAGTGCCGCCCAGTCCGTAATCTATATACGGTTTTATTTCTAGATAGAAATCGCTTCCGAAGATTGTGTTATAAAATTCTGCTAAAGCATTGATAACCGTTGAGCTTTTAGCAAGGCCGGAAGAAGTATCGATGTTCGAAGGAAGCAGCCATAACGGAATCCCGACCAGCCATAGAGCAATTACAAGAGTCGTCTTTTTGTACTTCACTGTCCACGTAACCATTGTAACGTAAATCTTTTTTGTAAATGAAGAAAAGCCTCCTGCACGGTGCGGGATTTTGTATTTTCTAATTTTATAAAATACCAGCAGCGATACAGGAACAAACATAAAGGCAATCAACAAAGAAAATAAAACAACTACTGCGGCGGTTTCGGCAAACTGCAGGAAGTAAGGTTTTAAATCAGCAGGCAGAAAAAAAACGGGGATTAAAGCACCGACAGTCGTAAATGTTGCCGCAATGAGCGGAAGCTTTATCTCCGATAGAGAATCCCCGATAACATTCACTAAATTCTTCCCGGTTTCCGCACCGGAAGTGCGCACTTCAAAATAACGCACAATATTTTCCACCACTACTACATTATTATCTATTACTATACCCAGCGACAAGGCAAGCGCCGCCAAGGTTAGTACGTTCAGCCCGATGCCGCTCAGCGATAAGAATATAATTCCTCCGGCAAGAGAGAAGACCACTGACGATACTATAATAAAAGAATGATATATCTTTCTAAAAAATAAAAGCACAACCAGGAAGATTACAATGATCGAAAGGATTGCCTTATCGGATAACTCTGTCAATTCATTCCTCATATCCTCGCTTTTATCGAAGATTTTTGTTATAACAAGAGACGAAGGAAGCTGCCGGCCTATTTGTAAGATTTTATTTTCAACGGCAGAAGCCAGGTCGAGCATATTTGTTCCGGGTTCCCGGTCAATCTCAAGTGTTACCGAAGGTTTGCCGTTTATTCGGACATAGGTCAAAGGAGTTGCTAGAGAGTCGACAATTTGTGAGATGCTTCCGAGCTTCACGGTTAAATGATTACCGGTAAATATATTTAAATCTCTGAGTTTGGCAACTGAGCTGATCTTTCCGCCTGTCAGTATAAAATATTTTTTATTATTTACATTTATACTGCCGAGTGTTTTTTGATTTGTACTTTCGGAAATAGCCGTTGAAATATCCGTGAGATTAATTCCGAGACTTTGCATTTCTTCTCGATCTAATAGAATATATAACTGCCTCCCGGCCCCACCCAATATCTTCACAGCACCGACCCCGGCTACTCCCAGCAAAGCGGGCTTAACGTTTTCTTCAGCGTATTTTTGAATTTGTGACAGGCTCATTCCGCCGAAGAGATTATAGCTCATAAATCCCTGCAGTGAGCTGAAATCGTCAGGTACATATTTTTGAATAACCGGGAAGGAAGCGCCTTTAGGCAGGTCTTCTTTTATCGCGGAGAGCTTTTCCATTAATTCGAGCCTTGCAAAGTTTACATCGGCGTCCTTATCCAGATCCATATTTACTACTGACCTTCCTTCATAAGAATTGGACGAAACATTTTTAACCCCCCGAATAGAAGCTGCAGTTTCTTCTATGGTTAGAGTTATATTCCTAACAACCATCTCGCTGGACGCCTGTCCCCAGTTTGTTACCACGGAAAGACGGGGGAAATCG
Source organism: uncultured Bacteroidota bacterium (assembly GCA_963787005.1). GTDB lineage: Bacteria > Bacteroidota > Ignavibacteria > Ignavibacteriales > Ignavibacteriaceae > FEN-1297. Next base: position 100,260 of record CAWBBX010000105.1, read on the forward strand.
ATCTGCGGAGTTAGTTCTACGGAAAGATGCATCAGTGCGAAAACGGCAAGTGCCGAGAGCATCATATGGAACATCAGTACTGTTACGGGCCGTTTTAAAAATGATTTCATTTTTTATTTTTCAAAAAATTCGAACAAGTATTTTTTATTGTATTCAATACCAAGCTTGTCCAGCAATTCAGTGTATTCTCCTTTAAAAGTCTTTCTCTTGTGATGTTTTTCTTGATTTTTAATGTAATTGAAAACTTGGTTCACTTGCGATTTGCTGTATGAGAACGCGCCGTAGCCGTCCTGCCAGTGAAATGTTCCGGGTAAAAGTTTCTTCTCGTTTATAAACGTTGATGAGCTTCTTTTAATATTGCCTACAAGATCCGGAATTTTATCGTTGGGATTGTACCCGATTAAAATATGTATATGATCCGATGCGCCGTTTACGATATATGATTTATGATTTCTATTGGTAATTATTTTGCTTATATATTTAAAGACTTTCGGTCTTATCTCCTCATTTAATAATCTGTTCCTATATTTAACGGCAAATATTAAATGGATATATATCTGCGTAAATGTTCCCGGCTTCAAATTATTCTCCTCTATCGATCCTCTACGAGGATCCAATTTATTTAGGGTTCACATGATTGCTACCATAATTGACCGTCTACGACGGTCGGAAATATTTATAAATTAATTTGTGCGTTTTCGTAATCGATTGATCTACTACCATAATAAACCGTCTAAAATGATCGTCAACATTAATTTGTATTCAAATCTTTATTCTGTTTTTATTCCTTTAATATTATCGACAACTCCTTATTCTATCTTCCTTGCCTCGTAGAGGCAACATTTTGGTAGCAATTATATAAAAGCCCTAACATCCCAATCCTCGTAGAGGATTGATATGTATTATTGGCAATTTATCGATCCTCTACGAGGATCAAATTTATTTAAGGCTCATTCTTTCTACCATAATTGACCGTCTACGACGGTTGGGAATATTTATAAATTAATTTGTGCGTTTTCGTAATCGATTGATCTACTACCATAATAAACCGTCTAAAACGATCGTCAACATTAATTTGTATTCAAATCTTTATTCTGTTTTTATTCCTTTAATATTATCGACAACTCCTTATTCTATCTTCCTTGCCTCGTAGAGGCAACATTTTGGTAGCAATTATATAAAAGCCCTAACATCCCAATCCTCGTAGAGGATTGATATGTATTATTGGCAAATTATCGATCCTCTACGAGGATCCAATTTATTTAGGGTTCACATGATTGCTACCATAATTGACCGTCTACGACGGTCGGAAATATTTATAAATTAATTTGTGCGTTTTCGTAATCGATTGATCTACTACCATAATAAACCGTCTAAAACGATCGTCAACATTAATTTGTATTCAAATCTTTATTCTGTTTTTATTCCTTTAATATTATCGACAACTCCTTATTCTATCTTCCTTGCCTCGTAGAGGCAGCATTTTGGTAGCAATTATATAAAAGCCCTAACATCCCAATCCTCGTAGAGGATTGATATGTATTATTGGCAAATTATCGATCCTCTACGAGGATCAAATTTATTTAAGGCTCATTCTTTCTACCATAATTGACCGTCTACGACGGTTGGGAATATTTATAAATTAATTATGTGTGTGTTCGTAATCGATCTTTTTACCATATTCAACCGTATACCGTGGTCGAAAAATTAAATTACAATTTTAATCGATAAAAATTTATACAATCACGCAGCATGATCTTTCAAACATTAATCTTTTCCTCGCAGAGGATTGACCTGGAATATATATATTATTGATCATCTACGAAGATCAAATCCATATCGGGATTTTCATTTCTACCATAATTGACCATCTACGATGGTCTGGATTTTTAAATGTTATTATATGCGGTTGAAAATAATCATATTCCCCGGCGTAAATTATAAACGCCGTATCCTTGCCTCGTAGAGGCAACATTTTGGTAGCAATTATACAAACCCTAAATAACCAAATCCTCGTAGAGGATTGATATAAATAATTAATTCTATCTAAATCATCTCGTGTTGAAAACCAAACAATCTATTCATGCATAACCAAATGATTTTTACGCTTGAATGTAATTCTATCAAAATATTTATATAACACAGGGATCAGAAACAGCGTAAATATTGTCGATCCAATCAGCCCTCCGATAATAGGATAGCTAATAGCCGCCGCTAATTCGAGTCCTCCGCCGAAACCTAATATTAACGGTATCATCCCTATTATAGTAGTCAAAGTCGTCATCACTATCGGCCTGAACCTCTTCCTCATGCCGTCTACAATCGCATCCTTCAGCGGTATCCCGCTGCGCCTGTTGGATGTTATCATATCCACTGCTATTACCGCATCGTTGTCTATCGCTCCGAGCATTATTATTATCCCCACAATAGACATCAGATTGTAGCTCTGACCGAACAAGAACATTACGATAAAAGATCCGACCAGCGCGAGCGGACTAGTAGTTAATATCACCAGAGGGTAGAGTATCGATTCGTACTGGGAAGCTAAAATTACATACACCAGGAATATGGACAGCAGAATTATTATGATCAGACTTTTGAACATTGTTTCCGCTTCATCTATTTTCCCGCCTATCTTTATCCGGTATCCAATAGGAAGTTTAATTTTATCCAGAACCTTCTTAATTCCGCTTGCCGCGCCGAATAATCCAGCCCCTATAATATTTGCGTGCAGTACCACCGCGCGTTGCTGATCTTCATGCGCTATTGATGAATAACCGCTTCCTCTTTCTACCTTTACAAGCTCCCGGATGGGAATTGCCGGAGATGAAGGATCATTGCTTTTCCTGATGCCGTAGTTCAGTAGTGAACTTACATAGCTTAGACCTCCATTGGAAACATTGCCCTCAGCCGGCAAAACCTTCACCGCAATCTTCTTATCAAAGTCATTGAAGTACGTAACCGTGTTTTTCTGAAATAATCCTGATATTTCATTTAAAATTTTTGAAGGTAGAATACCGTAGGCTTTTACTTTTTCATCATCGAGCTTTATAATTATCTGATCCGTTTGTCCCGCCGATTCGTTCCCCAGTCCGACGTCGCTTAGATAATTTATATTCTTCAACTTCGCTTCCGCCATGCCGGCAAGCCGGTAAGCGGTCTTCAGATCCTTCCCGGTAATAAGTATGTCTATGTCGCTCTTACTCGATTGAAGTATCCTTTCAAATGTTGTCGACGGCTTAGTGATGAGAAGGTTCGCGGAATATTCATTAAGTGCGGGAGCAATTTTCTTGAGCTTTTTTCTAAAAATAGCGATCGTGTTTTTAACCTTGTACCCCGATTTCACGCGGCATTCTATGGTTGATTTATTTGTCGATGCATTGATGATCTTAAAATAATCTTCCTTCGAGGAGATACCCACATCGGCGGCAACGTCCTCTATCTGCGGCATATTCAGCAGCAGCGATTCAACCTTCGCCGATACCGAGCTTACCGCGCTTAAAGTTGAAGACGGCGGCAGAGTTAATTCAACGACAAACCTGCTTTGATCGATGTCCGGGGCTTCTTCGCTCTTTATTAAAAATGCGGAACCGAGCGAGATCAATGTTAATATTACTGTTCCTATCAGAACGGGCTTCGGGTTATCGACGAACTTCCTAAGAATTGAAAGATACGCAGTCTTTCCCTTTTCGTAATATGTTCTGTTAACCGACAATATTTTCTTTACGAAGCCGCCGGAAAGATTTTTCTCATCTGAAGAATTTTGTGATTTTATCCGGCGTTTCATTTTAGCGAGAAAGCCCGGTACTAAAGTTACTGAGACAAGTAGAGAAGCGAGCAGCGAGAACGTCATTGTAAGTCCCATATCAAGGAACAGCTTCTGTGCTATTCCTTTTACAAAAATAACCGGGAGAAAGATAGCTACGTTGGTGAATGTAGCCGCCGAAACGGAAAGATTAATTTCTTTCGATCCGCCGATAACCGCGTCCATTACGGATTTACCCTGCTCTCTTAGTCTAGAAAAGTTCTCGACAATTATAATAGCGTTATCCCCTATCATGCCTATACCGAGCGCGAGTCCGGTTAGAGAGATAATATTGAAGCTTATCCCGAAAAAATACATTAAGATGATCGTTGCGAGAATAGAGAATGGCGTTACCGCTCCCACCAGCAGGGGATATCTCGGATCCCGCAAAAAGAGGAATAATATCAGCAGCGCAAGAAGAGCTCCGTATACTATTGCCTGTTCTATATCGGAGACGGATTTTTGAATGAACTCCGACTGATCGAAAATGACAGAGATATTTATTCCAGGGTAATCGTTGTTGAGCTGCCCGGCCGCTTCTCTTACTTTTTGGCTTATGTTAATGGTATTGGAGCGAGCGTCTTTTTTTATGTAAATAAGAATGCTTTCCTTGCCGTTAACCCGGGTCTTTCCCTCGCGCTCTGCGAAGACCTGTCTTACCGAAGCTATCTCATTAAGAGGGATGGAATTGCCTGGAACCGACAGCGGGACGGAGGAAATATCGGAAACCGATCTAAATTCTCCTATGGTTCTTAGAGGTACCGGAACACACCTTCATTGATGCTTCCGCCTTCCAGGTTTAGGTTGGAATTCTTAAGCGCATTTTTAATGTCTTCAAAACTTAGACCGAACGACTGCAGTTTTTGCGGGTCGACTTTAACCTCTATCTCCCGATGAAATCCGCCGGATACAACGGCCTGCGAAACTCCGTCGAGCTGCTCGAACCTTTTTTTAATTACTGTTTCTGAAAATTCCTTTAATTGAGCGAGAGAATAATTTCCTGCTTCAGCTCCTTTAACGGAATTAACCGGTATAAAATTTCCGATAAAACTTTCACCGCTGCCGGGATTATCTTCTGCTGAAACCGGATCAGATGCAATGCCGCCGGTAATTTCCGATGAATCCTTCTTACTGAAACCTGTCTGCATACCTTCGGTATGTAAACCGGCCGGTAGATTTACAGCAAGAGTCATAATAGATTCTGTCGAGGGATCAATTTTATAGATGGTGGACCGGCCCGCGTTTTCAAGAAGGGACTATTTGAGCTCATCGAGCTTTTCTCTTAGCTAGAGCATAGCGTTGTTTACATCGGTTCCCCATGCGAGCTTTAAAGTAACAAGCGATTGCCCGTCTCTTGATACACTGGATACTTTACTCACACCGTCTACGATAGAAGTGATAGATTCTATAGGCTTTAGTAACGGATTTTTCAACTTCCGCGGCGGAAGCATTTGAGTAGTCGGTTTCTATAAACAGTTCCGGTATTTGAATCGAAGGAAGGAAATTTACACCGATACGGGTAAACGCTATTATTCCGAGTAAGGCAATGCCTAGGAAAAACATTGCGGTTGTAACGGGGCGGGAAACGGATGAAGTAGTAAGGGACAAAATTTAATTGCCTTTGAATTTCTTAAAATGATACTATCATTAGATAAAATTGTAATGCTTCAGATGGGAAATGGAATTTCGTAAATTACGAACAATGTAAAATATGAGAGGTTCCATGAACCAGAGAAAGCATTACATTTCAATCTTAGATAATTATTAGACCAAAGTAAATTGCAATTTAATATTATTAGGATTCTATAAAGAAAACCATTTTTTCTACCTAATAATGGCCCATTCATTTTTTTCTTAATTTAATATTTTATTGAGGTTACAAGAATACACTCTTGGTTGCGAATAAAAATTAAAGAAGTGAACATTTATAAATATTTCCTTCTGTTTCCTAAAACAAATAATTTATCATCATGAATACGTGCTATGTCTAGTGGGAAAAATCTATTCTTATCAGAATAAAAATGGACTATCCCTTTGGGATAATAAGATTTATCTTCAACTAAATAAGGCTGTGGGGCGCAAGCCAAGGCATTTTTTTCATGCGGTCAAGCTCAACTCGCTATGCAAAATATAGATTGCCGGGCCGATTCTGGAAGAGGTGCGCCAGCGCCTGAATTTTCTCGATGCCGTGGGCCTGGAATATCTGACACTGGACCGGCTGGCTTCGACGCTCTCCGGCGGCGAGGCTCAGCGAATTCAGCCGCCACTTCGCCCGGATCGCGGTTGGTTGGCACACTCTACGTATTCGACCAGCCTTCTGATTTGTGCGTGGCGCGGTTGATTACCATTCGCAAGGAACTGCGCGACCTGGGCAATACCATCCTGGTGGTCGAGCACGATGTCGATATCCTGCGCGCAGCCGACCACCTGCTCGACCTCGGACCGGGCGCAGGCGAATTCGGCCAGCAAGCTTGCTCGCCGAATTCGCCTGCGCCCGGTCCAAGGTCGAGCAGGTGGTCGGCTGCGCGCAGGATATCGGCATCGTGCTCGACCACCAGGATGGTATTGCCCAGGTCGCGCAGTTCCTCGAGGATGTGAATCAACCGCGCCGTGTCACGCGTGTGCAGCCCAATAGAAGGCTCGTCGAGAACGTAGAGTGCGCCAACCAACCGCGATCCGAGCGAAGTGGCGAGCTGAATTCGCTGAGCCTCGCCGCCGGAGAGCGTCGAAGCCAGCCGGTCCAGTGTCAGATATTCCAGGCCCACGGCATCGAGAAAGTTCAGGCGCTGGCGCACCTCTTCCAGAATCGGCCCGGCAATCTCTTCCTGCATAGGCGTTAGCTTGACCGCATGAAAGAATGCCTTGGCTTGCGCCCACAGCCTTATTTAGTTGAAGATAAATCTTATTATCCCAAAGGGATAGTCCATTTTTATTCTGATAAGAATAGATTTTTCCCACTAGACATAGCACGTATTCATGATGATAAATTATTTGTTTTAGGAACAGAAGGAAATATTTATAAATGTTCACTTCTTTAATTTTTATTCGCAACCAAGAGTGTATTCTTGTAACCTCAATAAAATATTAAATTAAGAAAAAAATGAATGGGCCATTATTAGGTAGAAAAAATGGTTTTCTTTATAGAATCCTAATAATATTAAATTGCAATTTACTTTGGTCTAATAATTATCTGAAGATTGAAATGTAATGCTTTCTCTGGTTCATGGAACCTCTCATATTTTACATTGTTAGTAATTTACGAAATTCCATTTCCCATCTGAAGCATTACAATTTTATCTAATGATAGTATTATTTTAAATTCAAAGGCAATTAATTTTTGTCACTTACCACAACATCTGTTTCCCGCCCCGTTACAACCGCAATGTTTTTTCTCGGCATTGCATTACTGGGGATAATTGCGTTTACCCGTATCGGTGTAAATTTCCTTCCTTCGATTCAAATACCGGAACTGTTTATAGAAACCGACTACTCAAATGCTTCCGCCGCGGAAGTTGAAAAATCTGTTACTCAACCGATAGAATCTATTACTTCTACGGTCGACGGCGTAAACAAAATTTCAAGCGTGTCTAGAGATGGGCAATCTTTGGTAACATTAAAGCTGGCGTGGGGAACCGATGTAAACTACACTATGCTTGAGCTAAGAGAGAAGCTCGATGAGCTAAAGTCGTCCCTTCCTGAAAACGCGGGCCGGTCCACCATCTATAAAATTGATCCTTCGACCGAATCTATTATGACTCTTGCTGTAAATCTGCCGGCCGGTTTACATACCGAAGGTATGCAGACAGGTTTCAGTAAGAAGGATTCATCGGAAATTACCGGCGGCATTGCATCTGATCCGGTTTCAGCAGAAGATAATCCCGGCAGCGGTAAAAGTTTTATCGGAAATTTTATACCGGTTAATTCCGTTAAAGGAGCTGAAGCAGGAAATTATTCTCTCGCTCAATTAAAGGAATTTTCAGAAACAGTAATTAAAAAAAGGTTCGAGCAGCTCGACGGGGTTTCGCAGGCCGTTGTGTCCGGCGGATTTCATCGGGAGATAGAGGTTAAAGTCGACCCGCAAAAACTGCAGTCGTTCGGTCTAAGTTTTGAAGACATTAAAAATGCGCTTAAGAATTCCAACCTAAACCTGGAAGGCGGAAGCATCAATGAAGGTGTGTTCCGGTATCCTCTAAGAACCATAGGAGAATTTAGATCGGTTTCCGATATTTCCTCCGTCCCGCTGTCGGTTCAGGGCAATTCCATCCCTCTTAATGAGATAGCTTCGGTAAGACAGGTCTTCGCCGAGCGCGAGGGACTTACCCGGGTTAACGGCAAGGAAAGCATTCTTATTTACATAAAAAAAGACGCTCGCTCCAATACCATTAACATAAGCCAAAAAGTAAGAGAAGCGGCCGGGCAGCTCAACAACGATTACCCTGGAATAAATATCTCTGTCATTTTCGATCAGTCGGAGTTCATTCAAAAATCCGTCTCCGATATAGAACAGGCAATAGTATACGGAGCTCTTCTTGCGCTGCTGATATTATTCCTCTTTTTTGCGGGATCCGAGATATCCCTTGCTGGTGGGAGCGGTAACGCCATTCTCTATTCTCGCAACGATCATCTTAATGTATTTTTTCGGGATAAGCTTCAATATTATCTCTCTAACCGGACTCGCGCTCGGTATAGGCATGATAGGGGATAACGCTATTATAATTGTCGAGAACTTTTCTAGACTAAGAGAGCAGGGTAAATCCGTAATGGACGCGGTTATCGGCGGATCGAAAGAAATTAATCTTTCCGTTTCGGCGGCTACATTCACCAACGTAGCTATCTTTCTCCCGGTTATTTTTGTAAAAGGAATAGCACAGAAGCTGTTCCTTGAATGGGACTTACAATGACGTTCTCGCTGTTCGCTTCTCTACTTGTCTCAGCAATTTAGTACCGGGCTTTCTCGCTAAAATGAAACGCCGGATAAAATCACAAAATTCTTCAGATGAGAAAAATCTTTCCGGCGGCTTCGTAAAGAAAATATGTCGGTCAACAGAACATATTACGAAAAGGGAAAGACTGGTATTTTTCAATTCTTAGGAAGTTCGTCGATAACCCGAAGCCCGTTCTGATAAAAAGTAATATTAACATTGATCTCGCTCGGTTCGCATTTTTAATAAAGAGCGAAGAAGCCCCGGACATCGATCAAGCAGGTTGTCGTTGAATTACTCTGCGCCGTCTTCAACTTTAAGCGCGGTAAGCTCGGTATCGGCGAAGGTTAAATCGCTGCTGCTGAATATGCCGCAGATAGAGGACGTTGCCGCCGATGTGGGTATCTCCTCGAAGGAAGATTATTTTAAGATCATCAATGCATCGACAAATAAATCAACCATAGAATGCCGCGTGAAATCGGGGTACAAGGTTAAAAACACGATCGCTATTTTTAGAAAAAAGCTCAAGAAAATTGCTCCCGCACTTAATGAATATTCCGCGAACCTTCTCATCACTAAGCCGTCGACAACATTTGAAAGGATACTTCAATCGAGTAAGAGCGACATAGACATACTTATTACCGGGAAGGATCTGAAGACCGCTTACCGGCTTGCCGGCATGGCGGAAGCGAAGTTGAAGAATATAAATTATCTAAGCGACGTCGGACTGGGAACGAATCGGCGGGAGAAACGGATCAGATAATTATAAAGCTCGATGATGAAAAAGTAAAAGCCTACGGTATTCTACCTTCAAAAATTTTAAATGAAATATCAGGATTATTTCAGAAAAACACGGTTACGTACTTCAATGACTTTGATAAGAAGATTGCGGTGAAGGTTTTGCCGGCTGAGGGCAATGTTTCCAATGGAGGTCTAAGCTATGTAAGTTCACTACTGAACTACGGCATCAGGAAAAGCAATGATCCTTCATCTCCGGCAATTCCCATCCGGGAGCTTGTAAAGGTAGAAAGAGGAAGCGGTTATTCATCAATAGCGCATGAAGATCAGCAACGCGCGGTGGTACTGCACGCAAATATTATAAGGGCTGGATTATTCGGCGCGGCAAGCGGAATTAAGAAGGTTCTGGATAAAATTAAACTTCCTATTGGATACCGGATAAAGATAGGCGGGAAAATAGATGAAGCGGAAACAATGTTCAAAAGTCTGATCATAATAATTCCGCTGTCCATATTCCTGGTGTATGTAATTTTAGCTTCCCAGTACGAATCGAGGAGACGGCATATGCAGCCGGCAAGCGGGTGGTTCGTTACATACCGGTGATCCCAGTCTTTACGGAGCCATTTTCGAACAAATGGCCGAACTGCAAAAACGAGGCATCCCTTACAAAGTTATTCCGGGTGTGACCGCTGCGTTCGCTGCGGCTGCCGCCCTGGGAATCGAATACACACTGCCGGAAGTATCCGAGACCCTGATTC
>CAWBBX010000106.1:0-5176 GCA_963787005.1 uncultured Bacteroidota bacterium
ATGTGAATTTCGAGATAGTTTTTTATTGCAGTTAGAGCAATTTCATTTTCATTACAAAATTTAATGCTAAGGGAAGAAAATGAAAAAATATTTATTCATAATAATATTATTGTCACAAGTTAGTATATATCCCCAGTATTTCCTAAATGAACCGGCCCCCCTTCAACGGGGGAATTACTGGATATATTCTTATTATGGAGGAGGGACAAAGTTCTCATACAAAGTATTAGATAGTACGGTAATTATTGATTCAAGCTCATACTATTTAATAGAATATTCGCACCCCGGACACCCGGAATTTGGGAAGTATTATCAGTACAATAGAATTGATACTAATAATTTCTATATAAGATATGGCAAAACCTCATTTAAAGATTCCTTAGTATTATATTATAAAAAAAACGCTTCTATATATGATTCATGGAGAAATATTTTTGCTTATGAATTACCAAACATAGTTTATTATAGTATATCGGACACAGGCACAATTACATGGAACGGATATAAGACAAAGTTTAAGGAATTATATATTACAGACAGCGGACTTGTGGAACAATATCAATACTGGTCCGATGATTTCGGACTTTTAAATGTAATAGATTTTGAAAGCGGTTCTAATTTCTTGGTAGCCTGCGTTATTAATGGGAAGGTATACGGAGATACAACCGTTACGGGATTAATAAAAGAGAAAACCGACATTCCCGTAAAATTTACTTTATCACAAAACTACCCGAATCCGTTTAACCCTTCAACGAGAATAAACTTTGATATTCCCGAAGCCGGCTTCGTTACACTAAAGGTTTATGATATCCTCGGAAGAGAAATTAAAGACTTTGATCAATAAAGAAATGTCGCCGGGCAGTTACAGCGTAGAATTTAATGGGTACGATTTAAGCGGCGGGATATATATTTATAGATTCAAAACTTCAAAATATTCTGCTGTGAACAAAATGATTTTGCTCAAATAGTGATAACAGTAAACTATTACAAATAATTATTTTTTGAAAACAAATCGAATGATTTTTCTATTGACGATTGATTAAAAACGCATTATGATATATGTGTTCTATGGGGGAACTTCCCGCCCGGTCGTTCTACTATATCCTAATCCTCATATTTCAGTCTTCATTTCAAGATACAAAAATACAATATTCCAATACTCTACAGTGGGAAAAGAAGATGAAAAAAATAATTTTTGTAATTGTTTTCACAGTAGTACCAATTTATTCTCAAGAGATTAATCCGTACAACTTTTTCCCATCTTCCATTGGTAATATATGGGAATATTACCAAGTTAATTCCGGGAAACAAAGATATAAACTTGTTAAAGACTCAATATTATCCGATCAAAGTAAATTGATATTTTTCCAATCAGATTCTAGTGCCTCATATCGAATAGATACAGTAGGTAATGTCTTTTATAATCCAAACGGTTACAATTGGCTTTACTATAAGTTGAAAGTCGACTCTGGAGATACATGGATAGTTGATTCCATCGACAATGTGAATAGATGGGGACTGAAAGCGATCGTAAAAAGAAAATACCCTGGGGTTATTTTCGGTAAACCCACGACAATAATGGAAATCTATTATGGGTATATGCCATACGATTCAGAAGTATATCTTGAAGGATGGTCAGAATTTCTTGCGTTAGGAATAGGTGAAATTGAAAAATATGACGCTTCTGGTTTAGGACCACAGAAGGTGTTAGTGGGATGCATCATTGATGGGGATACAATGGGAACAATTACTTCTGTTACATCCACAGATCGAGAACCTATTTCTTACCAACTTTATCAAAATTATCCCAATCCTTTTAACCCTTCAACATCCATTAGATACCAGCTTCCGAAGGACGGTTTTGTTACGTTAAAAGTATATGATGTCCTCGGGAAAGAGGTGGCGACTTTGGTAAATGAGGTTCGAACCGCAGGCGAATACACCGTTACATTTGACGGCTCCGGTTTGCCCAGCGGAGTATATGTGTACCGTCTTAAAGCGGGTAGTTATGTATCTTCACATAAAATGCTTTTGTTGAAATAATACAACCTTTCTTTTCATCCCCTCTTCTAAACGGAGAGGGGATGTTATCTTTTATTCGTATCTATTTACTGAGATTGTTTTGTTTCATCCCTAACGGGATTTGATTGTTTGGTTGGATTGGACTTTTGCTACAAATCTACCTGCATACCTTCCGTATGTAAACCAACAGAGTTTGTTGTAGAACCGGGTACAAACGGTTAAAACCGTTAGAGATTTGGGAGGTTAAGGACACTGCCCGCCGGATAAATCCGGCGGAGAATGGTAACGGAATCTATCGTAGGGGAGGGTCTCAGACCCTCCCCTACAACAGGCGTTATTACTAGATGATGTTCTCCCCGCGATTTATCGCGGGGAATAACACGGAAGGTAAATAATAACGGTTTTGACCGTTTTAGTGATGATACAAAAACCTATCTAAATTTGACCTTATCTGTAATGCTATCCACGCGTATTTAAGCTTAAATTTTAATTTATTATCTTTGTAGTTTCATACAATAATCAAATATTACAAATCCGGCACAGACGGAAGGAAGATATGACCTCTCAGGAAATAAGACAGCAGTTTTTCGATTTCTTTAAAAATAAGGAACATAGAATAGTCCATAGCTCGCCCGTGGTTCCGTTCGACGACCCGACATTGTTGTTTACCAACGCGGGAATGAACCAGTTCAAAGACGTTTTTCTCGGCGCGGGACAGAGGAATTACAGCCGCGCGGCGGATACTCAGAAGTGTATTAGGGTAAGCGGAAAACACAACGATCTCGAGGAGGTAGGCAACGATACTTACCATCATACTTTCTTCGAGATGCTGGGCAACTGGTCGTTCGGAGATTATTATAAGAAAGAAGCTATCGGCTGGGCGTGGGAGCTGCTTACCGAAGTTTGGAAACTGCCGAAGGAAAGACTATGGGCAACAGTTTACCGCACAGACGATGAGGCTTCGGAGTTATGGAAATCCGAAACCGATATCAAGCGCGACCATATTTTAAAATTCGATGAGAAGGATAACTTCTGGGAGATGGGCGAAACCGGTCCGTGCGGCCCATGTTCGGAAATTCACATCAACTTAAGCGACGATTACGACAATCCTAAATTCGTTAACGCGGGAGTTCCCGAATGCATAGAAATATGGAACCTGGTTTTCATCCAGTATAACAGGGATGAACAAGGAACCCTGCACGAGCTTCCGGCCAAGCATATAGATACCGGAATGGGATTCGAAAGAGTGTGCGCCGTTCTTCAGAAGAAAAGCTCAAATTACGATACCGATGTATTTATGCCTTTGATAAACGCGGTAGAAAAAATGTCCGGAGTAAAATACGAGAAGGAAGAAGACTGCATACCGATGCGCGTAATCTCAGATCATATCCGCACGCTTACCTTCGCCATAACAGACGGCGCTGTGCCGGGCAACGACGGAAGAGGATACGTTCTGCGCAGGATTTTAAGAAGAGCCGCCAGGTACGGAAGAAAGCTCAACATGAAAGAGCCTTTCCTCTTCAAGCTCGTAAAGGTTGTCGTGGAAAATATGGGAGATGTTTTCCCGGAGATCAATGAAAAGCAAAAATACGTTGAAAAAGTTATTAAGGCGGAAGAAGAAAGCTTCAACGCCACACTCGACCGCGGCATAGAACTGTTCGACGAATTGATAAAAGGATTATCGAAGTCCGGCGCTAAAGTTATACCCGGTGAGGATGTATTTAAATTGTACGACACATTCGGATTTCCCGGTCGATCTTACAAACGTAATGGCGAAGGAACACGGCTTTACAATCGATGAAAAAGGCTTCAACGAATTAATGGACTCGCAGAAACGGCGCGGCCGCGAGGCTTCGAAAGATAAGTTTGCGTCCGTCAACATTTCAGTAAACGATCTTTCTTCTTTTGAGACTGCCGGTCCGCTTAAAACCGAATTTACGGGATACGAAGAGCTGCGGTCAGAGTCGGAAATAATCGGAAGTAAAAAGGAGAACGGTAATGATCTCGTCATCCTGAACAAAACTCCGTTCTACGTTGAGGCAGGCGGACAAATAGACGATCTCGGCAAGCTCGTCCTAGGTTCCGATGTTCTTAACGTAGTCGACGTAACAAAGGTGGAAGGCAGTACAATCCACGTTGTCGAGAATGAATCGGGCGGAATTCTTGCGCCCGGTACAAAGATCATCGCCAGCGTAGACGAAAGCAGGCGGTGGGATATAATGAGAAATCACTCCGCTACTCACTTTATGCATGCGGCGTTGAGAAAAATATTAGGCACGCACGTACACCAGGCGGGTTCATACGTGGGACCGGATCACCTGCGATTCGACTTTACTCACTATGCCAAACTCAGCGAGCAGGAGATCAGCGATATTGAAGCTATGGTCAACGAGCAGCTCAGGCGTAACATAGAACTTCAGCATCACCGCAACGTGCCTTTCGATAAGGCGAAGAAGATGGGCGCGCTCATGTTTTTCGGTGATAAGTACGGCGACTTCGTTAACGTTGTGCAGTTCGGCGATTTCTCTATGGAGTTCTGCGGCGGCACGCACGTGAAGAACTCATCGCAGATAGGACTTTTCAAAATTATCAGCGAAACATCTATTGCTAGCGGCGTAAGAAGAATTGAGGCCGTAACGGGAGCCGGGGTTGAGCGCTACATACTCGGGCAAATGGAAAAGCTGAAAGAGTCGGAAGAAAAAGCCGCGCAGCTTCTGGATGAGAAGAAAAAATTAGAGAAAGAGATTTCCGAGTTTAAGCTGAAGGATAAATTGGGTCAGCTCGATAACGTTTTCAAAAATCCCGGCAAGGTAGATTCGGTTGAAGTTTATAAGGCGAAGGTAAGCGCGGAAAGCATGGATGAACTTAAGTCGTTCGGTGATGAGATGCGCAACAAGATAAAGAACGGTGTGGGAGTTCTAATCGCGGATATCGATGGGAAAGTCGGGATTGTATGTGTTGTATCCGATGATCTTATAAAAGAGAAGAAAGTCAGCGCCGGAAAAATCGTTGGAGATCTCGCAAAGCTTGTCGGCGGAGGCGGAGGCGGCAGACCGCATCTTGCTACCGCAGGAGGTAAGGATACATCCAAGATCGGAATTGCTCTCGATAAAGTTGAAGAGACCGTAAAGAAATTTCTATAATAATTCTTTGC
>CAWBBX010000107.1:0-30736 GCA_963787005.1 uncultured Bacteroidota bacterium
GATGCTTAGAGTAATTTTCTTTTACAGGTTAGTTAGTCTCACAGGGTTTTTGTCGTTCGTGTTTTGTGATAGAATTGTCGCGATAAGCATATCGACAGGGTCCGGTGCCTTAACAGGCCTCGCCGGTACTCCATAGAACTTAACTAGAAGCCCGTTAACTTTTGCTATTTCTTTTTTCATCACCATAAAAAAAAGAGGAGCAATAAGCTCCTCTTAAAAAGTTTATTATAAAGAATGCTTACAAACCGAGACTAAGATCGACAAACTGTACGTCGTTCAATCTCCCGTATGTGGCCCACCCGTAATTAAGCATCAGTGTGAACTGGTTGCCGAATTTATAATTAATGCCTGCTCCCAAGGTAAGGCCTTCTTCACTGTTTCTCAGGAAAAGAGCCTTGTAACCTGTCCTTAAGAAAAACATTTCATTATAAGAGAACTCGAGCCCGGTATTAACATACTCGGTATTATCATTCGGGTGATTGGCGTCCAGAGCCCCGGTAACGCGTATGTAACGGGATTTAACCAGGTCCATCGCTAATCCTATCTTAAACATAAGAGGAAGATCGTAGCTGTCCATTTTGTATTCGGAAAGGATGTTATTCGGGCCCGTGCTCGTGTTATTGTTTGGGTCGGAGTTAAATAATATATCCCTTCCGCTCATCTGCATCTTTGTACCGAAGTTGGAAACACTTGCCCCTATAATGAGTCCGTTAAAAGGAGTTACGTAGTATGTACCTAAATCGACAGCAAAGCCGCTTGCGCTCGAGTTCCAAATAGATTCTCTTATATACTTAGCCTGCATACCGAATGAAAACTTGTCCGTCAATTTCTTCGCGAAGCCAATGCCTATAGCGATCGAGTTAGCGTCCCACACTCTTCCGTCGCCTTCGGGATATTCGAATGTTCTTACTTTATCCTGCGGAACCGAAAGAGTTGTCAGGTCCACGAAAAGAACGCCTATGTCGGATAAATCAATCGACGCCGCGGCAAAATCGTAGCTGATACCGGCAAGCCAATTTGCGTGGTTAAACGTTACCTGAGTCGCGTCGTTTGCGTTTGCAAGACCGGCCGGGTTATAATACACTGCGTAAATGTCGTTGCTAACAGCGGTATAAGCGCCGCCCATTCCTATGGCTCTCGCGCCAGCGCCTATCTTCAGGAACTGGCCCGCGGTAGTTCCGACTTTAGAAGTGCTTCTGTCGAATTGCGCGAAGGCATTCCCGGTAAAAAGCAAAAGTATTAAGCCTATAAGTGAAGAAAGTATAAATTTTTTCGTCATTATAACATTCCTATAAGTTTGAATTTCCGACTGCTCCGGCCCCTTAACAATATCGGGGGCCGGATATCGTCAAAATTATTTTATAATCGCAATCCGACCTATTTTTTCTCCCACGCCGGGAGCGTCAACATGATATATGTACACACCGTAGGCAATTCTTTCACCTTCGTAGCTAAGAAGATCCCATGTTGCCATGCTTGTATTATCGTCTTTATTAATCGTTTGCACCAGTTCACCGGTTATAGTGTATATTCTAATAGTGCACTTAGGCGGAAGATTCCTGAACTGGATTTGCCTATTGCCTCTCGCATCACTGAAGTTACTGGGGTTTTCTGCAATACTGTACGCAACATAAGGATTCGGTACAACATAAATATTATCGAGTCCCTGCGTAGCCGCCTGCTGCTGGAACTCGGCTTTTTGCGATTTAAATAGATACGTGTCTCCGGCCTGGAACGGCTTTGTAGTATTTACCGCGAACACGTCTCCCGCCTTCGGATACACCGGCGCAGCATTTGTATCTGCCGGTAATGAGAACTGTACCTGGTAACTGGTGGTTGTTCCTTTTGCGTTGGTCGGTCTCAGCAGTATTGCATATTTCAAATTCCATCTCGTAAGATTCTTTGTGCCTGTCGGAACAAACAGAAGATATTCCGCCGGGACGTTTTCGGTTATATTAACAATCTTAAAAGGACAAATAATTTTCACGTTTCCGAGGTTTGTTATAACCGTATCTCCGGGATTAACCCACTGGCCGTCTGAGGTCGTGTCCATTCCCAACCATCTGATCTCCCAATCCGCCCGGTATTTAACCTTAGGCGCACCTGCAACAGGCGGGAACATCAAAGTATCCCGAAGATTGACCTGGTCGTTGTTTATAAAACCTGAAGTTTTATAATCAAGCGCCAACGCGTCGGTTTTAACAAACACTCTCATTCCGTCGAACGTATCGTTCCCGTCTTCACCGTGAATTTTAATGCTCTTATAAACGGGATAATATCTGTATTTCACCTGAAATACCTCGCCGTTAGGCAGACCGCCGTTTTGTCCTTTAATTCTTCCGAATTCATAGTTGACGAAATACTTTGATGTGTCCACAGGATTCCCGCCGGAATCAAGAATCTGGAAGCTTCCCTCTTCTATATTTTGATGACTGAGATCAACATAAACAGTATCCTTTGCCGTAAACTGCTCTTCGATGCCGGTGGAATCTAGTACACTGTAAACAGTGCTGTCCGGGAAATATATCTTGAAGAGCCTGTCACCAACCGCAAGGTTGTTAAGAACCTGCACGTTTATTTTACCGGTCGCGTCACCTATTACCTGCGTAGGCTGACCGCCGATGCCCACCTGTGCGCTATCTATCCCGTTAGCGGGAGGACCGGGTGTTACGCCCGCAGTATTTACATCATATTTTAATTTCCCGGTAATCGGATCTCTCGAGATAACCGCCTGAGTTTCAGAAGGAGGAATGCCGAACTTAATAGAGCCGCCGTCATAGGCAACGAGGCCGTAATAATATGTTATACCGTTTTGAACCGTTGAGTCAACGTATTGATGTACGAGCCCGGTATTGTTTCCGAGATAATACTTAACCGCACGTCCGATATATTCGACGGGGTGGAAACCGGACAGCGAATCCACAAGATCCCACTGGGCTCTCTTTCCGGTATTCGGATCAAGAAGCGCTTGACCGAGGAACGGCACGCCGTTTCCGTCGGTAATGGTGTAAACATCTCTGAAAGTATAATCCCTGCTTCTATAGATCTTATATCCCTCAAAATCATTTGAACGTGTAAACGGATCGAAAGATTTCTCAGATTTAGTATCCCAATACAAGGTGACCTTACCGTTACCCGGAACAGCAGTAAGTGTTGGCTTGTCCGGCGGCTTAGCAAATCTATACGACGATTCAAGAACCCTTTGCGAAGTTTCCGCGTTTAATACTAGTGCCGGCAGGTTCTCGCCGAATAGAATAGCCATTGAGAATCTCTGAGTCTGCTGCCGCGCAAGGTCCATTGGACCTGTATCGAAGTTGAAAATGTTATCTCCGGGCTGGTTAAGCAGTGTCTGGTTCGGATCAATGCTGTCCGAAGAAGCCCATTCCCACATAAGTGAGTAGTTTTTAGGAACATTCGGCAGACTGTTTGTATACTGAGCGGCATGGAAAGATGTTAATCCAAGCTGATCAGATTCCATTACGTCTCTAAGTCCGAAGTTAGGTTCGGAACCGGCCCATAAGTATCCGGGAAGTCTTTCATCGGATATAGGCTCGCCAACATCGTACTTATGATTGTCGTTCATATCCATGTACCAGCCCTGTGACGGCTTACCGTCGCCCTCGCCGTAATCGGGGCCGGGATAATTAGGCGAATCCGGACCAATACCGTCTATACCGACATCATCATGCTCGGGATCCCAGTCACCGTTCTCATCGCCCGACCATCTCGGCTTAGGAGCACCGTAAATGGCCGTAAACTTAGTAACGTCGGCAATACCCGTATTGACCGGAGTATTAACACCGTCGATATAAGTACCGGCTGAATTGTAAGGGCTCTCGTCAATGAGACCGTCGTCGTCATTATCTTTACCGTCTGTGGAATTTGTAGGCGACTCAAGGAATTTCCAGCCGAAATATCCGGGGACCAATCCGCCCATGCCTTTGAAATCGTTGTCCCACGCATAAACCATGCTTCTGGCTCTCTGCGGGTAAGAATCCGCAAGAGGTCCCGACGGCGGGATAAAGTACGCTCTATCGTCGGAGTAATCGGCGTAGCCGCCTATATGGGGATCGCCGTGCATTCCGAAGTATATTTTGGGAAGATCTTTTTCACTTTGATTAGTAATCTGATAAACTATAAATAATATGTCCTGAGCGAGAGCGTTATTATACTGGAAAATTCTCACCTCGGCATCCAGTCCCATACCTCTCTTTGATGAGTCGTTTGGGAACGGATAATAAGGGAACTGTTCATTGGAATAATCGTCCATTACATAATAAGCTTCCTCATCCGGCGATGTTGCCTGATCGCCCAGAAATGCCGGCCATAAATATTTTCCGGCGCCCGCATTGTACCAGTCCTGCGGCCACGAGTCGGGTTTGCCGTCGCCGTTTTCGTCGGGAGCGTTCAATGTGGCAATATGCGACTGGGTAGGATCGGCATAGCCGTCTTTCGGCAACCATCCCCATTTCATGCTTCCGTCGGGAGAGTAAGTACCCTGCGTTGTAAGAATATGTGAGTTATCATCGACATGAAATGTATCAACGGATCCGTCTGCATAAGTAGTAGTCACTTCACCGAGGGCAAGCGGGCCGAATTCGAAGCCGTATCCCAATCCGTGCCATACCAGGTCGGCTATGTTACCGAGCGTATTCGGCTTGCAGATCGAACCGTAATTATAAACTATTGTTGTGATCTTATTTCCGTTAAGTATTACATCTTTTATGGCTTTCATATCGCCGTTAACTTTAAAAGTCAGATTCGGCTCGAAAAGCCGTCCGAAGATCCTGACCATATCTTCGTGAGTCAGGCCTTTTATATTGATTGTATCCCTAGGATCATTCTGCGAATACCCCGCCTTCAAGGAAAACAACGTTATTATTAAAATCAGTAAGAAATTCTTCTTCATTATGTATTTCCTTTAACTCTATTCTTAATTAAACAGGATTCTGAAACCTAAGCGGACTTCTCTGGGCGCATTTACTCTTTCAGGCCGCAGAGAATAATAATCGTTTACCTGGTTGATGCCGAACAGCCCGGGATCTCCGCGATTTATTCTGGCTTTCAGATCTGCAAACTGCGCGGCGTTCGTGGTTTGTTCAAGATCATACAAAGATCTTCCCGAGTTCGCATAAACCGAAAGATCGTTCTGGGTATCGAATAAGTTCTGAACTTGAAGGAATATTGAGTAATCGAACGAACCAACTTTGAAGAATTTTTCCAATTTAAGATCCACATTCCACATAGTAGACTGGTTAGCCGAGTTCTGCTCGAACCTAACGTTTGTAAACGAAGCCGGGAGTGACGGAGTATAAGGGGTACCGGTTTGGAAATTAAATATAATACCGGCACTCCAGTCATTCGGCTGATACAAGCCTATCGTACCGTTAATCACGTGGCTTCTGTCGAAGTTTAAAGGAACCAAGTATGTTTCCGATCTTGTGCCGGACTGTTCGCTGAAAAATATTTGAGCAGACGGCTGCGTTCTATTCCCTTCGGCAACCGAGAACGTGTAATCCAGGCTCGCGGTGAAAATATCATTAGCTGAGGGTCTCTTCAAAAATGATAGTGTTACTCCTCTAACGTTTGAGTAAGCGAGGTTTGTGAGTACACTGTACTCTCTACCGTGCGTGGTAAACACCGTTTCCGTGTATATGTAATTGCTCACGTCCTTGTAAAAGGCAGTCATATTAAGGCTCAAGTTGGCGGCAAGCTGCTGCTGCAAACCAACCTCGTACTGAATTGACTTCTGCGGCTGTACGTTGGGATTTCCAAATTGGGGAGTTGTACCAAAGTTTGCAACATAGTACCGATTGTTTGTATATAAACTCTTTAAATTACCCGACTGATAAAAATGCCCGTATGAGAATCTGATTACCGATTGATCGGTTATCGGGAAAGAAACGCTAATTCTCGGCGACAGAGTCTGCTTAACTTTAGCAGGTGCCAAATAAGTTTTCATATAACCTGCCAGAGAATCCGTCAGGTTTTTGGAAACGTCCGTGTTATACAACGCATCCGGATCGAATAGTTCGTATCTCAATCCGACATTTAAGATTAAACTCGAAGCAAATTCTATTTTATCCTGTATATAAGCCGCAAATTGTGTCGGATTAACGGTATAATTCGTAAACAAAGAAGGAACCGTAGGAATTCTTCTCACTAGCGTAAGAGCAGAATCGTACAGTAAATCGCTGTTGGTTAAGTTACCGAAAGAGCCGTCGGCGTTTTGCTTGCCGATCTCAACAGAGTAGGAAGTATAACTAAGTTTATGTTTCCTTAACTCAAAACCGACCTTAAACTCGTGATTAGTGAAAAGCTGTGCGACGAGGTCGCCTTTCACGCCGATAGTTGTTGTCTTTTGAAACTCTCTGTAGTTATCCGTACCGCCGGCATAGAAAAAAGTATTGCCTATATCCAGCGTATAAAGGTCAGGAAGATAACCTGGATCATTGTAATTCTTAAAAAGGTAATACTTGTTATTGTCGTAGCCGTAAGAAAGCTTCAACGTATAAAAGATGTTGCTATTTATAGTATGTGTAAGTCCGAGCGTTTGCACAAGTCCTTCCGAATAGCTCTTGCCGCGACCGTCGGGATTATATTTATAATCTAGGTAAGATATTCCGCTTCTGCCGTCATGCTGGCTATTATTGTAAACGGCTTCATATTTCAACCTCACTAAAGAACTCAGGTTATAAGTTATATTACCTTGTAAATTGTAGCTTCTCGATGTATTCATGGGAACAATTGCGCTGTCACCCGTCGGCAGGCCGGTGGAATCCACATCATTGTATGGATTAAAATAATAAGACTTCGTAGATGCTCCGCTTCTCGGATCCGTGCTCTTAAAATTATCGCGAGTCAAATATGAATCGGTTGTATTGTAGAGTCTTTTTCCGTAAAGATCCCCGTTATAATTCTCAGAAACCCCCGAGGCATAAAATTTGACCTTACCGGAAGTAAACGGTACCGGTCCTCCGAAGGTTGCTTCCATCCTGGCTCTATTCAAAGGATCTATCTTCAAAATTTCGCGGCTGTAAAGTTCAGATCGATTGGTAACGTAATCTCCGGAATATCCACGCAGGCTGAACGTATAATGGTTGCCGCCTTCCTTAGTAACATAATTAACAACGCCGCTTAGTGCGTTTCCGTATTGAGCGCTGAAAGTACCTGTCGATACGGATACTTCCTGAACTGCGTTTGTAGCGATGCCGATCGCTCTTGAATTTTGAAAAGGGTCATTCACAGAAACACCGTTCAATGTATACGCTATCTCATTGCCGTAACCGCCTCTTATATGCAGAGTCCCGTCATTCCCTTCTACAACACCTGCCTGAAGCTTTATGACATCGGAGATTTGATCAACCGGAAGTTGCTGAAGAGTTTCGTTTGTAATGGCAACGGTAGGATTCGTTAAATCCTGTCTTATCAGCGGGTTCCTGTTTCCCTGCACAACTACGGCCGGCAGATTTATTGCGCCAGTCGACAGCGCGAAATTAATTCTCGTTGTAAAATCAACATTCACTCTAACGTTTTCCACGGTCATTTTCTGATAACCTACAACGGAAGCGGTAACTTTGTAAACACCCGGCGAAACATCCAGAATGGTATAATTACCATTCATATCTGCCGCCGCGCCGCGCGAAGTGCCTTCAACAAAGACATTGGCAAACGGTATTGGGTCACCGCTTTCTTTGTCGGTTACTTTACCCGATATTTTACCCGTAGACTGTGAAAATAATTGAGAGGATGATAGGATTAAGGTTACTAAAATGAAGAACAGTAAGCGAAACTTACTCATCAACAACCTCTTACTTTTGATTTGAAAAAGATATGACCGGACTAATATTCGGCCCAATAAGTTGATCGAAAAACTAGATGTTGAATATAACATAACACCGCATATATGTCAATAAAGTAGTGATGAATGACCATTAAATAATTAGGTCAATGAATATATTATATTATTTTACGAATAATTAAACGCCGCGTAATTTGTTCATTTTTTTTAACAATTCAGCATGTAAATAATTGACAGTCTTTTTCTTGCACCTTACTTTCTCGTGAAAAAACATTATTTTAAAATGCCCTCTGTGCAGACATAGCAGTTTATTATGAATAATTAATATTTCGGAGGATAAATGCCAACTTTAATGGTAAGTATTTCGGGAATTAGAGGTATCGTAGGCGACGGTCTTGATCCAAATATTCTAGTTAAATTCTCCTCGGCCTTCGCGGATTTTGTAGGCAAAGGGAAAGTGGTGATAGGCAGAGACGCTAGAATTTCAGGTGAAATGGTCCGACAAATAGTAACCGGAACCTTGCTGGCAAAAGGGCTCGATGTAGTGGACATCGGAATCTGTCCCACGCCTACGGTTCAATATACCGTAAAGAATTTAAAAGCAAACGGAGGTATTGCAATTTCGGCCAGCCACAATCCGAATCAGTGGAACGCGCTGAAACTGCTTAACGATACCGGACAGTTCATGACCCCCGAAGAGAACGTACAATTAATAAAACTGCTGGAAATAAGCGATGAAAAATATTCATCTTGGGATAACCTGGGCAGATCGGAAGATTACTCCGAAGGATTAACCAAACATATGGCGGATGTTTTAAATTTAAAGCATATCGATCTGGCTGCGATTCGTAAAAGAAAATTTAAAGTTCTTGCGGACTGCGTAAACGGCGCGGGAGTTTATGTTATTCCACAATTACTGAGGGAATTCGGCTGCGAGGTAATAGAGATGAACTGCGAGAAAACAGGAGTGTTCCCCAGGCTCCCCGAACCTCTTCCCGAAAATCTAACCGAAACTTTGAAAGCCGTAAAAGATAACAATGCTGATCTGGGTATAGTTGTCGATCCGGACGTGGATAGGCTGGTACTTATTACGAATGAGGGAAAACCGTTCGGTGAGGAATACACAATAACACAGGCTGTAAAATTCATCTTATCGAAGGAGAAGGGTTCTGCCGTAGTAAACTTATCGACCACCAGAGCCGTCGATGATGTCGCTGCCGGGTTCGGGCAAAAAGTCTTCCGCTCCCCGGTCGGCGAGGCTAATGTAGTTAAAAAGATGAAAGAGGTCGGCGCAATTATCGGCGGCGAAGGTAGCGGCGGAGTTATATACCCGGCCCTGCATTACGGGCGCGACGCCCTTGTAGGGATAGCTATTACACTTCAAAACCTTCTTGAGTTCGGCGGATCAATGAGCGAATTTAAGAAATCGCTCCCCGAGTACCATATTTCTAAGAAGAAGATACTACTCGAAAATGTTGAACCCGATTCGGTGATAAAAGCTTTGTCGGAAAAAAATTCTGGGCAGAAGATCAATACTGACGACGGTCTTAGAATTGATTTTCCCGATCACTGGGTTCACTTCAGAAAATCGAATACCGAGCCCATAATCAGGATAGTAACGGAAGCGAAGGATAAAAATTCTGCCGAAGATTATTCGATAAAATATTTCGACGAGATAAAATCCCTAGTGTAGCGGCTTTCAATAAAGCCTGCTTCTTTTCTGTATGTAGCTGAAGAGCGCCTTATCGAAAGGCGCGGAAGTTTCAATGAGATTGTATTCGATATCCGAGTTCAGGCATTCGGTTTTTATTCGTGTTATAAATTCCTCCATCGCTCCCCGATACGCCTTCTGTATCTGGAACGGCTGCGTAGTTATCTCATCGCCGGTTTCAAGATCCTTGAATACGGCATCACTGCCGAAAGCGAAACTTCTTTCCAGCGGATCGACTATCTGAAATACGATAACTTCGTTTTTTTGATATCGGAAATGCTTCAGAGCGGTAAGTATGGAATTCACGTCGTCAAAAAAATCGGAGACTATTATTACCAGTCCCCTTCTCTTGATCTTTTCCGCAATAGAGTTAAGAGAGGCGGCAGTGTTGGTCTTGCTCGAGGCCTTAACCTCGCTTAAACTTTTCAAGATCTGCTGAAGGTATGCTTTGCTGGCCTTCGGCGGAAGATACTTGTCTATCTTCTCGGAATAAAGCGACAGCCCCACTGCGTCCTGCTGTTTTATCATCAAATAACTCAAGCCCGCGACTAACGTGGAGGCATACTCAAGCTTGGTGATGTTTCCGGCGGAGGCGTAGTCCATCGATTTACTTGTGTCCAGCAGAATATAACTTTTAAGGTTGGTCTCTTCTTCGTACTGCTTAACAAAAAATCTCTCTGTTTTGCCGTAGACTTTCCAATCGATATCTTTTAAACCGTCCCCCTGCATGTATGGCCGGTGCTCGGTAAACTCGACACTGAAACCGTGATAAGGGCTTTTATGAAGGCCGACCATAAAACCTTCCACGACCAGTCTTGCTCTCAATTCCAAAGAATTCAGTTTTGATATAACGGACGGATTAAGATATTTTTTGTAGTCGCTTCCGGTCTCTGCCATTTAAAATTTCTAAGATTTATTTTTAAGTATTTCCTCGGGTGATAGTCCCATATTATCCAGTTCTTCCTTCGCGGAATTAACCAGATCACTGTTGGGATATCTCTTGAGAAAGATATTAAATATCTCAGTCGCCTTGTTGTATTCCTTTAGATCGTTGGCAAGTATGAATGCCGACATAAAAAGTGATTTCGGCGCGAGCTTGCTGTCGGGATATTTATCGGAAATACTTTTGAATATGCCGGATGCTTTCTCCAGTGAAGCTTTAGCTTCCAGGTTCCGGACCATTTTGTTCTGGTACAAGGTGCCCAGTTGAAACAAAGCCTCGGAGGCCTGGGGACTATTCGGATATTCTTTTACTAATTCTTGATAAGAAGTAACAGCCTCGGCAATATTATTGCCGGCCACGCCGGCTTTAGCCTGCTTCATGTAATCCTGAGGATCCTTTTTACTGCAGCCTACCAGGAGAATACCGAGAAATAAAATTATATATGTGCTTTTCATTTAATTCGTGCTTATTGTGAATAATTTAGCTGGATTAAGTTATTAAAATTGCTTAGAAGTAGCAATGAATATATATTTATCAAATTTTAAGGTATTTTTAATTAAATTTTTCAAAATTTTGTATTAGTTTTGCTGGAGCATGAATTTTTGGTGGGAAAAATGAAATCAGGATACGATATAAAAAGAAAAGCAGCAATAATATCGCTCGCGGTCGGTATCTGCATGTTCTGCGGAAAAATGGGCGCGTATATTATTACCGGTTCGGCCGCAATCTTCTCCGATGCTGCGGAATCCGTCGTTCATGTTCTTGCCACATCGATGGCCCTGTACAGCATTATATTAAGTTCCAAACCGGCCGACGATTCCCATCTGTACGGTCACGGTAACATTGAATTTTTCTCCGCCGGAGTGGAGGGGCTTTTGATAGTGGTAGCCGCCCTTTTCATAATCTATACCGCAGCGATGGACCTGATAAAAGGTTCCGATCTAAGACAACTAAATATAGGCGTTATTATTGTCAGCGCCGCCGGAGGTATAAATTTAATATTAGGCGCTTACCTGGTAAGGACAGGAAAGAAGACAAACTCTCTTACATTGATAGCGGACGGTAAACACGTTCTGACCGACTCGTATACAAGTATCGGTGTAATAATAGGCATTATACTTGTGATGATCACCGGCTTTCAGATAATCGATCCTTTGTTCGCTATTGCCGTAGCTTTAAACATACTTGTAACCGGGTTTAAACTAATGCGCGAATCTGTGGGCGGATTAATGAATGAAACGGACAAGGAACTCCTCGATAAAATCTCGGCGAAGCTTATCTCACAGCGAAAGGACTACTGGATCGACATTCATTGGCTCAGGTTCTGGAAATCCGGCGACGGCGTGTTTATAGATTTTCACCTTATACTTCCCTACTACTTCAATATTAAGCAGTCGCATCTTGAAGAAGAAGTTATTGAGGACGAATTTCGGAAAGAACTGCCGAATTCGCAGATAAAAGTACACATGGATTACTGCAATCCGCTGCTCTGCAAGGTCTGCAGCTATATTGCGTGTGAGGTAAGAAACGAAGAAAGAAATACCGAAATAAAATGGGATACCGATAAACTGATCGGGGAACCGATCATAAAGGTTGACCACATTACATGATGAATCGGCTTCTCGCTAATTTTATTTGCCGGTCGCAATATTATCGTTCTTTTTAATCGACTCGGCTTCCAGCTTCTTTTTGTATTCGATCATCTTCTTTAAAAGCGATTCATCCCACACGGCGAGAATCTGCACAGCCAGTATACCGGCGTTCTTTGCCTGGTTGATAGCCAC
The DNA here is from genome assembly GCA_963787005.1 of uncultured Bacteroidota bacterium. GTDB lineage: Bacteria > Bacteroidota > Ignavibacteria > Ignavibacteriales > Ignavibacteriaceae > FEN-1297. The sequence goes on from CAWBBX010000107.1 coordinate 12,240, forward strand.
GGTTGCGACAGGCACTCCACCGGGCATTTGAACAATTGAAAGAAGTGAGTCCATCCCCTCCAAGGACTTTGATTTAACGGGCACACCGATGACGGGAAGAGGCGAATGCGCCGCCGTCATTCCGGGAAGATGCGCTGCTCCTCCGGCCCCGGCTATAATAACTTTAATGCCGTTCTTATATGCGGATGATCCGTATTCCGCCATCAAATTAGGCGTACGGTGCGCCGAAACAATCTTTATCTCGTACGGCACTTCGAACTCGTCAAGTATTTTTGCGGCTTCCTGCATTACAGGAAGATCTGAATCGCTTCCCATTATAATTCCGACTGATGGTTTTGCAGCCATTTTTCACCCTTTTATATGATTAAATTGAGATTGTTTTTTCAATCGCTCTTGCTTTCTTTAGAATCGCGCTCAAGTTATCTCCAAGTATTGTAATATGTCCCATCTTCCTCCCGATGCGCGATTTCTCCTTGCCGTAAATATGAAGATGAACATCGGGATCTCGAAGAGCAGTATCATAATTATCCGGCACGCCCCATCCGACTCTTTTGCCGAGCAGATTTATCATAACCGCGTACGGCTTTACCATTTTAGTAGAGCCCAAGGGAAGATTTAGTACGGATCGGATGTGATTCTCAAATTGCGAAGCTACACATGCTTCAATTGTAAAGTGCCCCGAGTTATGCGGACGCGGAGCCATTTCGTTAACCAGCACTTTTCCGTCCTTTGTAAGAAATAACTCCACACCGAATATCCCGTATCCTTTTACGGCTTTCACCGAGGCCACGGCAATATCTGCGGCCTTCTTCGATATTCTCTTTTCAACCCGGGCCGGGGCGATAACTGTGTGGCAGATATGATCTCTTTGAATTGTCTCAACGACAGGGTACGTTTTAATTTCTCTTCTGGTTCTAACTACCATAACGGCGAGTTCGGATTTGAAATTAATAAATTCCTCAGCCATTAACTCGGCGTGCCTTGAGCTTAACTTCTTTATCCCCTCTTCAAAAGATTTTTTATTTCTCACCGCGGCGTTACCGTAACCGTCGTATCCCATCTTCCTTGATTTTAAAATAAATTTATGACCGAGCCTCGCGGCGATCGTTTCATAGGAATCCTTCTCGCCTACCTTCACAAATGAAGGAACCGGTATTTTATTTTTATTAAAAGTTTGTTTCTGTATCAGCTTATCCTGAATTAAAGAGATGGTTCGCGATGTCGGCAGAACTTTCTTCCCGAGCTTTTCCAGAAACGCGAGTCGTTTATAGTCCACGAACTCGTTTTCCAAAGTAATTATATCTGATCTGCGCGCAAACTTTTTCATTTCAAGTACATCGTCTACCCATCCGACAAACTCGCTTTGCGTCAGCTGCCCCGCAGGCGAATCTTTATGTTTTTCCAGAATCGCTATATCGAATCCCATTTTATAAGCCTGGTAGGCCGACATCCGCGCCAGTTGTCCCCCGCCGAGTATACCTATACATTTTCTGCCGCTCAATTGCATCCTCTTTTTTGTTCCGAAAATTGAATGCTTTAATTTAAGCAATAAATAAGTAAAAATTTAAACGACGTCGGCTAAGAACGATATGCATCACTTCCAATTGATAAATCTTACGGAATTTCCTCCGCTGCTCAGTACAATTGCGCCTGATTTATCCGTCCTGTAAATCTTCGATTGAATCTTTCTAAGCCTATCAATTACAATTGCGGCGGGATGGCCGAACTTGTTATCTAATCCAGCGCTGATAAGACTGAATGCAGGTTTTACCGCGGAGAGAAAAATTTCAGTCGACCCGCTTCTGCTGCCGTGGTGATCTACTTTTAAAACATCGCTCTTTAAGAATCCACCGTAAGCCTGCGAGTAATATTTCTCGGCTCTAGCCTCCATGTCGCCGGTAAATAAGAAGGATGATTTGCCGTAAACAATCTTAAAGAATCCAGATCTGTCGTTGCTCGAAAGTCCCGCCTGGGAATCAAAGACAGAATCGTTCATTACATATATTTTGGCAGCGCCTTCATTGATTATCTCTTTTCGGTAGTAGCGGATTGGAAGTTTAAATTTATGGATTAAGTTTTCAAAACGCATATCCTTCTTCAAGGATGAATCTATTTTCGGCTTATATATCTCTTTTACTTTTCCCTCTCGGATCAAAGACATAAATCCCCCGTAGTGATCGAGGTCTATATGCGATACAAATCCGTAATCGAATTTATCAATATCTAAATAATCCATCAGCGGGAGTAAAACCGATTTACCGTTATCAAAATAATATGAAGCGCTGCCTGCGTCTATTAGCGCGGTTTTACCGTCGGGGAATTTTACAATAAACGAATCGCCCTGACCCACATCGACCATCATCACATCTAACTTGCCTTCAGGAAGAATCGGTTTATCATCGAAACCGGAGAATAAAAGTATGCATGACAGAGATAATAAAGCCAAAGCACTTTTTGCACTAGTATGCTTAAGCTTCCCGTAGAAATAAAAGAAGAGAATAACGAATACATAAAATATCAGTGCATCCCCGGCAGAATAGCTCTTAATACTTATAAACGAATAATCAAAAGATGAAATGTAATTAACGAACTTAAATAGAAATCCGCAGAACAGCTCATTTGCCGCAGCGTAGTAAGAGGCGATGGCCGGCAGAATCGGCGCAAACGCGAGAGTAACGATCGCAACGCCCACAATTACACCGATAAGAGGAATTACAACGACATTCGCGGCTAAAGCTACTATAGACAGTTTGCCGAAATACGTAAGTGTCAGCGGCAGCGTACCGATCTGTGCACTTAACGAAACGCCGATAAATGTCAGCAGCCACTTAATCGCTTTATTTTTTATGCGAAGAGCACTAATCCTCGAATTAAAAAACGGGAACACCGCGGCTATTGAGAGAACAGCCGCGAAGGAAAGCTGGAAACCGGGATTAAAAAGCTCTGAAGGATCTGCTAAAAGTATTATCGCAGCAGCTAGAGCAAGCGAGTTAAAAAGATTGGTACTTCTGCCTGATAAATAAGCAATGATTATAACCACTGCCATAACGGTAGCTCTGAAGACAGAAGGCGGCGATCCGGTAATCAACAGGAAGGTAAAAAGCCCGGCAATTGTTAAAAGGGATTTCAAATAAAGATTGAACCTGCCGAATAGGAATAAGAATATAACCGCTATAAATCCCACGTGAAGACCTGAAACAGCAAGGACATGAACGACGCCCGAGTTTATAAATTCCGTCTTTGTCTCCTGATCGATTTCGCTGCGGTCTGCTAAGAGGAGTCCTCTTAATAATGAAGCCGTCCGGATTTCGTGATACCGATATATTATTCTGTCGATGGATTTTCTTACGGAAAACAAAACAGATTTCAGATCATTCTCCGAATTGTCTAAAATCTTTATCCCGTCCGCTCTATATGAAGTCAGAACTCCGGCTAATCCTTTTGAGCGAAGGTAAGCAGCGTAATCAAACTCCCCCGGATTCCTCATTCCCCTTCCCCTGTTGTAATTGCCTTTTAATTCAATTCTGTATCCCGGTTTTAAGTTGGCGTAAAGAGAATTTAGAGCCGCGGGATTGTTATCGTATATTCTGCAGAGCAGCCTGACTTTCGCAACTATCTTCCTATTGAAGATAAACAAAGAATCAGAGGTAATAATAAATTTTAAGCCGTGAGTATTTTGAAGATTAATTTCATCAATAACACCGTAGGCCGTTACTTTTTTCTCTTTATAAATTGATCCGGGAAGGAAATATCTCCCGGCCGATTGTGAGCCCGCCGCATAGACCCCAAGCACGATTAAGGAGAGATAAACTGCCGCAGAAAGGAATTGCCGTTTCATTCCGAATTTATTTACAAGCATGTAAATAATAATAACGGCCGAAGTGACAGCGGTTAGGATTAGAATGTTGAAAGATATAAACTTGCTTAACAGGATCCCGATAATTAAGGCCGATGTAAATTTTATGACCGGGTAGTCTTTCATTTACATATTTTTGTAATTGCGCCTTTTATTTGACTTAAGTCTTTTATGTTTTCGGATAGTTTTTTCGCGTATTTTCCCGCGGTAATAGCGAGGGACGGATTAATCGTATGTGTCTTTACCGACAGATCTTCGAAGTTTCCGTGATCAGAGCAGATAATTAATGTAGTATTTTTGCCGATATTCTTTATAACCGCTAAAAGAAATTCATCGAGCACGTTCATAGTTTTCTGAATATCTCCGTCGTATCGTCCGTGCCCCAGATGATCTGTTAAAAAATATTCGTAGAGAGTAAATGAATTCCGTGATGCAATTCGTAATAATCTTTTAGCCGCAGTTTGCGGTTTAATAACTTTCAGCTTATACCCGAGCTTCGAGTTCCATCTTTCGTTGGTTATCTCCGCGGTTAATGCCTTTCCCGTCCTTACATCACCCGCGTTATTAAGGCGGATACCGCTCAGCTTGCAGCTAAGCGATGTTGCGCTCAGCCGGGATCTTCCCGACTTGATATAGTCGAAGAATACTTTAGGATACGCGTTGGCAAAAAAAGAATTTTGTTTTTTATCGCGGTAATATTTTAAAATATTTTTTTCTTTAAGAACCGGTACAAGAGTTGAATACGGATAAGGGCCGAAATGTTTACCTACGAATTTCGGCGCGTTGATCCCGCAGAAAATAGAAGTCTGCCCCGTGCCGCTCTGCGGAAGACCCTCTACCCCGAGTCTCGCGTCCACAGGGAAAAGGAATGCGCCGTCATTTCTTAAGTTCTGGTTTTGGAGTGTAGGCACCTCTCCGAATATTTCGGTAAAGGTTTTAAATCCGTACTTGAAGAACGGATTATACTCATAATCCTTTTTCCCGATACCGACTCCGTCGATAAATATCATTAAAGTTGAATGCATACCGGATCCGTTTTGCTTTCGTAATTTCCGCGCTGACGAAAGAAACTGTTTTAATTTATCCTTTTGAGTTGATCATTAAAGTAACCGGGCCGTCATTAATTATTTTAACGCTCATCATCTCGCCGAAGATTCCCGTCTTAACCTGGTTGGGTCCCAAATTATCCTTTACTCTTTCTATAAATTTCTCGTAAAGCGGTACAGCCTCTTCGGGTCTGGCCGCGTATGAAAAGCCCGGCCGGTTGCCTCTGGACGTATCTCCGTAAAGAGTAAACTGGGAGATAATAAGAATCTCGCCGCCGATATCCTTCACGGACAGGTTCATCTTATCGTCCTCATCTTCGAATATTCTAAGGCTGCAGCATTTATCCGCAACATAAACGGCGGCGGCGTCCGTATCTCCGGTCTTCACACCGAGCAGAATTACCATGCCGTGCTTTATTTCTTCGTAATAATTTTTAGCAGGGATACTTACTCCGCCTTCAGAAACTCTTTGTACAAGGGCTCTCAAGCAATACCTCCGGAGATTATTCTTTCAATGTTCTGATAGTCTTTTTTTATTTGAATATTTTCATATCCGCTGGCCTCAAAGATTTCCTTAACATCCTCAAATTGCCCCTGCCCTAATTCGGCAAAAAGCTTTCCGCCTTCGTTTAAATGAGCTCGCGCTTTTCCGGCTATCGCTTTGTAAAACGTAAGGCCGTCGGCAAAATCCGTCAGCGCGCCTTTGGGCTCATAATCTTTGAGCTCAGGCTTTAGTCCGGTAAACAAATCGGATGAAATATACGGCGGATTAGAGACAATAACGTCGTACTTCTCCGCAAGGTCTTCCTTCAATATATCCTTTAAAGAAAAAACTACATTTTCTGCTCCGAGCAGTTTAGCGTTTTCTTCCGCGGTTTTCAATGCACTCTCACTAAAATCTACTGCGGTTACATTTGAGTCCTGAATAAATTTAGCGAGACACACCGCAATATTGCCGCTTCCCGTACCGATGTCAAGGACTTTCAGTCCCGGTTTGTCCTTGAATTCCTCTATTACAGTTTCAACCAGAAGTTCTGTTTCCGGCCTGGGAATAAGCACCGAATTATTTACTTTAAATTCCATGCCGTAAAATTCCACAGATCCGGTTATATACTGAAGAGGTTCGAAGCCGCTTCTTCTTTTTATGAACTCTCTGTAGCCGAAGGTTTCTTCTTCGGAAAGCGGCCGGTCGAACGACAGGTAAAGATCAATTCTTTTGCAATTTAATATTTTCGCCAACAGAAGTTCGGCGTTGATCCTCGGAGATTCAATTCCCTTTTTCTTCAAATACTCAGACGAAAGATTTATGGATTCCAGAACAGTTAACATAAATGATTTACTTAGTGATTAATTTATTTATAAAAAGTAGGATTAGTCGGTTAAAAAATAATAAATTAATACACCAAAGTTAATCTGAAGTGCTCCCATAAAAATACCGCTGATTACGTCGAGCTTCCTTGTCTGATCGAGATAAGCCTTATCGCCTGTCGCCTGGTAAGTATCGAAGCGCTTATCCGCATTCAATTTGAAGTACGCGGTAGCTCCGCCCAGGACCACTATGCCGCCTACCAGAATCTTAAAAGCGTCGGTCTTAAAAAAGCTTTGTCCCTCGGGTGGACCTATATATTTTAATTTTACTATGTCGTCTTCCTTCAAAGTTTTCGATTCTAAAGTTTTTTCCGCGTATCCGGTTTTCTTTAAAATTATCTTCCCTTGGCTCCCGCTAAGAAACAAGGGGGTATATCCGGCCGTGGTATCCCCTAGAATCACCGAAGCGTTTTCCGGAGCCGTTTCCAGATAATAAGTCGAATTAAGACTGATGACTATCGAAGTGTCTCTTAAGAGCCCGTCCAAGCGAAGAGTGTCGATAACCGATTTAGCATTCCAAAAATATCCCGGTTCGGAAACTTTGACCACGTATTTCCCCGTGTTGAGAAAAACTTCGGCGCTTCCTCTACCGTAATATTTACCGTCAATATAAATATACGAACTGTCATTGTCGGTCTTTATCTTTACATGCAGACTGTCCTGCGCGGCAGAAGCATGCGGATACACGGCAGCAAGCAATAAGATCAGACATAAATATTTATTTAACAAATTCATACTCAGCCACAATTCCGTTATCATATCCGATGTATAATTTATTCTCGTATAAAACAGGTGATAGCTTTGCGTGCGATTTGAGATCAAATTTAGATCTGACTTTGCCGACTTTTGAATCGATCAGGAAAATATTCCCGTCGTAATCGGGAACTATAAGCATGTTCAATGTAAGGATGGGCGTAGCGTTCACAACTCCGCCCAGTTCTTTCATCCATTCAAGCTTTCCGTTCTCCTTATTGATGCAATAAATATCACCGGCAAGATTGGCGGCGTATACGGAAGTATCGTTCAATACCGGAATCGCAATAATCCTCCCTGAAGTACGATATTTCCAGAGAACGCTTCCGTCATCAACTTTAAGACAAAACAATGTGCCTTCGTCATCGCCGATATAAACTTTATCACCGGAGACAGCGGGACTGCCGTAAAATTGCGCACCTATTTTTTCCCTATAAATTATCTTTCCGTTTTTTTCACTGATGCCGATTATTTCGCCGTCATCGTTCCCGAAAACCACTATGTTCTTTCCTTCCGCCGGTGAGCTGTGCGACGGCACACCGGTTGAAGTCTCCCATTGTTTTTGTCCCGTTAAATTATACTTGTAACACTGCCCTTTATCAGTATTAAATACTATACCATCGCCCGTCTTCAAGAATTCGGTTAAAACTTTCCCTTTAATTTCAGGCTGGGAAAGCTCGGTACCGCTTAAGTAATTATAAAAATATATAAGGGTTTTATCTTCATTATTGAGCGTAGCCGGGAAGATTACGGAAAAGTCGTTAATAATCGGAGAAGAGTAGACTGCACCTTTATTCTTTATCTGTCCCGAGGCCTTACCGGTTTTTCTGTTTATACACGTTACCCAGCCGGAAAGATCGTTGACAAAGAGATAGTCTCCGTATATAGTAACCGAAGAATTTGTAAGACCCCCATTAATGTCCGTCTCCCAAACTTGTTTTAAAGAATCACCGGTCGTTACGGGCGTATAAAAGTCACGGCCGGGGGTTCTTCCATACATTGTATGAGAGCCGGCGCTCTTATGAACCGGCACGTGAATAGACGACGGAATACATCCGCTTAAAAGGAACGTTATAGACAAAAGCAGAGCAATATGTTTTTTTAAAAATCCCATCCGAAGAAAAATTGGTAAAACAATCCTTTTTGAAAACGGTTAAAATCATCCTCTATTTTCTTTCCTATATCATACCTCAGCACGATAGCTCCGAAGAGGTTCATCCTGAAGCCGAAGCCTACGTCGCCCAAAGTCGATTTGTACTTGGTATCCCATGCACTGCCGGCATCCGCATATATGGCTCCCCTTATACCGAAAAAGCCGAGATTCAGGAAGGGAAGCTTAACGTTAAGCTGATCAATAAGCGGGAACCGAAGTTCCAAGGACGACATCCACATTTTTTCGCCTCTGATAGACCAGCGAGGCCAGCCTCTCAAGTCCCAGCTTCCTCCCATAAAATAACGACGCGCTTCCTTCCCTTCGTTGTAAAACACCGCCGACCTAAACGCCAGCGCGGATGCGTAACCAAGCCGGAAGTAATGACGGTAATCGGCGATGACTGAATAAAAATTAACATTGCTGTATTTTACATCGCCTGTATAGCCGAGCATTATTCGCGTCCTCGATCCGTCAAGCGGACCCGTCGGCCCCCACAAGGAATTATCGAACACGTAAGATATGGTATTGCCGACCAGCAAAGCTTTTCTCTCAAATACGCCGGGCACTAGTTCCTTGTCGGAATTTACAATTGAAACATCCGCTTCAATTCTGGCAAATTTGGAAAGCGGAAAATAAAGCACAAAAAATCCGCCGAAACTTCTCTCGAAGAAATATTCATTCGATTCCCTGATATCGTAACGGTTCCCGCTGAAGTGGAAAACACCGTAGCCGTAGTTTGCTCTCTGCCCCAGGTCTACTTTCTGTATCTGAACGTTGAAGCTTTTAAGAATATCGCTTTGAACCTGGGCTGTATTGTAAATAAGGAAATAATAATTATCGTTTCCCAGGAGATCGCTAAGCGAAAGAACGGCACCTCCTCTGGTTCCGAATATCGGATCGGTGGAAACCTGACTTTGAGCGTAATCCAGGCTGTATTGCTTCTGATATTTCAATCCTTCTTTAACGGACTTTTCTGCCAGTCGTGTCGAGCGCCATACGCCGGCGGCGGAATCCAGGCTCATCGCAATCATTTTTGTACTGTCAACCTTAACCGTGTCAGCATTGAGTTTGTACAAATTGAATGAAAAATCCTCAAATCCGGTAAATGCGATAGTACTCGTATCTATATAAGAAGGATCAAAAGCGCTTGTGATGAAATTCGATATTCTTCTTACGGTTCTTGTGTAAAGACCGTTCTTAATCTTCATCGACCATATATTTCTTACGCCGTCCGCATCCGATGTAAAGATAAGATGCTTTTTATCCGGAGATAATGCGGGCGAATAGCAGTTGGCGTTCATGTAGGTTACGTAGCTTATTCTATGAGCAAGCAAATCGTAGCAAAAAAGATTGTACTTGCGGTTGTATTTCCCGGCTGTCCTGTCCGATGTAAACAGTATTTCATTTTTGGTTAAGCCGAAAGCGGGATCACGATCATCGTAATAATCGTTGGTAAGGCGAGTCAGCTTATCAGACGAAAGGTCCAGCAGGTAAATATCACTGAATCCTTTCCTATCGATGGCTTGAAAGACCGCTTCGTTGCCGTCCGGCGAAAATTTAGGTGAAGAGATTGAAATAAGATTATTATATTGAAAATCCTTCAGCACCTTGTTCTCTTTTATCGAGAAGAGATGCAGCGCGTCAGTTCCCCCGGATTTTGTTACGAAAGCGATAATACCGTTCTTTGAAATGTCTATGGCAGTCTGGAACAAATGGAAGGACTCGAACTCCTCGGTTTTCTCGCCTCTTAATACAAGCTCTGGTTCGGCCTCCTTCTGCCCGAGTTCAAGCCTGTAAATAGACGCATAACCGTCACGGTTCCCCACGAAATAGATATATTTTTTCCCGTTAACCGAGAAATGAACCGGTGAAAAGTTGAAGCCGAAGTCGGTTAACTGCTTTGATGCATTCCCGGGCGGGGCATCTTTTCCAACAAGCGGAAAATATTTCCGTTTAAGATAGAATGTCCAGTCCTTATCAATCTCTTTTATCGATTTTCCCAGACTATATCTTATAACGTCCTTAAAATTGTGGTACATCCAGAAATTATCGAGAAGCTGAAGTACTTTTTCACGGCCGTACTCGTGAGCGATGTACTCGAGAAAATTCTGTCCCTCTTTATACATCAAGAACGTCCCGCTGATCTTGTAAATATTTTCAAGGTTGAAAAAATAGTTATTTATAACCGCGTCCCGCATAACCATTCTCGCCTGAGCATCTACACCGGTCGACATAAATTCCGCAAGGCCCTCTGTATACCAAAGGGGCGGGTAGGAATCGAGCGGCAGGCGGTGGTCTTTCAGGATTCGAAATAATTTAGTGGCCATAAATACGTGCGTAAGCTCATGGAAGATCACGTGCCTGAAATCGTGCAGCGACCCGGTAAACGGAAGTACAACTCTCCCCTTTGTGAATTCAAAAAAACCTCCGACCCCCTCCGGAATAAAGCCGGGCGTTGTATTGGTCTGTTCGAACTGATTTGAGGTGTTGTAGAATATAAGAGGCACCTTGTGAGAGATTGTATGATTGAAGGCCATCTTAAATTCTTTGTAAGCCTGTTCCGCGTAGGCTGCGCCTATTCTTGCGATTTCCCCCATTTCATTATAATAATAAATATTAAAGTGTTTTGTCTTTAATACTTTCCAATCGAATTTATCGTATTGAACTTTATTCCTGCCGAAAAAATAGTATTGAGCGGAAATTTGCGCAGGTAGGACAAGTAAGATGAGAAGAAAATATTTGAATGTTCTTTTCAAAAAAGCCCCGCTGATTTGCTCTTTTGAACATGATAGACAGGGACACGAATTTAGATACAATTATTCGTGCCCCGTTAATATTTATTAAAAAATTACTTTGGCTGCCGGCAAAAAGTAACCGGCTTCAAGGTACGGCCGTATCAGGCTAAACGCTTCTTCAACGTGTTGATGTTGTTTATTTCCGTTGGATCAAATCCGCGAAGAACCGCCGTATAATAAGTTATCCAATCTCCCAAATAAATCAAATCCATTAATCTTAACTTAAAATTTTCCCCTTCCCCTTCAAGATTAATAATCTCGACACCTTTTTGCGATGCAAGTTCAGAAGTAATCTCAAATCTTTTCTTAATCTGAGGATGATAAACCGAGTCGATTAAGTTGATGATTTTCGTACGGTATTGGTTTTCATCGTACGATTCCCATCCGATGATCTCGTTGTGATTGAGCTCGGGAATAACATTCTGGAATGCATGCAATTTTGAATTTTCATTAAACTGGCACTTAAACCTGTATCCGGCCGCTGAAGTAACGTCCGCGGCGCTGTATATAGTGGGGATGTAACCGACTAGCCCCTCGGCAAGCTTAAACGCGCGGTTTTCCTCGGAAGAATATTCGATTCCTCTTTTCTTCCAAAGATCTATTATATCTTTGACAACCGAATCCTGCGGTTCTACCAGTTCTAATGTCTGGAGTACTTTCAATAGTGAAAAGAAACTCAGTCCAAGAGCATATCTCGGCTGATAACCGGGAAGTATTTTCACCAAAGGCAGATCGTGTTCCAAAGCAGCGCTTTCCACTTTCCCCCCGGTAGAAATGCATATAATGTGACATCCGCAATCCAAAGCTTCATTCAATACACTGACGGTTTCTTCAGTATTTCCGGAATAAGAAGAGACTATGAGCAGCGAGTTCTTATTTATAAAAGAAGGCAGTGAATAATTCCGGTTTACTATAAAAGGGACCTTCATTTCACCCGCCAGAAAATTCTGCATAAGATCGGCGCTTATTGCGGAGCCTCCGAGTCCGGTAACTGCAACTGAGTCGAATTTATTTGACTTCAAATCCCCCAGCTCTACTTTGTTATTCCAGGAAAACTCAATCTGTTTATAAGAATTTATTAATACGTCGAATTGATTTTCCGGATCGTGTTTAGATACGTATTCTGATATTTTCATGTGCTACCTATATTATGTTTCTAGTTCTGGTAATGGAATTTTCTTTGAAGAAGAGCTCAAGTCTCTGTGAAATTTCTTTTTCGGTTGGATAGCTCAAACACTCCTCAGCCATTTCTTTTGCTTTTTTGTACGAGATACTCCTGATGATACGCTTTGCATAAGGAATCGTGGTAGGCGAGATACTGAGAATCTTCAAACCAAGTCCTATTAACAGCGGTATTGCCAATGTATCGGCGGCCATTTCTCCGCATATGCTTACACTCTTTCCAATTCTGTGGCCTTCGGTAATAATGTGGCTTAGAGTTCTCACTACGGCGGGATTAAATTCCTGGTACAGATCGGAGACCAGATCGTTGCCCCGGTCAACCGCCATTAGATACTGGATTAGATCATTGGTACCTATACTGATAAAATCTACCTCCTTGGCCAGCTCGGCTGTAAGTACCGCGGCAGAGGGTACTTCCACCATTATTCCTATCTTAAGATTTTTATCGAAGGAAATATTCTCATTCTTCAGCTCCGCCTTGCACACATTAATTAGATCCTTGCTCCTGCGTATCTCCAAAACAGTGCTTACCATCGGAAGCATAAACTGAATATTTTTATTCTTCCCCGCTCTCAAAACGGCGCGAATTTGAGTACGGAAAAGAGCCTCGTTCTCAAGAAGCAGCCTTATGCCCCTCAACCCGAGAAACGGATTAGGCTCAACAAAATTGAGGAACTTAAATTTATCTCCGCCGATATCGAACGCGCGTATGGTCAACGGCGCGGGATAAATTCTAGATGATAAATTCGCATAAATTCTCGTCTGCTCGTCTTCGCTCGGGAATTCCCCAAGTTCTTCGAGTATCTGTTCCGTTCTGTAAAGCCCGATTCCCTTAGCTGCGTTTGTAACAACGAGATCAATTTCTCCTGTTACGTCAACGTTTGCCTGAAGATCTATCTCAACGCCGTCGGTGGTTTCGGCGGGCTGGTCCTTGAACTCTTCGAGCTGCTTTCTAAGCTCCACGAGTTTTGTTAATTTTTCTTTGTAGAATTTTTCCTGTTCGTCATTGGGATTTATAATGATAAGGCCGTGGAATCCGTCTACCACAATCCTGTCGCCGTCCTTAATAATCTTTGTTGCGTTGTGCGTACCCACTACGGCGGGGATATTAAGCGAGCGTGATATAATAGCCGCATGCGACGTTAGTCCGCCGTGATCGGTAACGAAACCCTGCACGTTGCATCGCGAAAGCAGGATAGTATCAGCCGGGGTTAAGGAATCGCTCACAACAATTACATCATGCGGGATTTTCGACTGCCATCTCTTCTTTTGAAGATTACGTATTATCCTGTTCTTAATGTCTTCAATGTCGTGCGCCCGTTCGCTCATATAAGCTTCGTTCGAGCTTACCATCATATGCTGGTATTTCGATATCTCGTCGTCCACTATGAATTCGGGCTGTTTTTTCTCCGTTTCTATCCTCCTAATAATTTGATCCATTAGGATGGGATCGTCTAGAATCATCATCTGCGCTTCAAAAATAGCTGCCCGGGTAGACTCCATCTTTTCTTTCGCTATAGAAAATATCTTGTTAAGCTCTTTCTTCGATTTCGCAATTGCCTCTGTAAGATTTTTCTTCGCTTCTGCAATGTCAGTAATCTCACCGTGATTTATCTCGAGCTTTTCCTTAAGGAACAGAAATACGTCCGCAATAATAATACCCGGAGCGGCCGCTATACCTACAATCTTGTTTTCCGCTTCACTAAATATTTGTTTGAAATTTTTCACAATTCGTCAAATCCCCTGTTGAAGTAATCCACTATTTCATTTGCGGCCTGCTCTTCGTCCTCGCCGTTAAAGGACAAATTAATTTCCGAACCCATTTCTGCTGCCAAGGTCATAACCCCTATAATACTTTTGCCGTTTATGTTAAGTCCGTCTTTAGAAATAAAAAATTCACATTTGTACTTTGCCGCCATTTTCACAATAGTAGCCGCAGGTCTGGTATGAAGTCCGGCTTTATTGATAATTTTAATAGTTTTTTCAATCATTATTTATTTCGTTTGATTAGTGAATCGGCAATCCACGCTAAAACTTCGCGCGCTTCCCCGTTCTTAAGGACATTCAGAGATCTCAGGGCTTTTATGGTAAAGCTCCTGATCTCTGCCGCAGCCTCTTCGGGGATTCCGAGTTTTTCGTACAGTTTTTTATATTTGGCGATCTCCGAACGTTTAATCCCCTTTTTTCTAATCACTTCCAAAAGCATTTTTCTATCGGCTCCTTTGGCTTTCTTCAGAGCCTTTATAAAAAGGAATGTTTTTTTCCCTTCGACCAAATCGCCGCCTACAAATTTACCAAATTCATATTCATTTGCCGTGATATCGAGTAAATCATCCTGGATTTGGAAAGCGATGCCAATATTTCTTCCGAACTTTCCGAGTGCTCTCACTTCCCTTTCGCTTCCGCCGCCGAGCCGCGCTCCTATAGTGCAGCACATTTCGAGCATGGACGCCGTTTTTTTCTCTATCATCACGAGATAATCTTCCAATAAAACATTCTTTCGCGTTTCGAAATCCTTATCCAGGCTCTGTCCCTCGCAAACTTCTACCAGGCCTTTTGTGAAAGAACCGACTATCGGTTTACAATCTTTTCCGCAGTCCTTCAGCAAATACTCATAAGCAACAGACAGCAGACTGTCGCCCGCAAGGATGGCCGTATTTTGATCAAACTTTATATGAAGAGTGTCCTTGCCTCTTCTTTTATCGGCGTTGTCCATAATATCGTCGTGCACCAACGTAAAATTGTGCAGAAGTTCTACCGCAACGGACGCGTTATACACGGCGGATGTTTTTCCCCCGACCGCAGCTGCTGAGAATAATACCAAAATCGGTCTAAGTCTTTTCCCTTTTCCCGTCATAATATATTCGGCGGGATTATAAAGAGACTTAGGTTCTCGTTTGTAAAAAGATTTTTTGAGTTTTTCCTCGACCTTCTTTCTCTCCCTTTCGTAAAGAGAGTAATACTTGCTGATATTCTCCCCAATCAATAAAGTACTTCCTTTCTGATGATTTTATTCTTTTTAAAATCCTTAAGCGATGATGAGCCGGTTAGGTACATTATTTTCTTTAAAATATCGAACCACTCGTTTATCATTGCAACAACTCCGCCGGGTCCGCTTTTATCGAGCTTCATCAGCACAATCCTCGCAGATGCGGCAACGTCCGCGCCGAGAGCGAAAGCTTTTGCCATGTCTACCGGATTATTGATCCCTCCGGAACCTATCAATAAAAATTTATATTTCTTTTTAAATCGTTTATTTCCCGAAGGCAGTACGAAGTCGGCAGCCCCCAATCCCAAAAAACACCGTATTTCTGTTCGGAATTATTGCGTAACATCTCCACGCCCGACCAGCTGGTACCGCCCGTTCCGGCAACATCTATTCCCGCCGCGCCTGCTTCCAAAAGTTTTTTTGCCGCTTCTTTTGAAATCCCCGCTCCTACTCTTTTAAAGATAACGGGAATTTTTAAATCTTTTACAAGCTTCGAAGTCTTTTTCAGCAGACCTTTGAAGTCGGGCTCACCGTTCATCTGTATTAATTCCTGAAGCGGATTTACATGGATGACCATCGCATCGGCTTCAACCATATCCGCCAGCTTCTGAACCGGTGCAAATGTTTTGAACTTCACAAGCTGCGCGGCGCCGATATTACCCAAGACAGGAATATTCGGGGCTTTCTTCCTTATGATCTTATAAGTTTTGTGAAATTCCATATTTTCGAGAGCCTGCCTCTGGCTTCCTACCCCAAGCGGTATGTTTAATTCAGCCGCAGATTCAGACAACTTTGCGTTTATATTCCCGGCCTTAGCTGTCCCGCCGGTCATGCATGAAATCAAGAACGGATAATCGATTTTTTTCTTGAGAAAACGTGTCTTGAAGCTGATTGAATTTAAATCGACTTCAGTTACGGCATAATGTTTAAAGTCGTACCGGTCAAAGCCGTTAGTCTTCTCCCTGAAAGCCACATCATCAGTAAGACACAGCTCGAGATGCTCCTTTTTCCTTTTCGAAACCTCTGCGGAATTATTTTTCATATACGACCGGCGCGGGCGTTAATTTACTAAATTTTGCACTAAAGATATTAAATTTTCGGATAAATTCCTTAAGGTGAATATTGTCTATTATGGATGAACCGGGGTGGTGTGACTTATTATAATTTAAGTAATTACGAACTTACAAATAATGTCTGCCCCAGGTCTTCCAAGAAAAGTCCGGAGACCGAAGTAATTCCCCTCAGTGAATTAGTCAAAATGATCTCATCCGCACTTTTCAGGTCGGATAATTTTAGAATCTTCTGAATAGTACCGGGATGTCTATCAATGAAATATTGCCTATATACGCCCGGCAGCAATCCGGAACTTACAGGCGGAGTGTAAAAAACGCCGTCTTTCTTTATAAAGATGTTAGAAATTGCGCCCTCGGTTATCTCTTCATTTTCATTCATGAATATTACGTCGAAAAATTCTTCTTCTAAAGCTTTCTCATATTCCAGGTCGTAAAGCCCTCTGTTTGTAGTTTTGAATCTAAGGAACTTGTTTTCAGAAGATACTTTCACATTGGATAATTTGAGCTTTACTTTTTCGACAGGTTCGGGGAAATCAGCGCAGATGATCTCGAGCTTCCCGTATTTATCCAGTTCCAGCTTCATCCTGTATTTTTTTGATGTTTCTAGATCATTCACCTTTTTTGCCACAGCATTTTTTATTTTATTTTCGTCAAACATGAACATGAAATATTCGGCCGCGAGTTTTAGACGATTAATATGTTCATCGATTAGCAAAGCTTGGCCGCTCTCAATCCGGGCAGTTTCAAAAAGTTTGAAAGGTTGCATTTGTTCGGTAAGGAAGCGGCTTTTTAGAAGAATTTCATCGTATTCGCTTTCAGGATCGCTGTCCCACACAATGCCGCTCCCCAAACCAAGTTCCCCTTTGCCAGTTTTCCGGTTCAAATTAATTGTTCTTATCGCTACGTTAAACACAGAGCATTTTACATCGGCAAAACCGATAGCTCCGGTATAAATTCCGCGGGATTCAATTTCGAGTTCCTTGATGATCTGCATGGTTCTTATCTTAGGCGCGCCGGTAATGGAGCCGCATGGGAAAATATTTTTTAGTATCCTGCTCAAAGAGATATCTTCTCTTAATTCCGCGCTGATCTCCGAAGTCATCTGGAATAGCGATTCGTATTTTTCTACACGAAAAAGTTCCTCGACTTTCACCGAGCCGTATTTTGCAATTTTTCCGAAATCGTTCCTAAGAAGATCGACGATCATCAGATTTTCTGCTCTATCCTTTTCACTCGATTTAAGCTGTTCGGCCTTAATGCGGTCATTATCATTATTAATCCCTCTGACTTCCGTTCCTTTCATCGGCAGCGCGGTTATTCTTCCGGCTTCAGTTTTAAAGAACAGCTCCGGGGATAAAGAGATGATAAGCTCTTTTTCGTTATTTATCAGCGCTGCATATCCTGCCGATTGATTAAAAAGTAACGAACGGAATAGTGCGCCGGCACCGCCCGTAAAATCGAATTTCCCTTTCAATGTATAATTAACCTGGTAGGAATCGCCATCAGCGATGTAATCTTTAATTTTTTGGACTGCTTGTACGTATTTTTTCTTAGGTGTATTTAACCGGAAGTTTGAAATCTCGAATTCGTCTATTTGATCTTCATACGAAAAATCGATATCACCGTCTATAAATTCAGTCACCTCATTTTCATTATAAAAACAAAAGCGCAGCAATTCTTTACCGTCTGCGTTGTAGAATTTATTAAGTTTTTCCTCAAGCAGGTAGCCGGTCTCGTAGTTTATATATCCGTAACATTTGAGTCCGGTTGAAAGCAGTTCATCAATTTCCGCAAGTGCGCTTTCAAGATCGGATTGATGATTCGCGGTTACAATTTGTTTAGGTGAGCTAAAAAGATAAGATTTTCCTTCTTTGTAAAATGAAGGGGTATGAAAAAACGCGGAGTTCGGGTTGGCGTTTACAAAGCCAATTATATCTTCAATTTTCATACGCGAAAGTTAAGATAAATAGACCAAATATCTGAATGGTATTTTAACTTTGGGATTTATTGAATTTTGATTTGTATTGTTTCGATAATAAATCCTATACAAGGATTTATAATATTGAGGCGGCATTTATTCTATAATATTGGAGCATCTAAGATGCTTCATAATTTTTGGGGTTCGTAGAGGATCAATTATTAATCATTTAGATCTGACCGGAAGAGTATTACTATTTTTTCACCCTTTTACACTGCCAAGCGTCAGACCGGACACAAGCCACTTGCTTAAAACCACGAATAAAATGACAACCGGTATACTTACTACCATCGCGGCTGCGGCA
>CAWBBX010000108.1:0-13610 GCA_963787005.1 uncultured Bacteroidota bacterium
TCTTTATTGGCGCGCCTCAACCATCGTATTGCTATGGTGCGGTGCTTCCGGATATGGCTGTACCGGATTACGATTCGGATAGAAGAACATTTGTTATAATCGGCGGAGGAGCGGCGGGAAATGCCGCGGCACAAGCGATGAGAGAGGCAGGTTACGCCGGGAAGATTATAATGATTACACATGAGAACCGCGCCCCGTACGACCGTCCTAATCTCAGCAAGGATTACCTGCAGGGAACCGCGGAAGCCGCATGGATGCCTCTGCGTCCCGATGAATTCTACAAAGAACACGGTATCGAATTACTCTTCGACAAAAGAGTTAAAAACCTCGATACGGCTTCAAAAAAGATTCAATTTGAAGGCGGCGGTGAAATGAGTTATGATAAAATATTAATTGCCACGGGAGGAATTCCGGTTAAGCCTAAAATAAAAGGAGCGGAACTGAAAAACATTTTCTATCTCAGAAGCTTCGATGATTCGGATGCTATTATTAAAGCGAGTGAAAAAGCGAAAGAGGCCGTTGTTGTCGGTGCGAGCTTTATCGGGATGGAAGCCGCTCACAGCCTCTCGGAAAGAAAGCTGAAAGTAACCGTAGTCGCCCCCGAAAGCACACCGTTCGAAAAAGTATTCGGGAAGGAAATAGGTCATCTATTTAAAAAGAATCATGAAGATAACGGCATTCAATTTAAGCTCGGCAGAACAGTAAAGAGCTTTGATGGTAACGGCCAAGTAAAAGCAGTAGGACTTGATAACGGTGATAAGATATCGGCCGATATTGCGGTAATCGGTATCGGCGTAAAACCTGCAACGGGATTCATCGGCGGACTCGATCTGCAGAAAGACGGAGGAATAAAAGTAGACGAATATCTTTCCGTAGGTGCCGATGTTTACGCCGCTGGTGATATTGCCTCAGTACCTTACAAATTCTCCGGAACAAATCTCCGCATTGAACACTGGCGTACCGCGGAGCAGCAGGGGCGCGCTGCGGGAATGAATATGGCCGGACAGAATATTGCATTCAACGGCGTTCCTTTTTTCTGGACTTCACAGGCGGGAATTACTTTAAATTATTCAGGACATGCAAAGGAGTGGGATGAAATTATATATAAAGGAGACGTAGCCGGCGGCAATTTTCTGGCGTACTATATAAAAGACGGAAAAGTAACCGCGGCGGCCGGCGTAAATAAAGATAAGGAGATAGACGCGGTAGAAGAGCTCTTCCGGCTGGGTAAAATGCCCGGAGCCGAAAAAGTAAGGAATGCGAAGTTTAACCCAACTGATCTGATTTAGCAGCTATCTTCGTAGGCCATCTCAAAACACTTATGTAATCTTTGTGTCTTGGAGTCTTCGCGGCCATTCTAATAATGTTTATAGGTATTAAGGTACCTATTTGCCACAAAGTCTCGAAGACACTAAGAATTAAAATGCAACGCACCTTTGAGAATGTTGCCAATTACTACTACAATAAATCCCACCATTTTTTGATTTTACATGTAGAAATACCTTAATTTAAAATCGTAATAAGATTTTTAAGTTCTTTCGAAAGGGAACCGACATGTATACCGCTTTAATACTAGTCTTGTTAGGTTTGGCCGCCTTTCTATTTATAACAGGATCGCAGAAGCATAAAAAAGTAAGAATTGCCGCGGGAATAATACTCGCTGCTTCTACGTTATTGTTCTTTTGGTTTATGGATTTCTGGGGAGACGCTCTATGGTTCCAGGCGCTCGGCTACGGCCAGCGTTACTGGACGGTAATTTTCTACAACACGGGATTCGCAGCCGCAGGCGCCTTAATCGGATGGGGCCTTCTGCATCTTCTAACGTTATATATTCCGAAACAAAACCCGATTGCAAAATACGGCTCCAGGTTTATCGGCGCATTCGCGGGCGGTGTCTGGGGAGTATCAAACTGGAGTGTAATTCTGAAATTTTTCCACGGTGTTTCAACCGATTTACACGATCCTATCTTAGGAAAATCCACCGGCTTTTATATGTTCACACTTCCCTTCCTCGATCAGATAAGTTCACTCTTATTTATGCTGACGTTTATCGCTCTGGCCGCGGCTGTGTTTTACACATTCTTCTATTTGAGCGAAAGAGGATTGGAACTGAAGCCTCCCACGGGAACGGAAGACACAAGAGCGCTTTATCTCAGCTCCGCGGTTTTTGTCTTTATTCTTGCATTCGGAAAATACCTGGCGCGGTATCATTTAATGTACTCTACAACCGGAGTTGCTGCCGGTCCCGGATGGACGGACGTTCACGTGCTTCTTCCCGCGTATGACATAGTGGTTGTAATTATGGTTATTCTCGGGATTGTACTTATGGTAAAACCGCTTCGAAAAAAATATCAGTACCTCTTCGTAAAGCTTCACGTTAATCCCGAGCGTTCTCATCCGCTTGTACTCGGCACGGCGGCGGGATTCATATTTGTTCTATGGTTCCTAGCATTCTCCGCCATCCCGGGATTGTTCGAGTGGCTTATGGTTCAGCCGAACGAAATAACTTACGAACGTCCTTACATAACAAATAATATCAGGTTTACACGATACGGCTTCGGGCTCGATAAAATCGAAAGCAAGCAGTTTCCCGTAACAGGAAAAATTACGCAGGAAACGGTAAATAATAATCCCAGCATCTTTTCCAATATCAGACTGTGGGACTGGCGCGCGCTCGACGCTGTTTACCGCCAGTTCCAGGAATTCCGTCTTTACTATCAGTTCTCTGACGTAGACGTAGACCGTTACAAATTCGACGGCCAGTACCGACAGGTTATGGTCTCGGGTAGAGAGATGAACATCAACAGCCTGCCTACGCAGAGCCAGACATTCGTGAATAAGCGCTTTCAGTACACGCACGGCTACGGCATAACAATGTCGACCGTCAACGAGTTTACGCAGCAGGGACTTCCCCACATGCTGATTAAAGATATTCCGCCGAAAAGCGAATATCCATCCCTCAAAGTAGACAGACCCGAGATATATTATGGTGAATTGACCACTACACCCGTGATTGTAAATTCTAAAGAAAAGGAATTCAATTACCCCAGCGGCCAAGATAACGTTTACACAAGGTACAGCGGCAAAGGAGGGGTAAGGATAAGCAATTTCTGGAGAAAGTTTTTGTTCGGTTGGAAATTCGACGGCACAAAATTTTTATTCTCCAATTATCCGACCGACAGCAGCCGAATTATGTTCCACAGAGAGATTAGAGAAAGGGTTCAGGAACTCGCGCCGTTCCTTCATTTCGATAAAGATGCATACATTGTCCTTGCCGGAGGTAAGCTTTACTGGATGATAGACGCATATACAACGTCCGATTATTTCCCCTACAGCCAGCCGTTCAACGCTGTGGTGGGCAATCTTGACAGACTGAACTATATAAGAAATTCCGTTAAAGCGGTCGTAAATGCGTTCGACGGTTCGGTAAACTTTTACGTAATGGATGATCATGATCCGATAATAAAAGTATGGGAAAGTATCTTCCCCGAACTGTTTAAATCAAAAGACCAGATGCCCAAAGATCTGCTTTCGCATATCAGGTATCCGATTGATCTGCTGCTCACACAGGGACTCGTATATCAAAAATATCACATGAACGATCCTGGCGTGTTTTACAACCAGGAAGATCTCTGGGTAAGAGCAACGGAAAAATATTATAACCGGGTTCAGCCTGTAGAACCCTACTACATTATGTGGCAGCTACCCGGCTCGGATAAGCCGCAGTTCTCGCTCATACTCCCCTTCACCCCGAAGAACCGCCAGGTTATGATCGGGTGGATAGCGGGGATATGCGATCCGCCCAATTACGGCAGAATCCTGGCGTACCAATTCCCGAAGGATAAGATGATCCTCGGTCCGCAGCAGGTCGAGACAAAAATCGATCAGGACAGCTTCCTATCCGGACAGCTTTCTCTCTGGGATCAGCGCGGTTCAAACGTTATACGCGGAAACGTGCTGGCTATACCGGTCAACAAAACTGTCTTTTACGTCGAGCCTATTTATCTTCAGGCCGAGACAGCCGCGTATCCCGAGCTTAGGCTTGTAGTAGTTATGCACGGAGATAACCTCAGTTACGGAAAGTCATTTGACGAAGCATTGGCAGGCTTATTCGCTCAGGAAACCGGAAAACAGGCTGTTCAATCATTTGCTCAGCTGCCTGCAAAGCCAGGAGTTATAAATGAAATTTCAACCATAAAAACGAAAATTCAACAGGCAAACGACGCGTTCAATAATTACCTAAAACTTTCCGGACAGAAAAAATTCTCTGAGGCCGCCAAACAGCTGGAAAAGCTTCAGCAGATGCTCGATCAGCTGTCGGAGCAGAATGCATCGAAAAAATAAATGGATAGAATGGTAAAAGGATAAATTCTTGAGTAAGTCGTTTCCTTTTTATTCGGCCCATCCCTAAAGGGATGGGCTAATTTATTTTATAAGTTTTATCCTTTACATTACCGAAAAATCATAAAGACTGACCTAAAAATTCAGATTTTCGAATTAAAATTATTTCTTTCCCGCTCATCTAAATTAATATTTATTGATTTTCACCATTTATTTTGCTTTAAGGCAACCGAACTTTAAATATAAATTTTATATTTAGTTATGTGGATATGTTTTTGCCGGTAATTCACAGCTGCCGGAAATTTATTATTTCTGAAAAAGAATCGTAAAATTATTGGAGAATAAAAAAGAAAAGGCATACTTCGGGGCGAATAAAGCGGTGCTTGCCCTTTCCGTCGCCCGTATGGCTGACGCTATGGGAAACAGCCTTCTCTTCATCCTCATTCCGCTGTACGTTGCTAAGTTGGGTGGACTTTATTTTAATTTCCCCGTTCCTGTGCTGGTCGGTATTCTCATCTCCGTTTACGGTTTTGTCTCTGCTCTTATACAGCCGGTAATGGGCGCTGTGGCCGATCATATCGGCCGATATAAAATACTTATTCAGATCGGACTGGCTATAATCGGTCTGGGTACTCTCGCTTTTATTTTCGCGCAGCATTTTATCGATCTTTTGCTTCTGCGAACCTTGCAGGGAGTTGCCGTAGCAATTACAATTCCCGCCGCAATGGCTTTAATGGCTCTTATAACCCGGAAAGAATCCCGCGGCGGAGCGATGGGTGTTTACAGTACTTTCAGAATGATCGGATTTGTTGCCGGACCTTTGATCGGCGGATATCTTCAGGTACACTTCGGATTTAACACCGCCTTTTACGCCGGAGCTGGATTTATTTTTCTTTCTATGCTTTTAGTTCAATTATGGGTGAAGGATGTAAGGGCGGAGACAAACGGCGTTAACATTAAGAAAAAATTCAAAGTTTTTGAGAAGTCTTTGTTAACTCCGGGAATTATGAGCGCCGCTTTATCTACATTTTTAATGGCAGGCGCGTTCTCAATAGTTACGACTTTGGAGAACGAGTTCAACGCTAAGCTGGGCATTTCGGCGTTAGGGTTCAGCTTCGCTTTCAGCGCGCTGATGATAAGCAGGCTCCTTTTCCAGGTGCCGCTCGGCAGGGTATCCGATTACTTCGGACGAAAACCGTTAATTTTAGCGGGACTAATACTGATGGCGCCGGCTACAGTTCTGCTCGGCGTAGTTACTACATTAACACAGCTCGTCATTGTTAGATTGGTGCAGGGAGTAGCCGCGGCGGCAATTGCGGCGCCCGCGTTCGCGGTAGCGGCCGATCTTTCAAAATCCGGCGGTGAAGGCAGACAGATGAGCTTAGTTACAATCGGCTTCGGATTAGGCATTGCAACGGCGCCTTTGCTTGCCGGTTTTCTCGCTGTGATATTTTTCGAGCTGCCCTTTATAGCGATGGGCGTTATCACTTTTATCGGAGCATTAATCGTATTTAAATACATGCCTGAGACTGTAACGGGTAAAAAAGTTTTATTTAGACAATAATTCTCGGTCATAAAATCTAATCTTGAGGATCGCGGGAAACAAACTCAAGGTTTAAAGAAAATTAAAACAGCCTATGTTCAACGGAATACTTTCCGGAGAAATTTTATCAGTAATTTCGGAGGTTTATTAAAAGTTCAAAAGGCTTAGTTGCGGTAAATTTTAATTTCTATAGCTCAAGCAAAAAGTATTTAACTAAATAATAAAAGAAAGGACACATCTATGCCGGCGAAAAAAAAGATCAACACCCTTTTTCTTGATATCGGCGGAGTTCTTCTTACTAACGGATGGGACAGGCAGGCGCGATATAAAGCTGTTAAACAATTTAATCTTGATCTGGATGAAGTGAACGAGAGACATCACCTTACCTTCGACACATACGAGGTGGGAAAACTGAGCCTCGACGATTACATGAACCGCGTCGTCTTCTACCGTAAGAGAAATTTCACAAAAGACGATTTCAGGAAATTTATGTTCTCCCAGTCACAAAAGCTGCCGGATATGATAAGCTTCATTCGAAGATTGAAGGATAAATATAAACTTAGGGTAACCGCGGTAAGCAACGAAGGCAGGGAACTTACCGAATACAGGATAAACAAATTTAAGCTTTACGAAATATTCGACGCGTTCGTCGCGTCCAGCTTTGTGCATTTCAGAAAGCCCGACGTAGATATTTACAAAGTCGCGCTCGACGTATCACAGGTTTCCCCGCGTGAAGTTATGTATATTGACGACAGGCATATGTTCGTGGAAGTGGCGAAGACACTCGGTATAAAAGGCATACATCATACTAGCTACGACTCCACAAAAATAAAACTTGAGAAGGCAGGTCTGCGTCTAACTAAAAAATGATTTGAAGAAAATATACGGAGAAGAAAATGACTGATAATAAATATGAATTGGGAATGATAGGACTCGGTGTAATGGGCCGGAACCTTGTACTTAATTTTGCGGATCACGGATTTGCGGTAGCGGGTTTTGACAAAGACCCCGAAAAAGTTGAGGCATTGAAAAGTGAAGCCGGAGACCGCAGCGTCCTGGGCGCGAAGTCTCTGGGGGAATTTATCGGTTCCCTTAAAAAGCCGCGCGCCGTAATGATGCTTGTTCCCGCCGGCGCCCCGGTTGATTCGGTTGTTGATGAACTTGTTCCTGTGCTCGATAAAGGCGATATAATAATAGACGGAGGCAATTCCCATTTCGTCGATACCAACAAACATCATAAAGAATTAAAGCAAAAAGAGATTAATTATCTCGGTATCGGAATTTCGGGAGGAGAAAAAGGCGCGAGGTTCGGTCCCAGTATGATGCCCGGCGGACCCAGGGAAGCTTTCGACAGAGTAGCTCCTTTGTTCGAAGCCGCATCGGCAAAAGTAAACGGTGATAATTGTGTTGCGTATCTCGGTCCGGGCTCCGCGGGACATTACGTTAAGATGGTGCACAACGGAATTGAGTACGGACTTATGCAGCTCATCTCCGAAACCTACGACGTCATGAAAAAAGGTCTCAAGCTCAATAATGATGAGCTTCACAAAGTTTATAAAGACTGGAACAGCTCGGAGCTGTCGTCTTTCTTAATAGAAATTACCGCGGATATTTTTCTTCAGCCGGACGAAGATACTCATCACAGGCTCGTAGATGTTATACTCGACCAGGCTAAGCAGAAAGGCACGGGCAAGTGGACGTCGCAGGACTCGATGGAGCTTCAGGTGCCGCTTCCCACTGTTCACGCCGCGGTTTCGCAGAGAGATATGTCTACATATAAAGATGAAAGAGAACAAGCGGCAAGAATTATTACCGGACCTTCCGAAAGCATCGATGAAAACAAGAACAATTTTATAAACAAACTCAAAAGCGCGATGTACTTTTCGATGATCGTCACTTACGCGCAGGGAATGGCGCAGCTTAGATCGGCCTCTGAAAAGTACAGCTACAACCTGAATCTAAAAGACGTAGCAAAAATCTGGCGCGGCGGCTGCATTATTAGAGCCGCTCTTCTCGAAGATATTTACAAGGCCTTCGAGAAAATTCCCGACCTTCCGAATCTTCTCGTCGATCAGGCGGTGTTAAAAGAAATTTTAACGAGACAGGAAGATATACGCTACGTCGTAAATACGGCTGTGAGCAAAGGCATACCGGTGCCGGGATTATCCGCTTCTATCGCTTACTTCGATTCCTACAGAAGCGGAAGACTTCCTGCGAATTTAATACAGGCACAGAGAGATTACTTCGGATCTCATACTTATTCCAGAATCGATGAAAAAGGAACGTATCATACAAAATGGAACCAATGGTAATTTAAGGAGGAATTATGCTTTCGGCCAGAAGACCGGATCCGACAATAATAATAATATTCGGCGCGGGCGGCGACCTTACATGGCGTAAGATTGCGCCGGCACTTTATAATTTATACCTCGACAAATGGCTCGCCGAGAACTTTGCCATAATAGGACTCGATATAAAAGAGTTTACCGATGAGAAATACAGGGAACATCTGCTCGACGGCGTCAATAAATTTTCGCGCCGAGGTAAGCCCGATAAAAAAGAGTGGAATAAATACGCTGAATCGATAAGCTATCAGAAGGCGGATTTCACTAGTCCGGACACGTATAAAAAATTATCCGAAAAGATCGGCGCGCTTGAGAAAGAATGGAAGACAAAGCCGAATTTAATATTCTACATGGCGATTCCGCCTTCGTTCATAGAAACAATAGCGGAACAGCTAGGCAATTCGAAGATAGCAAGCAACAAGAGTAAGGCGAGACTGGTTGTAGAGAAGCCTTTCGGACACGATCTTGAAAGCGCAAAGGAGCTCAACAAAAATCTCTGCGGTATATTCGACGAAAATCAGATTTACAGGATCGATCATTATCTCGGTAAAGAAACTGTTCAAAACATTATAGCGTTCCGTTTCGCTAACGCGCTGTTCGAGCCGATTTGGAACAGGAATTACATAGAACATGTGCAGATTACCGTAGGAGAGAACGTGGGTGTAGAGCACCGCGGCGGGTATTACGACCACGCCGGCGCATTGCGTGATATGATACAAAATCATCTGCTGCAGCTTCTATGCTTAATCGCTATGGAGCCTCCCGTTTCTTTTAATGCCGAAGAGCTGCGCAACCGCAAAGTCGATGTGCTGCACGCAATAAGAAAATTTAAGCCGGAAGAAACACATAACTACGCAGTACGCGGACAGTACGGCGCGGGCTGGATAGAGGGTGATAAAGTTCCCGGTTATAAACATGAACAGGGCGTCGATAAAAATTCATGCACTGAAACATTTGCGGCACTGAAATTCTTCATAGATAACTGGCGCTGGCAGGACGTTCCTTTTTACGTCAGAACCGGAAAGCGCCTTCCTAAAAAATTCTCTGCTATAACTATTCAGTTTAAGCCTGTGCCGCATCAGGCTTTCCCGCCCGAAGCGCACGAGAACTGGCAGCCGAACAGGCTCGTTATCAATATTCAGCCCGACATGGGAATACGTCTCCGCTTCCAGGCTAAGAAGCCGGGACTGAAGATACTGCTCAACCCGGTTGATATGATCTTCAACTACAGCAATGCTTACAGCACGCAGCCGCCTGAGGCATATGAAACATTAATACTAGATGTGATGCTCGGCGATACGACTTTATTTATGAGAGGCGATCAGGTTGAAGCGGCGTGGGATCTGCTCATGCCTATAATTAATGCGTGGCAGGATACACAGCCGCTCGACTTCCCTAACTACTCCGCCGGCAGCTGGGGACCTGAGGACGCGGAGTCTCTCATAGCTAAAGACGGCAATCATTGGATAATTCTGCCGCTAAGCCCTGAGAACGGTGATTAGATATAATTTATTAAACGCAGAGAAATTTGTTTGATAAAACCTTATTAGCTGATTAAAAAAACATTATCATAATAAGGTAATAAGGTTCCAGTATCTTATTGTCCTCTTGCTACTAAGGTTTGAGAAAAGGAATAAGGTTAGTTGTCAAAATTATCGTCTTTTGAATAACGCCGGACGCTGATTTATAATCTATAAATCTCAAAACCTTATTAGCTGATTAAAAAAAACATTATCATAATAAGGTAATAAGGTTCTGTTATTTTTTTTGATATCTCGCTACTAAGGTTTAAGAGAAGAAATAAGGTTAATAAACGATCTTTCATCCGTTGACAGTTTCGGATCAACCTTCGGCTTTAATAAGCACGTAATTATATGTGATGATTATAATTTATATTTTATTTTCTTACCCCACTTTTATTATAAAATTAAACTAAACCTTATTCCCCTCATCGGTAAACCTTAGTAACTTTCGAACCAAAGCAGTCTTCAACCTTATTAGCTGATTAAAAAAACATTGTCAAAATAAGGTAATAAGGTTTATTCACACTATTGACGGAGAGCTACTAAGGTTTAAGTGAAGGGATAATGTTTACTATGAATTGTTATCAATTTATATTTATGATTAGATATAATTGTTTCACAATTATATCGGTGTAATAGTTTTGGCCAAAACCTATTGACTTATTCTTTTCCTATTAAAACTTCTTACAGAACCTTATTCCCACCATCGGTAAACCTTAGTAACTTTCGAACCCAAGCAGTCTTCAACCTTATTAGCTTGTAAATGAAAAATGCCACAAAAAGAATAAGATAATAAGGGTTATAATTGCCGGGCCTCCTCTTTGTTACTAAAGTTTAAGAATAGAGATAAGGTTAGTTGTCAAAATTATCGTCTTTTGAATAACGCCGGACGCTGATTTATAATCTATAAATCTCAAAATCTTATTAGCTGATTAAAAAAAACATTATCATAATAAGGTAATAAGGTTCTGTTATTTTTTTTGATATCTCGCTACTAAGGTTTAAGTGAAGAAATAAGGTTAATAAACGATCTTTCATCAATTGACAGTTTCGGATCAACGGCTTTAATAAGCACGTAATTATATGTGATGATTATAATTTATATTTTATTTTCTTACCCACTTTTATTATAAAATTAAACTAAACCTTATTCCCATCATCGGTAAACCTTAGTAACTTTCGAACCAAAGCAGTCTTCAACCTTATTAGCTTATTAAAAAAACATTATCAAAATAAGGTAATAAGGTTTATTCACACTATTGACGGAGAGCTACTAAGGTTTAAGTAATGAGATAAGGTTCACTAAGAATTGTTTTCTCATTATTATATTAAGTTCGGATTCAATGGTTTTATCATTATGTGTGTAGAGTTTTTGTTCAAACTCTTTTTCTTCCCTTTTCTCAAGATTTTTAACAAAACCTTATTCCGCCGCACTTGCACTAAACAAGAAAATATACGATAATACTATCGTCTGCTTCACACGCTCTCCGTTTCGGCAAATTTAAGAATATTAAAAATATTCACGGGGGTTAGAATGAAAATAAGATACAACAATTTATATTCTCACTTCATATTTGTTACTCTAAACAGGTCGCCGATAATTCATGAAACAAACAGACCAAGGATTGAGAAATACATCACGGGTATAGTTAACCATCACCATTCAAAATTATACGCAATATACGCCAACCCGGAGCATGTGCATTTTCTAGTATCCCGTTCACCGCAAATATCCGAAGAGCATCTTGCAACTATTATTGCCGATAGTTCGGAAAGATTCATTAACGAAAATAAACTGTGTAACGGTAAGTTCGCATGGCAAAAATCAGCAGCTGTGTTTTCCGTTTCTAAAGCAGATATTGACAAAGTATGTAAATATATTTTTAATCAGCCTAAGCATCACCGCAAAGTCAGCTTCGCCGAGGAATATGAAGAGTTTATCAAGTTTTACCAAAAGACGATAAACCCTATAAAATGAAATAAGGTAATAAGGTTATGTTCTGGAGAGTGTACGTATCGTTACTAAGGTTAAAAATTATAACTAAGGTTGAGAGTTTTATGTTTTATCTTATTATTGCGGTCGCCCTGCTTGAAAAACCTTATTTATTAAATTTTCACTAGGGGATGATCAAGTAATATTCTCAATGCTTTAATTATAACAGATAACAAATTTTTAGCAGGCTAAGCAGCATTTACGAGACGGCGATTAATCCGATCAAATGGAATAAGGTAATAAGGTTATGTTCTGGAGAGTGTACGTATCGTTACTAAGGTTAAAAATTATAACTAAGGTTGAGAGTTTTATGTTTTATCTTATTATTGCGGTCGCCCTGCTTGAAAAACCTTATTTATTAAATTTTCACTAGGGGATGATCAAGTAATATTCTCAATGCTTTAATTACAACAGATAACAAATTTTTAGCAGGCTAAGCAGCATTTACGAGACGGCGATTAATCCGATCAAATGGAATAAGGTAATAAGGTTATGTTCTGGAGAGTGTACTTATCGTTACTAAGGTTAAAAATTATAACTAAGGTTGAGAGTTTTATGTTTTATCTTATTATTGCGGTCGCCCCGCTTGAAAAACCTTATTTATTAAATTTTCACTAGGGGATGATCAATTAATATTCTCAATGCTTAATTATAACAGATAACAAATTTTTAGCAGCTAAGCAGCATTTACGAGACGGCGATTAGTCCGATCAAATGAAATAAGGTAATAAGGTTTTATTTTGGTGCGAGATTATAGTTACTAAGGTTAAAATATCAGATAAGGTTACCGGTTCTATGTGATCTTTACCCCAAGAAATAGACACCTCCTGAAATTAATTTAATAATTTTTTTCAGTGTCTACCAATTGGGGGAAGCCCACTGTGTTTATATAAAGCTATATTTTTACTTTAAAAAACCTTATTCTATATTTTTATATCTAAAAGTAATTGCCCCTTTAATTAGGGGTTCAATTGAAAAATATAAAGGGAACAACAAAAACCTTAGTAGCAGATGCATTTAACAACAAACTTAGACCTTATTACCTTATTTTTTAAATGTCCAATGTACATCAAGAATCGTTAAAAGGTTTTTGTCATCACACTTTATAGAATTAATTGATGTTAATTTAATGCTAGGAATTCTGCTTAAGGTAAAACAATGAAACGTCATCACATACCGCTTGGTAAGATTATCGGCATACCGGTCGGTCTCGATTACACCTGGTTCCTAATCTTCGCGCTTCTCACCTGGTCGCTGGCTGTTAATTATTTCCCTCACGAGTTTAAGAACTGGAGTACCGCCGCATACTGGCTGACGGGCGCCGCGACTTCCATCATGCTTTTCATCAGCGTACTGCTTCACGAACTGGGACATTCGGTGGTTGCCATACGCTACAAGATAAGCGTAAGAAGAATTACCCTATTTATTTTCGGAGGGCTCGCGGAAATTGACGGCGAACCGCCCAAGGCTTCGGCCGAATTCTGGATTGCAATTGCCGGTCCCATAGTAAGCTTTATGCTTGCAGTTATCTTTTATCTTTTGCAAACAGTATTCGAGTCCAGTCAAGTCTTGAAGGCGGTTTTAGAATATCTCGCGCTCATTAATTTGGCCCTCGCCGTTTTTAATTTGATTCCGGGATTTCCTCTCGACGGCGGCAGGGTGCTCAGATCCATTGTCTGGGCGTTCACCAAGAACTTCAAAAAAGCTACACTTATTTCCGCAACGGTCGGACGCTTCTTCGCTTTCTTCTTCATCTTCCTCGGCGTTATTTATATGTTCTCCGGACAAGTAGGCTCCGGCATCTGGATTGCGTTCATCGGATGGTTCCTCGAAAGCGCTGCCTCCTCGCAGATACAGCAGC
This sequence comes from uncultured Bacteroidota bacterium, assembly GCA_963787005.1. Lineage (GTDB taxonomy): Bacteria > Bacteroidota > Ignavibacteria > Ignavibacteriales > Ignavibacteriaceae > FEN-1297. Next base: position 13,607 of record CAWBBX010000108.1, read on the forward strand.
AGGC
>CAWBBX010000109.1:0-23232 GCA_963787005.1 uncultured Bacteroidota bacterium
TTAAAATCATTTTCTCAATCAATTCTTTATTAAATACTTTGATAGTGTATATATAAAGATATTTTTAATTGGTTTTCTTATTATTGTTTTTATATCAAAAAGTTGATAGGTTATGTGACCTCCAAATTTAATTATGTAAAAAATACTCAACAAAGGGGAAGTTGAAAATCCTGTTCATAAAATCCATACTGATTAAATCGATTTTACGTTTTGCTTGCTTTATTTTATTGTTTCCTTTAACATCACAAATAACTGCTCAAAATAAACTTCCTTTTAATTTTGCAATTTCCACATGGACCCAGGATGAAGGATTGCCGCAGAATTCTATTAACGACATCGTTCAAACAAAAGACGGATATATATGGTTTGCAACCTTCAGCGGATTGGCTCGTTTCAACGGCGTAAAGTTTACTGTATTCAATACATTTAATTCCCCGGGTCTTGTTTCCGACAGGATTATAGGGCTGTTTGAGGATAATAATGGCGGGTTGTGGATAAGCGCCGAAAGAGGTTTATCGTATTATAAAAACGGATCATTCAAAACATTTACGAGTGATGACGGTTTTTTAACTAATAGCGGCGTCTATACTAGGCAGGATAAAAAAGGTGTTGTATGGCTGTTCGCATTTCCGGAAATTTACCGGTTTCTTGACGGGCGTTTTTATAAGCAGGAAATAATATACGATGAAAATCTACGCAGCAGGGCTTATAATGGTGATGCCGATTTCTTTGTGCCTTTTAAAAATAATATTTATGCTGTAGTCGAAAATAAAGTTATTGATTTTATAACTAATGATAAGCATCCAGGAAGTTATTTCTGGAGCGCAATTGAATATCCCAAGGGTACCATATGGGCTTCCACCAATTCTTACGGGCTCTATAAATTCTCCCGGGACGGAGTACAAAGATATACAACTGATGACGGTCTGTTAAGTAATCATCTTGGTCATTTATACCTTGATTCCGAGGGGGCTATCTGGGTAACCGGTCCCAGGGGATTAAATTATATTCTAAATAACAAAATTTATTCAATTACAAGAGGACAAGGCATACCCGATTCGGATAACAAGGTTCTTATTCAGGATCACGAAGGAAATTATTGGATAGGAACGAGCACTAAAGGAATATTCCAGCTGAGAAAAACTATTATTTCAAATTATAGTGAAAAAGATGGGTTACGAAACGATCAAATTCTTTCTATTTCCAACCGCTCAGACGGCGGTTTATTAATTGGTACTAACGGCGGAGGACTTTATGAACTGCGGAATAATAAGATTACATATTCTCCATTGAATAAATCTATCAAAGAAAAATTTATCTGGTCGATATTTGAAGATTCTCAAAAGAGAGTCTGGTGCAGTGATTCTGATTTATTTTACATTGATGAAATGGGTAAAGCTGTTTACACTACGTCCGGTGAATTTTATCTTTATAATACTCAAGCTATTTATGAAGATAAAACGGGAGCCATCTGGGTTGGTTACCGCTTTGGTCTGCTGCGTTATTATAATAATAAATTTGAAAGGTATTCAACGGAACAGGGGCTTTCGGATAATGATGTTCGCTGCATTTATGAAGACGACAAGGGGAATATTTGGGCAGGTACGGTAAACGGGCTTAATAAAATAAGCAAGGGCAAGGTGGAAGCATTTGCTAATATCCCGGGTTTACGTAATCAATATATACGCGCAATACACCAGGATAGTGACGGAGTGCTTTGGTTCGGAACCTACGGCGGCGGGTTATTAAGATATAAGAATAACAAATTTTTCGTATTTACTACAGAGAACGGAATGCATGACAATGTTATTTCGAATATTGTCGAAGACCATAACGGCTATTTCTGGATGGGCGGTAACCGCGGTATTCAGAGAGTAAAAAGGCAACAATTAAGTGATTACGCCGACGGGAAAATATCCTCGTATTTTGTCTATAACTACGATAAATCAGATGGCATGATATCGGTGGAGACAAACGGCGGGTTCCAGCCTTCGGCAGTGGAGGATAAAAACGGAAATATTTATTTCCCGACCATCAAAGGTTTGTCGGTCGTTCATACAAAAGAATTACAAATAAATAATAAGGTACCGCCGGTTTATATTGAAAATGTTTTGGTTGACGGTAAATCAAGAGACTTTACGGATCTGCATGTTTCGTATGACAGCTCAAATATAGAAATTGAATATAATGTTTTGTGTTTTACGGCTCCTGAAAAAACTCATTCGAAATATATAATGGAAGGATACGACAACGGATGGAATAATACAGTCAATCTCCGATATGCCCGTTATACGAATCTGCCGCCTGGTGAATATACATTCAAAGTTATTGCATCCAACAACGATAATGTGTGGAACGAACAAGGCGCTTCTATTCCAATTACTGTTCTTCCTCCATTTTGGATGACCTGGTGGTTTCGGTCGATCTTAATAATTTTATTTCTTTCGATCGGACCGATTATTTATTACAGGCGTATTAGAGCTCTAAAAGCTGAACAAGTAAGACAGCACAAATTTTCCGAAAAACTTATTAACAGCCAGGAACATGAGCGTTCGCGCATTGCGCAGGAACTGCATGATTCGCTTGGACAGGAATTATTGCTAATAAAAAACCGTGCTATGCTTGGATTAAAATCTCTTGCCGGTGATTCAAAAACAAAACAACAGTTGGAATATATCTCCGATTATTCGGTTAATGCAATAAATCTTGTTAGGCGTATATCTCATAACCTGCGTCCGCCCGAATTGGACCGGCTTGGTTTAACTGAAACTTTACGGTCGGTTGTGAACGAGATTAAAGATCTAAATGTTGTAAATATTAAAAGTACTGTCGAAGATATTGACGGTTTGATTGAAAAAAGAAAAGAGATTAACCTGCTAAGAATTGTGCAGGAAGCTGTTGCTAATATTTTAAAACATGCCGGGGCAACTGAAATTATAATAAACGTATCAAGCAAGGATGGAACAGTTAACGTTTTTATCGCGGATAACGGAAAAGGATTCAATCAAGAAACGGATTCTTATGTTGCTACACGAGGTTTGGGTTTCAGTGGAATGAAAGAAAGAACAAAGATACTCGATGGAAGCTTCACTGTCGATTCTTCGCCGGGTAATGGGACAAAAATTAATATAGGAATTCCGATTAAACATGAAAGAAACAGTTAAACACAGTATTGTACTTGCCGATGATCACCCTTTACTGTTAAAGGGGTTGAGCGAAATGATTGAGGAAGAATGCTGTTTTGAAATTATTGGTAAAGCTTCGGATGGCGAGCAGGCATTATTACTGATTGAAAAACATCAACCGGATATCGCTGTGCTTGATATTGATATGCCGAAATTGACGGGTCTTGAACTCGCTGAAAAGATAAGCGGTAAAGGTATGAATACCAAAATTGTTTTTTTGACTATGCACAATAAAGAATCGATCTTCAACAGGGCAATGAACCTGGGCGCATCAGGGTTTCTTATGAAGGACAGCGCACTCGTCGAAATTGTCGACGCACTTTTTTCCGTTGCATCGGGCAAACGTTTTATCAGCAAATCGTTAACGGATTTGTTGATTGCACGAACTTCCAACCAGCCGGTAAATAATCCGTTAACCCGCATTGCTGTTCTCACTCCAACCGAGTTAAAAATAATAAAGCTTATATCGCGCAATAAATCCTCCAAAGAAATAGCCGGAGAGCTCTCCGTCAGTAAACGTACGGTTGAAACCCACCGGTCCAATATTTGCGAAAAGCTGGGGCTCTCCGGAACAAACTCGCTGCTGAAATTTGCGTTGGAGAATAAAAGCTCACTGCAATAAGAAGATTCAAGATTGAATTGTCATTTCAAATTCTGACTAAGTAGGGATTAGATAGAGTACAGAGCATTATTAAATATGTTGCCGCACTAAGAATTACCCACAAGAAAAATACCACTACTTCAAACCTAGATCAAAAGATTCTCCCCCTTCTCCGAAGGGGGAGTTAGAGGGGGTTCTACGTACTACCACGTAGAAAAATACAGGATACTACGTATTTATTTCCCCTCTCACCCCTTCTAAATTGTGCATGCAAGTTATTCAACTATTACAAACGGGCTGATATGAAACTAATGATTGTAGACGACAACAAGGATGTAAGGGTTTTTTTAAGAAGTTTATTAGACCATAAAGCCGAACAAATATTTGAATGTTCCGACGGGCTATGTGCGATTGAATCGTACGAAAAATATCATCCGGATTATGTGCTAATGGATATTGAAATGAGAGGCATGGACGGACTTACCGCAGCCAAAAAAATAATGAAGAACGATCCCGGTGCTAAAATAATAATAGTCACAGGTTACAATAATCAAAATTTGCGAAACGCTACTAAAGCATTGGGGGCAAAAGCTTTCGTATCGAAAGATAATCTGATCGATCTTGAAAAAATAATTAACTAAAAATTATGGGTGTATAAAATGAACAAATTTAATATAATATTTTTAGCAGTTATAACGGTTTTTTTAACGGCGATTAATGTAAATGCCCAAACAGCGGTTGCACCTGCGGCGGGTGACGGCTCAGCCGGCGATCCTTACCAGATAGCAACATGGCAGAACCTTTACTGGCTTAGCCAGAACTCCGGGGAATGGGGCAAATATTACCTTCAAACCGCGGATATCGACTTTGCCGATGCCAGCCCCGCGATTAACACCTGGGACGGCGGAGCCGGTTTTACGCCAATTGGAAATGATGGAACGAAATTTACCGGCACATACGATGGAGATGGTTTTACAATAACAGGGTTGTTTATAAAAAGGGATACAACGGATTATGTAGGCATGTTTGGTAGTACTCAAAATTTCAATGGAGTAATTAAAAATTTAGGTTTGATAAACGTGAATATAACAGGAAGAGATTGTGTTGGCGCTATTGGGGGTGGAGTATTTACCGTTATGGAAAATTGTTATTCTACAGGCTTTGTAAGTGGCGCCTCGTTTGTAGGCGGGATAGCTGGCTATGGTATCAAAACTGACCGTTCTTATTCAAGCGCTACTGTAAATGGGAATGAAGTTGTGGGTGGTTTAACAGGATTTTATTTTGATAATGTCCGGAACTGTTATTCAACGGGTTCTGTCAGCGGCAGCAAATATATAGGCGGCATTGCGGGGGGAGGTTCGGAAGCTATGATAAATTGCTATTCCACTGCATCAGTAAGTGGCGGCAGCGTTTCGGGCGGGTTGCTTGGAAGCCACGACCTTTCATATAACTACTTTGGGCTACAAACTCCTAGTATTGAATACTCATTTTGGAATACGGAAACCTCGGGGCAGAGTATTATTAGTGGTTATGGTAATATAAGCAAAGGCAGCGCAGGTAAAACTACCGCTGAGATGAAGGATATTACTATGTATTTAAATGCCGGCTGGGACTTTACCGGGGAGACAGCAAACGGCTCAGATGATTATTGGATGATGGATAATACCGGCGGAGCAATAAATAGCGGCTATCCTTTTCTGGAGTGGCAGATTGCGCCGGCTGGCAGCGGCACTTCCGGCGACCCTTACCTTATAGCGAACCTTAATAATTTGTATTGGGTAACTCAGAATTCATCTTCGTGGGATAAATATTTTAAACAAACCGCAGATATAGACGCTTCCTCAACAACCAGCTGGGACAGCGGGAAAGGCTTTATACCCATAGGAAACAGCACTACAAAATTTACCGGTACTTACGACGGCGACGGGCATACCATAACCGGTCTCTTTATTGATAGATCAGCAGGAACATATATAGGTATGTTCGGATTTATGGCAGATGCTGTTATTAAGAATCTTGGTATGGTAAATGTAAATGTAACCGGCAATTACGGTGTTGGTGGACTAATTGGTTATTCAATTGCCGGTACAGTATCCAATTGTTTTTCTTCTGGTACAGTAAGTGCTACTACTGTGTCATCAAATCCTTCCTTTGGCAATCTTGTAGGGGGACTAATGGGGTGGGTAATGGGTGCTAATATATACAATTGTTATTCCAGCGCCGCAGTAAGCGGACTGAGGACGGTTGGGGGATTGGCGGGATTTTCTATAAATAATTTAGAAAACTGCTACAGTTCGGGATCTGTTAGCGGTGACTATTGGGTAGGCGGGCTGGTTGGAAGTGCTGGAGGTAAGATAATTAATAGTTATTCTACTGCCTCGGTCAGCAGTAGCCACAGTGCCGGCGGTTTGGTCGGTGAAGGCGGTGCTTTAGCAAGTGCGATAGATCTTGGTCCGGTTGTTATAACGAATTCATTCTGGGATTCACAAACTTCCGGTCAGTCAAGCGCCATTGGCTACCTTGGTTATGGGGGTTCAGGCGGAACAGGTAAAACAACCGCGGAGATGAAAAAAGTATCAACATATTTCAGCGCCGGCTGGGATCTTGAAATTGAGACGACGAACGGAACCAATAATTACTGGGATATGGATAATGTTTCAGGTTCGGTTAATAGCGGCTATCCTTTTCTTTCATGGCAGAACGGGGCAGATGTTTCGTTATCTGTTTCAACGCCGACTGTAAGTATTGGTGCGCCTTCAAAATCAATCACTCAAACGGATTCGGTGACATTCAGCATTACCTACAGTAATGCCGAAACAATAAGTTTAACAACCACAGACATTACATTAAACAAAACAGGGACTGCAGACGGGTTGTTATCCATAGTTGACAGTGCAACAAGTAATCCTACAGTTACAATAAAGGGCATAACCGGGGACGGTACTCTCGGCATAAGTATTTCTGCCGGGACATCATCAAATGGTTTTAACGTTCAAGATGTAGGTGCAGGTCCGGGCACGACTTTTACAGTTGATAATACAGCTCCTGCAATTGCGATAAATACAATCGCCGGCGATGATATAATAAACGGAACGGAAGATAACAGTGATGTAACCATAAGCGGTACAACAAACGGAGCCGAAGACGGACAGGTTGTAACTGTTAGATTAAACGGAAAAACATATAACGGAACAGTAAATACAAACGCGTGGAGTGTAACTGTTCCGGCTGCAGATGCGCAAGCTCTCGGTGCAAGTGAAACGGTAACCGCGGATGTAAGCGACTTAGCCGGTAATGCAGCAACGCAAGCAACAAAAATTATTAAGTACGATGCAACTGCCCCCTCCGGCTATTCGGTTTCAATTGATCAACCGGCAATTAATTTAACTAATAAAGGAGATGTATCTTTCACATTTGCAAACGCTGAAACAGGTGCAACATATAATTATACATTTTCGAGCAGCGGCGGGGGAACAAACGTAACGGGCAGCGGAACAATAACAAGTGCAGCCCAGCAGAAAACCGGAATAGATTTAAGCGGACTCAATGACGGCACAATAACATTAAGTGTAACCTTAACGGATGCGGCAGGTAATACGGGAACGGCGGCAACAAATACAAAGATTAAGGATGTTGTCCCGCCGTCTGTTGTTATATCCAGTTCTGAGACAAATCCTAAAAACAGTATGCCTTTTACTGTTGTTATAGATTTTAACGAAGATATAACCGGATTTGATATTAACGATATAATAATCGGGAACGGTATCAAAAATAATTTTATCGAGATAAATACAAAACGATATATCATTGAAGTTACTCCAGCTTCATCCGGCAATGTAACTGTAGATATAGCCGGCTCCGTAGCGCAAGATGCGGCAGGCAACGGTAATACCGCAGCAGCACAGTTTAGTTTAACATCTACCAATAATGCGCCGGTTTTGGCTCCTATAGAAGGTACTGCATTAAGCTTTAGCGAGGGTGACGCCGCAACTCAAATTACTAACACAGTAACGGTCAGCGATACCGATAACGCGAATATAGCAAGTGCCATAGTACAAATTACTTCAAATTATGTTAACGGAGAAGATGCTTTAAGCTACACTCAAGTCGGAAGCATTACCGGCTCGTTCGATGCATCCAGCGGAAAGATGACGTTAACCGGGAGTGATACGAAAGCATATTATCAGGCTGCTCTCAGAGCGGTTAAATACCAGAACACAAGCGACAACCCTTCAACGGCAGCAAGGACGGTAAGCTTCACTGTGAATGACGGGACAGCAAACAGTAACACATTAACAAGACAGGTAAATATAACAGCGGTAAATGACCCGCCTACGCTGACTGTAACAGCGAGCAAACCGACATTTACAGAAGGCGGATCAGCAAAGACACTTTTTTCAAGTTCATCTGTCTCTACGGTAGAGAGCGGACAGAAAATACTGAAGCTGATATTAACTATAACAAACGTACATGACGGCGCGAGTGAGATATTAAATATTGACGGAAAGGATGTCTCTCTAACAAACGGCACTTCTGTAACTACAACGACTAACAGCATGTCGGCAAGTGTAAACGTAACCGGAACTACTGCGACGGTAACTCTGTCAAAGACGGGTGGAATCAGCACGGCAGCTATGCAGACACTGGTTGACGGAATAAGTTACAAGGACACAAACAGCAATCCCAATACAAGCAACCGCTTTGTTACCTTAACATCAATACAAGATAACGGAGGAACAAGCAACAGCGGACAAGATACGACGGCATTATCAATTGCATCAACGGTAATGGTTGTAGCTGTGGATAATGCTCCGACTCTTGCCGGGATAGAAACGACAGCTCTAAATTATACAGAAGGTTCCCCGGCAACTCAGATAACAAATACCGTTACTGTAAGTGATCCGGACAATGCCGACATGTCGAGTGCCATCGTTCAAATAACTTCAAATTACATAAGCGGCGAGGATAAATTGAGCTATACGCAAGTCGGAAGCATTACCGGCTCGTTCGATGCTTCCAGCGGAAAGATGACACTAACCGGAAGCGATACGAAGGCAAATTATCAAGCGGCATTAAGGGCGGTTAAATATCAAAATACAAGCAATGATCCTTCAACAGCGGCAAGAACAGTAAGCTTCACCGTTAACGACGGCACGGTAAACAGCACTGCGGTAACGAGACAAATAAGCATAACATCAGTTAACGCTCCACCCACACTGACGGCAGCCGCCGACAATCCCACGTTTACCGAAGGCGGAAGTGCAAAAGGACTTATTCACAAATACTTCCGTATCAACAGTAGAAAGCGGACAGAAGATAATCTAGTCTGTTTCTTTAACGGTTACTAATGTCACATGACGGAACAAATGAGATTCTGAACATAGACGGAAGCGGCGTTGCGCTGACAAACGGTAATTATTAACTACTGCCACTAACAGCTTGTCGGCAAGCGTTAATTTAACCGGTACAACCGCGGCGGTTACAATATCCGATTCTTCCGGTATATCAACAGCAGCGGCGCAGACTCTTATAGACAGGATTTCGTATAAGAATACAAGTGATCAATCCGAGCACGAGCAATCGAGTAGTAACCTTAACATCAATCCAGGATAACGGCGGTACGGCAAACGGCGGAGCAGATACAGAATCATTATCAATAGCTTCAACAGTAACAGTGATCTCCGGTCAACAGTCCCCCGACTTTAACCGCAACTGCCGATAACCCTACATTTAATGAAGGCGGAGGTGCGGTAAAGGGCTATTCACCAATACTTCGGTATCAACAGTAGAAGGAGGGCAGAAAATAATCAAGCTGGCATTAACCGTAACAAACGTGGACTTCGGCTCAAATGAGATATTAAATATAGACGGCAGCGATGTTGCGCTGAAGAGCGGCAATTCGGTTACGACAAAGGCCAACAGTATGCCGGTAAACGTAAAGCGTAACCGGTTCAACGGCGACGGTAACCATATCAAATTCCTCCGGCATATCAACGGCAGCGGCGCAGACCCTTGTAGACGGGATTACGTATAAGAATACAAGTATCGATCCGAGTACCGACAATCGAGTAGTAACCCTAACCTCAATCCAAGATAACGGAGGTACGGCAAACAGCGGACAAGATAGTTCGGCATTATCTGTATCATCTACTGTCAAGGTAGTGGCGGTAGATAATCCTCCGGTATTAGCCGGAATAGAAACAACGACTCTTAGTTATTCTGAGGGTGATGCCGCGACGGCAATTACAAGTACGATAAATATTTCTGATCCCGATAATACAACCATATCCAGCGCCAAAGTTAGTATAACGGGCGGATTTTCGAGCGGAGAGGATGTGCTGGGCTTTACCAATCAGAACGGGATAACCGGCAGCTATAACGCGGCGACCGGAGTATTGACATTATTGAGCAGTGCCGGCATTGAAGGATATCAAGCTGCGTTAAGATCGGTGACTTATAAGAATACGAGCGTAATCCCATCGACTAGCGATAAGGACAATAAGCTATAGTGTAAACGACGGTAAACTCAATAGCAATGTTGAAACCAGAACCATAACCGTAACTTCAGTCGACAACCCGCCGGTGCTATCGAATATAGAATCGTCACCGATTAACTTTACCGAAGGTGATGCCGCAACACAGATAACAAATACCGTAACGGTGAGCGACACAGACAATGTTAATATGACAAGCGCCGTAGTTCGAATAACATCAAATTATGTAAAAGGTGAAGATGTTTTGAGCTATACTAAAGTCGGCAGTATCACCGGATCATTTGATGCATCGACTGGAAAGATGACATTAACCGGGAACGATACAAAGGCAAATTATCAGTCAGCTCTGCGAAGCGTAGCTTATTTAAACACCAGCAACAACCCCGATACTTCTCTAAGGACCGTGAGCTTTACCGTTAGCGACGGAAGCGCTAACAGCAATATAGAGAAAAGAGAAATCAAGGTAACGGCTGTCGATGATCCCCCGGTGATCAGCTTTCAGTTCAGGCCTATTACAATTAAAGAGAATAAAACCCTCACTCTGACGATAAGCCAGCTGTACCCTTTTATATCCGATCCGGATAACCCGGACTCTACTCTCTCGGTCTCTTACAGCTACAAGGGCGATAATTTGAAACTGATTAGTAAGACCGACACTTCTATTAGAATTAAGCCCAAAGAGAATTGGTTCGGCTTGGATACGGTTACCGTTACGGTATCTGACGGAACATTATCAACAACAGCTTCCTTTGCCGTTAATGTTCTGTTCGTAAACAATCCTCCCCGATTTGATAATCTGCCGACTGGTCTGACCGTAAAGGGCGGTGACACTACAAAGGTAAACATCTTTAACTGGGTAAGTGATGTCGAAACTCCCGATGATTCGCTGAAGTATAATTTCACTGCCGGCAATGACTCTCTTCTCTACAGCTTTAACACCGGCAGCGGTGTACTAAGTCTGTATTCGACGGGCGACTATGCCGGGGCAACGGATATAACAATAGGGGTAACAGATAAGAACGGCGGAACGGCGGATATTGTTATTGCGGTTAATGTAGAAGCAAAAATTACGGGCATTAAAGCCTTGGCCGGCACCATACCGAAAGACTACGAAGTATACCAGAATTACCCCAACCCGTTCAATCCCACAACGGTCATTAGGTACGGACTGCCGGAAGAGAGTAAGGTGGTAATAAGAATATACAACATACTTGGTCAACAGGTCAGCACGCTATTCAGCGGTACAGAGAGAGCCGGGTATTATGAAGAGACGTTTAATGCAAATCAGCTTTCGTCGGGGATATACATTTATACAGTAGCAGCCGAAAGCGCGGTCGGCAGCAGAAGATTTTCGACTGTGAGGAAGATGATACTTCTTAAATAAATTACCAAACTGATTAATTGCTAAATTGCCGATTAATAAACTCGCTTATCACATGCAGGTTGCCGAACTCTTACGAATCTTGAATAACTTATTGGAAGATTGAAATCCGGGGCCGGCTCTAGGTCCCGGCTGTTTTATAAAAAGTCCTCGATCGTTAAATAATTTCAGAATTGTATACACATGGGCGGAGTGTTTTCAAGTAGGGCATAAATTAATACCCTTTTTTCTATTCCCCGTAATGCGGAATTTTGTTGATGTGTTCCGGGCTAAATGTACCTCAATTCCCTGAAATTCTAATCATTTTTAAATTTTCTCCATTTAAACTATTTGCATTTTTCTTGAAATAGAGATATATTTGTTGCTCGTTTATAAATACGGGCGGACGCCGGAGTTGGAGAGCCGGGGCGGACTGTAAATCCGTTGGCTGACGCCTTTGGGGGTTCGAATCCCTCGCCGCCCACAACATTAAATATTAAAAGATGAGCTGATTTTTAAAGGGAATACAAATAACCGAAAGAATTTTAATTCCCTTATTTTTTTGTTCATTTGAAAAAACGTTCTGTGATATTTTGATTACCGGGTTTTAAAAAACCGGAGCAGCAAACCCTGTCGGGCCGCTGCCGGATTGGCTAGAGTCATCCCGCCAAAGGCGGGTTTGGACGCGGGTTCTAAAAAAAAATTGAGTGTAAAGTCGAAGTCGACTTTAGTATTTGCGGGAGTAACTCAGTTGGCTAGAGTCACAGCCTTCCAAGCTGTTGGTCGCGGGTTCGAGTCCCGTCTCCCGCTCGAGATTGTTTGAATTGAAATTTTGAATTGCAAGATTGTCCGGAGGTTGCCGGATTGGTAGGGCATACCGATTGTAATCAGGAACATCACCGGTTCTTTTATAATTGAAATATTGATTGTCAGATTGCTGACGTAGCTCAGTTGGTAGAGCACATCCTTGGTAAGGATGAGGTCACCGGTTCAATCCCGGTCGTCAGCTCTACACTTTATAAGTCGAAGTAAAAAGTTTTAACTAAATAAGAATAGTGCCATGAGAGATATAATAACACTTGAATGTACGGAGTGTAAGAGAAGAAATTACACCACCACAAAGAATAAGAGACTTCATCCTAACAGGGTAGAGTATAAGAAATACTGCCGCTGGGACAAAAAGCATACTATTCATAAAGAAACTAAATAATTTTTCAGCTACGTCAGTAGCTCAATTGGCTAGAGCAGCGGTCTCCAAAACCGCAGGTTGGGGGTTCGAGTCCCTCCTGACGTGCTCCCTTAACAAAAGAGTTTATTATGAAAGAAAAAATAATCGCATTTTTCGACGACGTGGTCAAGGAAATGAAAAAAGTTACCTGGCCTACGATGGATGAACTCAAAGAATCCACTAACGTTGTTATTGTTTCCTGCTTGATGATCGCCGCATTTACGTATGTCATTGATATGATTATCACACAGATATTTAAAGGAATTTTTTAGGTTATCGTATAATGGAATTAAAATGGTATGTGGTCCGGACCTTCTCCGGGCACGAAAATAAGGTTAAAACTCTGCTCGAGACCCAACTGGCCGACAATGAAAAGCTGAGAGCCAAGGTCGAAGAGATTCTTGTACCTATGGAAAAGGTTTTCGAAGTAAAAGACGGCAAAAAGAAGAGCAAGACAAAAAACTTTTTCCCGGGCTATATACTAGTACAGGTAGACCTAGATAACCAGGTTAAGGATTTTATATTGAACACGCCTTCGGTGATGGGCTTTTTAGGCACAAAAAACAACCCGGAACCTCTTCAGCCGGAGGAAGTTAAAAGAATAGTCGGACGCATTTCTCAGGACGAGACCAGCGAAAGAATGGAAACTATATTCAGAAACGGCGATCTTGTTAAGATCATCGACGGTCCTTTCAACAATTTCAGCGGAACTATTAATGAAGTAAACGAAGAAAAAATGAAGATCAAGGTTATGGTTTCTATCTTCGGCAGAAAGACTCCGGTAGAGATCGACTTTGTTCAAGCGGAATTGGAAAAATAATTTTAAGTATTTATCTGTATAGGTTAAAAAATGGCTAAAAAAATAACTGGTTTTATTAAGTTGCAAATCCCTGCCGGCAAAGCAAATCCGTCACCGCCGGTCGGTCCCGCGTTAGGCCAAAAGGGCGTAAACATAATGGAGTTTTGCAAGCAATTCAACGCTAAAACTTCCGATAAAGACGGATTGATCATTCCTGTTGTTATTTCGGTTTATTCCGATAAATCCTTCACCTTTATCACTAAGACCCCGCCCGCAGCCGTGCTGCTTAAGAGAGCCGCTAAAGTTGAAAAGGGCTCTGCGGAACCTCATCGTAATAAAGTAGCCAAGGTTAACAAGAATCAGGTTAAGGAAATTGCCGAGCTTAAAATGCCTGACTTGAACGCTTTCGACATCGAGCACGCCATGAGCATGGTTGCCGGTACTGCAAGAAGCATGGGCTTTACGGTAGAGGATTAAAAAAAATAAAAACCGAATCGGGTTATAGTTCATAAGGAAAAGAGAAATGCAAAAAACTAAAAGAATTAAAGCTATTAAAGAGGTTGTCGATACCAATAAAGAGTATACATTAGCCGAAGCCGTCGATATCCTAAAAAACCAGTCAAAAGTAAAGTTCGTCGAAACCCTCGACTGCGCTATTAAGCTCGGAGTCGATCCCAGACATGCCGACCAGATGATAAGAGGTACCGTGTCTCTTCCTAACGGAACCGGCAAGGAAGTAAAAGTTCTGGTGATTGCAAAGGGCGCTAAAGCCACAGAGGCCAAGGAAGCCGGTGCAGAATTCGCGGGGTTTGAGGAATATATTGAGAAAATTAAGGGCGGATGGACTGATGTTGATGTTATAATTGCCGCGCCGGATACTATGTCCGAGCTCGGAAAGCTTGGAAGGATACTCGGTCCCAAGGGACTTATGCCCAACCCGAAGAGCGGTACCGTAACTATGGATGTAGCCAAGGCCGTTAAAGAGGTTAAAGCCGGGAAGATCGAGTTCCGCGTGGAAAAAGCCGGTATCGTGCATACTTCCCTGGGTAAATTAAATTTTGAATCCGGTCAGCTGATTGAGAACGCACAAGCTTTCCTTCATACTATAATAAAGATGAAACCCGCTTCGGCAAAAGGACAGTATGTAAGAAGCCTCTACCTGTCGTCTACGATGGGACCGGGACTCAAAATAACTAAAGATGAGATTGCTGCTCATTAAAGCAGAAAAAGTTTACGCACTCATAAGATAAATGCTTCTAAACCGACACGATTAATAAAAATCTGGTATGGGAGAAAAATGAACAAGAACGAAAAAAACGAGGTCGTTTCCGAAGTTAAGGAAATGATTGAGAACTCCACTGCTATCTATCTGACCGATTACACCGGAATAAATGTCTCCGATATCAATCAGATCCGGAACGAATTCCGCAAGGAAGGCGTCAAATACAAGGTGTACAAAAATACTCTTTTCAAAAGAGCGATTGATGAAGCCGGAAAGTTTGATAAGCTAGCAGATCACCTGGTTGGAATGACGGGTTACGCTTTTACTGATGAAAATCCCGTTGCTCCCGCTAAGATCATCAAAAAATATTTTGATGATTCTAAAAAACTGGCCCTTAAAGCCTGCTATCTTGAAGACCAGTATTACCCCGGTGACAAGCTTGCCGAGCTGGCCTCGCTTCCTTCAAAGAAGGAATTAATTGCAAGCATTATGGGCAGCCTAGATTCCCCTGCTTCAGGAATTGTCGGCGCAATCAATGCTGTTATGAGAGACCTGGTCAGCGTTATAGACCAGATTTCCCAGAAAGAAGCGGCATAAAGATTTTTTTATTTAAGTAAATTAAATTAGTAGGAGAATAGTAAAATGGCAGAAAAAGTAGCTGAAATTGTTGAGAAAATTAAAGGCTTATCGCTTTTAGAAGCATCAGAGTTAAAAAAGGCTCTCGAAGAAGAATTCGGTGTTACCGCAGCGGCTCCAATGATGATGGCAGGCGCAGGAGTTACGGCAGCAGGCGCAGCAGCACCGGCAGAAGAGCAGACTGAGTTTGACGTTATACTTAAAGCTGTAGGCGAAAAGAAGATCAACGTTATTAAAGTTGTTAGAGCTCACACCGGTCTCGGCTTGAAAGAAGCTAAAGACCTGGTTGATTCCGCTCCCAAGCCGGTTAAGGAAGCGGTTTCTAAAGATGAAGCTGAAAAGCTTAAAAAGGAGTTCGAAGAAGCCGGCGCTACTGTAGAAGTAAAATAGCACAGTCTTTTTTAATCAGAATTATCATTCAGTTTGCATTTCTTGAAAGTGATAAGGCGGTGAAGTCCGTCTTATCGCTTTTTATATTTATTTCCGACAACGTTGTTTATGCCGGGACAGTTTAGAAAAAGTTAATTTATTGGAGGATTACAATTGGATAATAAAAGAATTTCCTTTGGCAAAATTCCCTCTGTTATCGAGGCGCCCAACCTTCTGAGTATCCAGACGGACGCTTTCGAAGATTTCGTTCAGATGAGAGTCCCGCCTGTAAAGAGAGATAGCAAGGGTCTTCAACAGGTGTTTAGCAGCAATTTTCCTATCTTCGATAACAAGGAAAATTACAGACTGGACTTTATAGAGTATAATATAGAAAAACCGAGGTTCTCGGTTGAAGAATGTATGGAGAGGGGACTAACTTTTGCCGCACCGCTAAAAGCAAAGCTGAGGCTTTCTGCAAAAGATCCGGAAACCGAAGAGTTCGTAAATAGCGTGGAACAGGAAGTTTATCTAGGCAACCTTCCGTATATGACCGCCAAAGGTACGTTTGTTATTAACGGAGCCGAACGAGTTGTGGTTTCCCAGCTGCACCGTTCACCCGGCGTGGCTTTCTCGCAGACCGTTCACCCTAACGGAACACCTATATATTCAGCAAGGATAATTCCTCTAAGAGGCTCGTGGGTTGAGTTCGCTACGGATATTAATTATGTAATGTATGTTTACATCGACCGAAGAAAGAAATTCCCCGCTACTACCTTGTTGCGCGCTTTGGATTACGCTACCGACGAGGAAATTCTGAACCTATTTAACCTTATCGAAGAGGTAGCGGTTAAGAAGGTTGATATTGAAGATTTCATCGGAAGAACTATTGCCAGTGACGTATTCGATATGTCGACCGGCGAGATATTCCTGACAAAAGACAGCATTTTAACAGAAGAGGATCTTGAGAGATTAAACGAGGCTGAGGTTGAAACCTTGAAGTTTATCTCCTCCCAGACCGCTCCCGATATGGATCTTATTGTTAATACACTGCGTAAAGATACATCGAGCACAAAGGAAGAGGCTCTCTACGCAATTTATCGTCAGCTTAGATCCGGCGAAGCTCCCGATGTGGATACTGCGCAGGCTCTTATCGATAAGCTTTTCTTCAACGATAAAAGATACGATCTCGGCGACGTCGGCCGCCACAGAATGAATGACAAGCTCAAACTCGATATTCCCGAAACGACCACCATCCTTACAATTGAGGATATTATATCCATAATGAAGTACATCATTAAGCTTAGAGTGGGCAATGAAACGGTTGATGATATTGATCACCTCGGCAACAGAAGAGTAAGGACGGTAGGCGAACAGCTGGGACAGCAGTTCAATGTAGGTATGGCGCGTATGGCAAGGACGATAAAAGAAAGAATGAACATGCGCGATTCCGAGAACTTTACGCCGCAGGATCTGGTAAATGCCAGAACCATCAGCAGCGTAATAAACGCGTTCTTCGGTACAAACCAGTTATCGCAGTTCATGGACCAGACCAATCCATTGGCCGAAATGACGCACAAGCGCAGAATGTCGGCTTTGGGGCCGGGTGGTCTTACACGCGAAAGAGCCGGATTCGAAGTGCGTGACGTTCACTATACGCATTACGGACGTCTCTGCCCGATCGAAACTCCCGAAGGTCCGAATATCGGTCTTATTTCTTCGCTCACTATTTACGCGAGAGTTAACCGTTATGGGTTCCTCGAAACTCCGTACAGAACCGTTGATAAGGGTAAAGTTCATAATGAAGTTGAATACCTTACTGCTGAACAGGAAGATTTATACACGATAGCTCAGGCTAACGCTCCGCTGACCGACCAATTAAGATTTGTTCACGAAAGAGTTAAATCTCGTAACCGGGGTGAGTTCCCGATTGTTGTACCCGAAAATGTTCAGTACATGGACGTTGCGCCGGCACAGATTGTAAGTGCGGCGGCGGCATTGATCCCGTTTCTCGAGCACGATGACGCGAACAGAGCACTTATGGGCTCGAACATGCAGCGCCAGGCGGTTCCGCTGCTTCGTCCCGAAGCGCCTCTCGTCGGAACCGGACTCGAAGAAAAAATCGCCAAAGATTCCAGGGCGGTTATCGCGGCTGAGGACAACGGAGTGGTTGAATACGTCGATTCGGACAAAATTGTTGTTAAATACGATATTAATCCCAATAGTGTTGAGGCTCTCACCAGCTTTAATGATGTTAAAAGGGTTACTAATAAGCTTATTAAATTCCACGGTACAAACCAGGAGACCTCGGTCAACCAGAGACCTATTGTTCAGGAAGGCCAGAGAGTTGTTAAAGGCGAAGTTCTTGCGGACGGATGTTCTACAGACGGCGGCGAACTCGCGTTGGGACGCAATGTCCTTGTAGCGTTCATGCCTTGGCGCGGCTACAACTTTGAGGATGCTATTATCATCAGCGAAAAAGTAGTTAGCGAAGATGTTTATACCTCTATTCATATAGAGGAATTCGAACTGCAGGTTCGTGAAACAAAACGCGGTGAGGAAGAGCTTACCCGTGAAATTCCTAACGTAAGCGAGGAAGCGGTTAAAAATCTCGACGAAAACGGTATCATCAGGGAAGGCGCCGAAGTTAAGGAAGGCGATATACTGATAGGTAAGATAACACCAAAAGGCGAGACCGATCCGACTCCCGAGGAAAAACTGCTGCGAGCCATTTTCGGAGACAAAGCAGGCGACGTGAAAGATGCATCGCTGAAAGCACCTCCGGGACTCAAGGGAACTGTTATCAAAACAAGACTCTTCAGCAGGAAGAAACGTGATAACGAATCGAAGAAAGCGGAGAAAAAAGCACTCGATACGCTCGAACACGAGCATAACCTGAGCCTTACCGGGCACTACGAGAAAATGGTTGAGAAAATTACCAAGATATGCGACGGTGAGACGACAACAGGTATTAGAGATCTTGACGGAAGTGTTGTTCTAAGAAGCGGCACTGTAATCAAAGACTCTACTTTCTCCTCCATGGAAGACGTTACCAAGCTCGATTATACAATGGAATGGTTCGAAACCAAGAAGAACAATAGTCATATTAAAACATTATATGAAAATTATTTCGACCTTCTTTCGGAACTCGAAGAAGACTACAAGCGCGAAAGAATTAAAATTACCAGCGGAGATGAACTTCCCCCGGGAATTGTACAACTCGCGAAAGTTTACGTAGCAAAGAAAAGAAAACTTTCCGTCGGCGATAAAATGGCAGGCAGACACGGTAACAAGGGTGTTGTCGCTAAGATCGTTCCTCCTGAAGATATGCCGTTCATGCCGGACGGTACACCTATTGATATTATTCTTAACCCGCTTGGTGTACCTTCACGTATGAACCTCGGCCAGCTATACGAGACCGCTCTCGGATGGGCAGGCAAGATGCTCGGAGTAAAGTTTTCAACTCCAATCTTCGACGGCGCGAAAATGGAAGACGTCGACGAATGGCTCGAAAAAGCCAATCTGGAAAAGGGAAGCAAGACTACCCTTTACGACGGCAGGTCGGGCGAGAAATTCCACCAGAAGGTTACATGTGGTTACATCTACATGCTGAAGCTGAGCCACCTTGTCGACGATAAGATCCACGCAAGGTCAATAGGCCCATACTCCCTGATCACCCAGCAGCCACTCGGCGGAAAAGCCCAATTCGGCGGCCAGAGATTCGGAGAAATGGAAGTCTGGGCGCTCGAAGGCTACGGCGCATCGAACATTCTTCAGGAAATACTGACCGTGAAGAGCGATGACGTTGCCGGAAGAGCCAAAGTGTACGAAGCAATTGTTAAAGGTGAAAACTTACAGGAACCGAATATTCCTGAATCGTTCAACGTGCTGATCAAAGAGCTCCAGGGCTTAGGTCTGGATATCAAGATCAACTAATGCTTTGAACACTGTTCCCATAATAATCGGGAGCAATTTTTCACTTAGAATTTAGGAGATAAAAAATGCCTTATAGAGTTCAAGAAAATGCGATGCGTGATATTAACAGTATCACTATTAGTTTAGCAAGTCCTGATGATATTTTGTCGAGATCTTATGGTGAGGTTACTAAACCGGAAACAATAAACTACCGATCATTCCGTCCCGAGAAAGACGGTCTTTTCTGCGAGAAGATATTCGGACCGACGCGTGACTGGGAGTGTTTCTGCGGAAAGTATAAACGTATACGTTATAAAGGTATTATATGCGACCGCTGCGGCGTTGAGGTTACTCAGAAAAGTGTACGCCGCGAAAGAATGGGCCATATCGGTCTTGCGGTTCCCGTAGTTCACATTTGGTTCTTCAGGGCACAGCCTTCCAAGATAGGAAACATTATAGGCTTGAGCCTTAAAGAACTGGAAAAGATAATTTATTATGAGTCTTATGTAGTTATTAATCCCGGTTCTACCGGATTGAGTAAACTCAATTTGATCTCCGAAGATCAGTATTTTGAAGTATTAAACTCTCTCCCGGCCGGAAACGAGAAACTTGATAATGACGATCCTAAAAAATTTGTAGCTAAGATCGGCGGCGAGGCAGTTAAAGAGATCCTTAAGAATACTCAGGTTGACACTCTTTCTAAGGAGCTTAGAGCTCAGCTTAAGGTTGAAACTTCGCAGCAGAAGAAAGCCGATCTTCTTAAAAGATTAAGAGTTCTCGAAGCGTTCAAGGAAAGTGAAAACAAGGTTGCTAACAAGCCCGAGTGGATGGTTCTCAACTATATCCCTGTTATTCCGCCTGAGCTTCGTCCTCTCGTTCCGCTTGAAGGCGGAAGGTTCGCGACAAGCGATCTTAACGATCTTTATAGAAGGGTTATTATCAGGAATAACCGTCTTAAAAGATTGATAGACATTAAAGCTCCCGAAGTAATTCTTCGTAACGAAAAGAGAATGCTTCAGGAATCTGTCGACGCGTTGTTCGATAACTCGCGCCGCGGCAGCGCAGTAAGAAGCGACAATAATAGGCCGCTCAAATCTTTAAGCGATATGCTTAAAGGCAAGCAGGGGCGCTTCCGTCAGAACCTGCTCGGTAAGAGAGTCGATTATTCCGGACGTTCGGTAATCGTTGTCGGTCCGGAATTGAAACTTCACCAGTGTGGTCTGCCCAAGGATATGGCTGTAGAATTGTTCAAACCTTTTATCATCAGGAAACTGATCGAAAGAGGACATAACAAGACAGTTAAAAGCGCAAGGAAAGTAGTCGACAGGAAAGATCCGCTTATTTGGGATATTCTTGAGAAGATCATCGAGGGTCACCCGATATTGTTAAACAGAGCGCCTACACTGCACAGACTCGGTATTCAGGCGTTTCAGCCTATACTTATAGACGGCCGCGCAATACAGCTTCACCCGATGGTTTGTACGGCGTTCAACGCCGACTTTGACGGCGACCAGATGGCGGTTCATGTACCTCTTTCTTACGAAGCTCAGCTCGAAGCATCGCTTCTGATGCTCAGCAGCCATAACATTCTTTCGCCTCAGAACGGCAGCCCGATCGTTGTTCCTACACAGGACATCGTACTCGGATGCTATTACCTGACTAAATATAAAGAGGGCGAAAAAGGCGAGAACATGATATTCGGTTCCTCCGAAGAAGTTATTATCGCTTACAACTCGAAGGTAGTAAGTCTTCACACCAAGGTTAAAGTAAGGATCGACGGTGAGATGATTGAAACAACCACCGGAAGAGTGATATTCAACCAGATCGTTCCGAAGGAGATGGGATTCTTCAACCAGCTTCTTATCAAGAAAACATTCGGCGGATTCATCGGTCAGATGTTTATGAAGATGGGTAACAAGGTTACTGCCAAATTCCTGGATGATCTTAAGGAACTCGGATTCAGGTATTCTACCGCCGGCGGCTTGTCCGTAAGCTATGCGGATATGATTATCCCCGAAGAAAAAATAGCTTTAATCGCGAAAGCGAACAAGAAAGTTGAAGCGATATTAAACGAGCACGAGCAGGGCGTTATTACGGATGCCGAGCGTTATAACAAGATCATAGACGTTTGGACACACACAACCAACGACGTTGCCCGCGCTCTTATGGAAAAAATTAAAGTTCACAACAGCGGATTTAACTCGCTGCATATGATGGTCGACTCGGGTGCTAGAGGTTCGCAGGAGCAGGTTAGACAGCTTGCCGGTATGCGCGGACTGATGATGAAACCGCAGAAAAGCTTATCAGGCCAGGCCGGTGAAATCATCGAAAACCCGATCGTCGCTAACTTCAAAGAAGGCCTGTCGGTACTCGAGTACTTTATATCTACTCACGGTGCGCGTAAAGGTCTTGCAGATACGGCTCTTAAGACGGCTGACGCCGGCTACCTTACAAGAAGGCTGGTTGATGTTTCGCAGGATGTAATTATTACCGAGATGGATTGCGGAACGATCCTCGGTATAGAAATTACTGCGCTTAAAGACGTAGAACAGGAAAGAGAACCGCTGGGAGAAAGAATCACCGGACGTGTTGCCCAGGAAGATGTTTACGATCCTAGAAACGACGAGCTGATCGTCGCCGCCGGAGATCTTATTACCGAAACGATCGCGGATAGGATTGAAGATTCGAGCATCGAGTCTGTTTATATCAGAACAGTTCTGACTTGCGAGTCTAAACGCGGTGTCTGCGCTAAATGCTACGGTCGTAACCTTACTAACGGCAAACTTGTTGAGATTGGCGAGGCGACAGGAATTGTGGCCGCTCAGTCAATCGGTGAGCCGGGTACGCAGCTTACACTTAGAACATTCCACTTGGGCGGTACTTCTTCGAGAATTGCGAGCCAGTCGCAGGTTGAATCAACCGGAGACGGTACGGTTAAGTTCGAGAGGATCGCGTTCGTAGAGAAATCCGACTTCCTCGGAACAGTAAAAGTTGTTACAGGACGACGCGGTGTTATAGGTATTTACGACGACAACAACCGTCAAGTTAAAAAATATGACGTACCTTACGGCGCCGAACTTGTTGTAAATGACGGCCAGTCGGTAAGGAAACGTGTACCGCTTTACAATCATGATCCTTACAACTCCGTAATATTAACGGATATTTCGGGTCGCGTAAAGTTTATGGATATGATCGAAGGAGTAACGCTTCAGCAGGTTACCGATGAACAGACCGGTCACGTGCAGAAAGTTGTAATTGAATCTAAAGATAAGAACCTCACTCCAAGCATCGCGGTTGAGGCTGAGGACGGAACGAAGAAATCGTTCAACATTCCGACGAGAGCTTACTTGTCGGTAGATGAAGGCGAATCGATTCCGGCCGGTACTATCCTGGCTAAGATCTCCAAGCAGGCCAGCAAGAGCCGCG
>CAWBBX010000110.1:0-8584 GCA_963787005.1 uncultured Bacteroidota bacterium
GATTGGGCACCCGTCGACGACGATGATCTCGAGTTCGAAAAATTTAAAAACGCTTTTAAGAACGACAAGATTCGGATTGAATATATTAAAGACAGTGAGTTGGCTTTTAGTAAAATCCTGGAAGTACAGCCCGACCTGGTTATTCTAGATCTTATGATGCCGAAAGTCGACGGGATTACGCTTTCTTATAGACTGAAATCTAATGCAGATACTAAGCATATCCCGATCATTATAAGTACCGCGAAAGATTTAAGCGAAGACGAGAAAAACTCCCTCTCCAGCATAGTAGAGGAGATTACTGTTAAATCTAAGGGACACCCTCTTGATGTATTGAAAGTGGTGCGCGACAGAATTCATATGCAGGAAGCATATCTCCCCCAGGCCGATATTAACAATGAGGCACAAAAAATAGTGGCAGCACTTGAGGAACCTTTAAAAGAAATCGTAAAGAAGGAATACAAGGGCGAAGTTTTGATCGTTGATGACGATCCCGATACTTTATATACAATAAGCGAGATAGTTCAGGCTTGCGGATGTAAAACAATTTTGGCCAAGAACGGTGTGCAATGCCTGAAAGCGCTCGATCATAAATCTCCTGATCTTATACTGCTAGACATTATGATGCCGGAGATGGACGGATTCCAGACAATCAACAAGATAAAAGAGAATCCCAAGTGGGCGGGGATACCTATATTTGCGGTTACCGCAAAAGCCATGATGGACGATAAAGCTGTTATACTTAGACACGGCTTCGACGATTATATCCCGAAACCTGTTAACGCGGGTGTAATGGCATTTAAAATCGAGAAGCTATTCTCTAAACACAGGATAAGTTAGTATGAAAAAAATATTAGTGATCGATGATTTACCGGAGAATGTTTTCATGCTCCAGGACAGGCTTGAACATGAAGGATACGAGGTTCTTACATCTTACGACGGTAGGACTGGTATTGAGAAAGCGGAAAGTATGCAGCCGGATCTTATTTTACTTGATGTAATGATGCCCGAGATGACTGGCATTGAAGTTTGTAAAATATTGGTCGAGAAACCTGAGACAACCCACATTCCCATAATTTTAGTTACCGCTAAGTCCGGCGCCGAGGATACAAGAGAAGGTCTAGAGGCGGGAGCGTTCGACTATATTAAAAAACCTTTTAACAGGATTGAACTGCTTGCCAGGGTAAACTCAGCGCTGAAACTATCGGAAGCCCACAAAATGCTTGTGGAGTCGGAACAAAGAAATACATTCGCCGCCACGGTGGTAACCACCAACCATAAAATTAAGCAGCCTCTTACGCTGATGAGTCTTTCTTCGGCGGCTATTAAAAGAGAGTTGAGAAAAGACGAAGTGTCTAAAGAGGCGATATTAAAAAGGCTCAACTATATTGAGATCGCTGTCAAAGAGATCAACGACGTGTTAAATCAGCTTAATGCAATTAAGAAGCCCATCTTTTCCGATTATGTTAAGAATATAAAGATGGTTGAGTTCGATAGGAATCCTGAGAAGGCGTCAGATTAATTTTTGGATGGTTGCGAGCATCGTTTCAAACTCGTAGGGTTTGGAAAGCACGCTGTTTATGCCGTACTTCTTGTGATCGAAGTTTTCGGCAATATTCATGCTGCCCGTAGACAAGATAATGGGAATATTCAAGCCTAATTCTCTTATTTTCTGTATGCTTTCCAGGCCGTTCATTTCGGGCATGTTAAAATCAACTACCGCAAGATCCACCTTAATTTCTTCCGTTAAAACTTTCAGGAGTTCAACTCCGGAAATTACTCTTATTACGTTATAGTCATACGATTCGAGTAGTTCCGCAAGTAGATCGCGAAGCATTACTTCGTCGTCGGCAAGGACGATAATCTTCTCGGTCTTCTTAGACTTCGCCGCTTTCGTCGGTTCATAAGAGGGTATATACACTTCGAAAGAGGTACCTTCCCCCCTTTTGCTTGAAACATCGATATGCCCGTTGTGTGCCTTAATAATGCCGTAGGTAACGTAAAGACCAAGCCCCGATCCCGAGCCGGTCTCTTTACCTTTTGTCGAGAAATAGGGATCGAAGATTCGCTGAATGTTCTCCTCTTCTATGCCGTCGCCCGTATCGCTTACCGAGAAACAAACATAGTTTCCCTTTTCAAGAAGCCGGTAGTTAATAGTGTTCTCTAAGTTGACTGTAATATTCTCTGCTTTTAGGGTGATAGTGCCGGTGTTTGCTATAGCTTCCTTCGCGTTTACGCAAAGATTAAGAAGCACCTGGTATATTTCCGTACCGTTGCCGAGTATATCATAAAGATTATCATTGATATTACTTTCGAAGCTTATTTTCTTTGGGAATGTCTGTGAAATTACTTTGGAGATTTCGTTAAGAAGAAGATTTGGCTTGATCAGCTCTTTTCTTTTCGGTGTCGGCTTGCCGTATGAAAGAAGGCCTTTTGTGAGGTCCTTGGCGCGTATTGAGCAGCTCTCAATGTTATCGAGAAGTCTATATATGTCTTCCCTTTCGGGTATTTTTCTTTTAAGAAGGTTGAGGCTTCCGAATATGCTTGAGAGCAGGTTGCTGAAGTCGTGTGCCATTCCGCTTGCGAGCTTGCCTATTGTCTCCAGCTTCTGTGCTTGTAGAAGCCTGCTTTCAAGAGCCGTATTAAGCTCCCTGGTCCTGCTGCTGCTTATGGCGAACGAAAGCAGCGACGCCAGTTTTTCGGTGTTGCTAATATCGGTATCGCCGAAAACGCCGTTCTTTTTGCCGATTATTATCGATGCTATCAAAGACTTTTCAAAAAAACACGGCGCCATTACGATCTTATCACATTGAAGCGATTGCGTAAGATTATAACCGAAATTATTCGGATCGGCTTCAACAAGCAGTGCTCTTTTGTTGGTGATCAGCCACTTGTTGATAAATGACGAACTTACCTTGATATCTCTTATTACCTCTTCTTTGTCGGCAATTAGATTTGCCTTGTCTATAAGTTCAAAGCCGTCTTCCGTGCTATCATCGTTTACTTGTATAAGACCCACATCGGCGCCGGTCAGATTAATGC
This sequence comes from uncultured Bacteroidota bacterium, assembly GCA_963787005.1. Classification (GTDB taxonomy): domain Bacteria; phylum Bacteroidota; class Ignavibacteria; order Ignavibacteriales; family Ignavibacteriaceae; genus FEN-1297. The sequence goes on from CAWBBX010000110.1 coordinate 3,040, forward strand.
ATTTTGTCAGTATTGATTTTTTCAGTACGGACAATGAAGTTTCTTTTACTAGAAGAGTAAGAATTTGCTGAAGTTCGTTTTGAAAATCCGCTGTCTTAGGTTCTTTTGGTGACTTTCTTACAGTCGTTTCATTCCGTCCCGTATCGACGTTCAGCGTAACATAGTAACCCCATCCCGCGTCTTTTGAAAACAAGGGTTTTATGTTCAGTCTTGAATTAAGGTTGGGCAGGTAGACTTCGACCGGTTTAAGTCCCTTTTTACCGCGATATGCTTTTTCTTTAATATTAAAGAGATCGAATATGTTTTTCCCTTTAACGATTCTGGAGGGTGCGTTTTGCCTAAAACCCTTGCTGCTCCAAATAATTTTCAAATTCTTGTCCGTGACAGCAAGGAAAGAATCCTCCTGTTCAGATAGTTGATTCAGAAAATATTCGGTTGATTTACTATCCATCATTGGCAGATCATTCTTGTTTTATGGCATACTTCTTAATTTTAGTATAAAGTGTCTTGGGACTTATTCCGAGCTGGTTTGCGGTTTGAGCCCTGTCCCATCGGTTTACCTTCAGTACTTTAGCTATGTGTCTTTTCTCTAGCTCATCTATGCTAATTATATCGTCCCCTTCGTCGTAATTAACGCTGGCGTGTCTGGCCGATTTTTTTTGCTTGTCAATAGGCAGGTTTAGATCTTCCGGCTCTATCATATCATTCTCGGCGAAAATTAAGGCTCTTTCTATAATATGTTCAAGTTCTCTAATGTTGCCCGGGAAATCGTAAACCATTAACAGCTCTTCTGCTCCGGAGGATAAATTTTTTGGTGATCTGATAGGTGACTTAACTTCCAGGAAGTGTTTCGCAAGTACAAGAATGTCCTCTCTTCTGTCCCGTAGCGGGGGAATGGTGAGAGTTATAACGTTGAGCCTGAATAGCAGGTCTCTCCTGAAATTTTTATTATCAGCCTCTTCCAGAAGATTCCTGTTGGTTGCACCTATAACTCTAACGTTTGAAGTGAGGCTTGTAACCCCGCCTATTCTCCTGTATTCGCCGTTTTCCAGGAAACGTAAAAGTTTCGGCTGAAGCGCTAGACTTAGCTCGCCGATTTCATCGAGGAAAAGTGTTCCACCGTGCGCTATCTCAACCAGACCCTGCTTTGTGGATTTGGCGTCGGTAAACGCTCCCTTTTCGTGGCCGAAAAGCTCGCTCTCTATAAGCTGGTCCGGCAGCGAAGCGCAATTGATAACCACAAACGGCATCTCATTTCTGGAAGAGTGCTTATGAATATACTCGGCAAGCAGCTCCTTGCCGGTACCGGTTTCTCCCTCTATAAGAATATTGGACTCGGACACCGCGGATTTGTTAGCGAGGTTGATCACTCTCTGAAGCTCTTTACTGTTGCCTACAATTTTGCTGGACAGCTTCTTGTTGACCTGTTCGGTAAGCAAGGTGGTTTTAACTAAGAGGTCTTTGTGTTCTAATGCTCTGTTAATGGTAAGAAGAAGTTCGTCGAAGTTGTAAGGTTTTGTTATAAAGTCGTAAGCTCCCATTTTAATGCAGTCTATGGCGTTCCTTATCTCTGTTTGTGCCGAAAGAATAACTACTTGCAGAGACGAATTATAATCCGCAACAAACTTTAAAACTTCCTCGCCGGGAATCTCTCTCATGTTAAGATCAAGGAGAAGAAGATCGTAGTTTTTTCGCTTTATTGCTTCAATTGCGAGTCCGCCGTCATAAACTGTATCTACCGCAAATCCTTCTTCCAAAAGTTGCTCTTTTAGAAGATAACATAGGGTCTCGTCGTCGTCGCAGACTAATATTTTGGAATTTTTTGACATGTTTTCAGACGTATTTAGTTCTTGTTAGAATAATGGCTTATTTGGAATAAAATAATCAAATTCTTATATTTGTAGTTCTCTTAATTAAGGGCGCGTAGCTCAGGGGTAGAGCATCTGCCTTTTAAGCAGAGGGTCGGTGGTTCGAGCCCACCCGCGCTCACTAAAGCCTGAAAAAATATTTTTTTCGGGTTTTTTTATTTTAAAATTAAAAATTATAAAAGATTTAAGAAACATTAAAAAAACGCAGGCCGAATTTTCCTGTCTTGTAAGCTGCACTTCCTTTTACAACTCTAATGTTTATTTGTTATGCGGAAACCTTCCGGCTGTGCCGAAGAGAGGTCCGTTTTAAGTTAACACCCTTAATTACTTATAATATACTATTATGAATAATAATATATTAATTAAATAACAGCAAGCATTCCGAAAGTCCATTTTACGTTATAATAGTATACCCCCGCGGGCTAGTTTCTGCCGACGGATAAAGGGCGCCGTATTTTTCGGGAGAATTTCAGCAGTTATCTATATTCGCAAATTAATCCGAAATCTTTAACTTCAGCTTAGCGGCCAATTACCTGTATTTTAATGCAAATGCTTTTTATATTTTGACTAAACATTAACCTAATTACGGCCGTTAAAAATGGGCGAAGTAGTTTTTTGGACCATTGTAAGAATTGTGATTATCATTCCGCTTGTATGGATTGCAAGGGGCTATATTGATTACAATTTCTGGTGGATGGCCAGCCTGATGGCCGTTTACGGAGTGGTTATTCATCCTGCGCTTATTCACTATAAGATGTTCAAGGAGAAGAACAAAGAGGTTATAGAATCTACTCTTTGTTCTTCTTGCAAGCACTTCGATCAATCGGCCGTTCTCTGCATGCTGTACGACAAGCATCCGACCAAGGACTACCTGCCATGCGCCGGGGTCGACTGGGAGCCGGCGTCTTCGGATGCGAACCACAATAAGAATATTTTTCACTGAGTAGAAATCCGCTCATAATTATTGATTTTATGATTAAATAGCAATAAATGATGCCGGTGGTTTGTTTTTGTCGCCGTAAATTTTATATATGTTCAATAAATTAATCATCAATTATTATATCAAAGGAGAATCATGCCTATTAATGACAACCAGGTTGTTACGTTAAATTTTACCCTAAAAGACGATAAAGGTTCGGTTATTGAAGAAACTACGAAAGAAACCCCGTTTTCTTATATTAGCGGAAACAGTCAGATACTGCCAAAATTGGAAGAGAACATCAACGGAATGCTGATCGGCAGCAAGAAGAGCGTTGTGTTAGAGCCGACAGAAGCATACGGCGAATATAAAGAAGATGCTATTCAGTCGGTTAACCGATCGGAGTTTCCCGAAGGTACAAAACTGGAAGAAGGTATGGGATTTGTAGCAAATACACCGGACGGCCGACAGATGCCTTTTACCGTCACAAAAATTGAAGGCGATGATATTACTTTCGATTTTAACCATCCTCTTGCCGGACGTAAGCTTACGTTCGAAGTCGAGCTTCTCAACATAAGAGACGCCTCACCCGAGGAACTGCAGCACGGGCACGTTCACGGCGAAGGCGGTCATCATCATTAAAAGCATTCACGAAGGTTTGATTTATCTTTTATTTTTTAGCGTCTTTGCGGCTTTGCGTGAGGAAAATTCACGCCAAGACGCTAAGGCGCAAATAACTTAACCAAAATTTAGACGATATAGTTTTACCATTCCAATTTCCTATCGGACCTTGCTTATTCGTTAATTCGGTAATTTAACGGCAGACTCTTCATTACAATAAATAACATCTATTTTTTTTCATAGCATGTCACCTTTCTCCTCTTTATCTTCACTAATAATTCGGAGGGCGGATACCTACCGAAATTTTAATTACGATTTTTTTCACATGCTAGGGAATGCTATATGAGATTAAATCGAAGAAGATACGGTGCGTTAATTATCGGCGTACTTTTCTTTTTAAGTATAACCGCGGTACTTTACGCTTACTCTCACGGAATTACCGGTACTACAAAGAAAAACGGTTTCGGATGCAACTGTCATTCTCCGAACCCGAGCCCGAACGTAACCGTTACAATAAACGGTCCCGATACTCTTATGATAAATCAATCGGCGGAATATTCGGTTACTATTTCGGGCGGACCTTTGGTAAGAGCCGGCACCGATATCGCCGTTTCATCCGGTACTTTGTCGCCCGTCTCATCCGGATCTAAGGCGCGATAACTCCAACGGAGAGCTCACGCATTCTTCACCCAAAACTCCTTCCGGCGGAGCGGTTACATTCAACTTCAATTATAAAGCCCCGGCATCGGCGGGTAATATTACGCTTTACGCAAACGGCAACAGCGTAAATTTTAACGGCGCGCCGGACGCAGGAGATATGTGGAACTACGCTCCCAACAAAACCGTAGCAGTCGTTGCCGTAACCGGAATCGAAAACAATGCTGTTGCAAAGGACTTCAATTTAAATCAAAACTATCCCAATCCTTTTAATCCCTCTACTATTATCTCTTATCAAATTCCTGTATCGGGGAGAGTTTTGCTGAAGGTATATGATGCGCTTGGAAACGAAGTAGCTACTTTAATCGATAGAGAACAGTCAGCCGGAAATCATCAAATTGAATTCAACACACAACAGACCACACACTGCCTACCGGACAGGCAGGCAACAGACAATTATCGAGCGGAATATATTTCTACCGCTTATCCGCGGGAAGTTTTACGGATGTTAAGAAGATGATTTTGACGAAGTGATAATTCACGAACCAGCCTGGCGCGGGCACATAGGTGTCAAACGAACAACGTATGTTAAAATGTGTTTACTACAGACAAATAAGGTAATAAGGTAAACCTTGGTTCTTTGTTGGGTGTTATTAAGGTTTGATAAGGAGGATAAGGTTTTACCTGGCTGCCGGACAGACAGGTTGAAATATAAAAGTATCTATATAATTTATAAAACGAAGAAATGTGTGATTGATAAATAAACCTTATTTATTTTAGAAACCTTAGTAGCAAGGCTAAAACATATTATATAACCTTATTAGCCTATTAATTATGTAATAATAAATAGGGACCGAATAACCGGAACCATATATATTTACATAAATAATCGCTCTTACCGGAAAATTAAGTTGACGCCTATATGTCGTGGGCAGGTTTGTAATTTAAGTTTCATAAGAAAGACGGCATCAATTACCGGTTGCCGTTTTTCTTTTTAGTTTGATGATTTACGTTCGCGGATAATTTTAAACGCTACCTTCGAGTTAACCGGCGAGTAAGAACCATTAACATCTCCCGCCGCTAATCCTTTTATGTTAATTGTCGCATTACCGGAAATATTTAACGTACCCGGATCTGAAAATACCCAGTTACCCGAGGGGAACGAATCCGTTAATCCCACAAACTTTCTGGCGATGATGAGCGCGTCGGTGCCGTTTACAGAGCCGCTTCCGTTAACGTCGGCCGCTTTTACCTGCAGCGAATCGAGCTGAACTAAATTAGCGAAATACCTTGCCGCCGTTAACGCGTCGGTTGAATTTACTCCGCCAGCGTTATCCGACTTGCTTGCCGAAATGCTGTAGCTTCCTTCCGCAATATCAGTGAACGAATAATTTCCGTTTGCGTCTGTTGTAGTCGATAAAGTATCATTCGAATTGATGAGTTTTACTATTACGTTTGAAATCGGTGTTGCGGAATTGTT
>CAWBBX010000111.1:0-8674 GCA_963787005.1 uncultured Bacteroidota bacterium
GTTTCGTTTATTACAACAAAAAAATGTTTTCCATCGTATTTTTCAAATCAACATCTCATTATTGCAAAAACATAACTTTGTAAGCTTTCCTTAAAAGATTATCCTCCCTCCTCCGGATTTCTCTGTGCTTCTCCGCGTTTCTCCGTGTCGCTTAAACGATCACATTAACATCAAATCAGTTAATATTTGTAACACAGTTTACAACTCCCCTTCTATTATTTTTATATAATAAATGTAAAGATAACTATACGAATACGGAAAGGAGCGGACTATGAGAAACACAATCCAGAAAAAGCATCTGGACAAAGCCTACGATTACAAATCATTCAGAAAATTAGTCGATGATTTGTTAGAGCAGGGCAAAGCTACCAGCGGAAACGATTCCGAAATGCCTTTAACGGAATTCACAAAGCTGAACGTACAGCGTATGAGCAGAATTGATAAAACACTGGAGCTCAAAGAAGAACTTAAAAAAGAACTGCAGAATCCGGATGAAAAATGGTACTGGGTTGTATTGGCGGAAGGCTGGTGCGGCGACGTTTCTCAGAACCTGCCGGTTATTGCAAAAATTGCCGACGCTTCCGGCAATATAGATCTAAAGATACTTCTGAGAGATCAGAACCTCGATATAATGGATCAATATTTGACGAACGGCGGACGATCGATTCCGAAGCTTATCTGCCTGGACGCAGATTCGCTGAGTGAACTGGGAACATGGGGGCCGCGTCCGGAAGTACTTCAGAAGATGGTAATGGAAGCAAAAGAAAAAAAAGATCCCGATCGGCCTCGCAAGGAGTGGGTCGAGGATATCCACGAGAAAATGCACAAGTGGTATGCAGACGATAAGGGCGAGACTATTCAGAAAGAGTTTATCGGTCTCATTAAAAAGTGGGAAACAGTAGAAGCGGAATCTAAATAATATTGCAATCCTCCCGGGCAACTCCCTGGAGGATTTAACTTTAATGTAATTTAAGTTACAGAAGGCATTTGAAAAGTTTATTATTTTGACGAAGTTAAAAAATCATTTTCTCCCTTACTACGACCGGAAAAGAATGAGTACAAAAAGCCGTTTGCTCCTGCTCTATATTATCACACCAATTTTAATATTCCCATTTATGTCCGGCTGCTCACCGGATAATGCCGGCTGGACATTTCACAAAGAAATTAAGTTAAAGAATATTCATCCGAGCGGCATTGCGGTTTACATGGGTCGCATCTGGATAACAGATTCCACATCCGACATTGTCGCATTGTATGACACCACCGGAAAACAGCTTAAGGAATTTAAAGATTTCGATAGGCCTGTTCATCCCGCAATTTTTGAAGACAGACTGCTTGTTCCTGAATTCTCGAACGGAAACGTGAAGCTTATCGATCAAAAAGGAAACGTAAAATTATTTAATTTAATAACCTCTCCCGGGCATGCTTCGGGCGCCGGGGCGGAGGCGGCAAAATTTTGTCTGGCGGATTATGGCCGCAACCGAATTATTGTGCAGCAGGGAGACCGCGCCTACAGCTTCGGGAAAAAAGGGAGTGCCCATGGGGAACTCGATCATCCTACGGACGTTGCTCTAAGAGACGGTTTATTATATGCGGCCGACGCGGGGAATAAAAGAATTCAGGTTTTCGATCTTGCCGGGAAATCGATTAAAATGATAGGCGAAGCGGAAAAAATTTCACATCTATCTTCAGTTTTTGTAGACAATAATTTTGTTTTTGCAGCGGCTTTTAATAAAGGGAACGTTTTTATTTATAACATCGACGGGAAGCTGGAGCAGGTATTGTCCGATAATATTGAAAAGCCGACCGGATTATACTCTACGGACAAATATCTTTATGTCTCAAACTACGCAAACAGTACGGTGGTGATCTTCGAGAAAAAATGACGTGCGGAAATATTACATAACTTTTTTAATACAAAACGTTAAATAAAAATCCCACAACTGTAATTCCCGAGGCAACAATGCCCACGAAGATGAAAATAAGCGGCAGCTTTAAAACTTTCTTAAGAATTATTGTCTCCGGCAACGACAAGCCGATAACCGACATCATAAACGCAAGAGACGTACCGAGCGACGCGCCTTTTTCCAGAAGCGCCTGAACGATGGGAATTATTCCCGCCGCGTTCGAGTACAAAGGCACACCTATTAATATAGACAGCGGGACGGAATACCATGCCGATTTACCCATTAATGACGCCATGAAATTCTCCGGTACGTATCCGTGAACCGCAGCACCGACTGCTATGCCGAGAACAACGTAAACCCAAACCTTGCCGACTATTTCTCTAACGGCCGAATATCCTTCTGAGATTCTGTCGGAAAATAACGGTTTTATTTCTACCGTATTATTTGAGCCTGCTTTTATTTTATATACCCAGTCTTCCACGTACCGCTCTAATTTTAACTTTCCGATTATCCATCCCGAAACTATTGCTATCAATAATCCCGTTGAAACATATATCAGAGTTGTCTTCCACCCGAATAAACCAAAGAGAAGCACAACGGCGATTTCGTTTATCATCGGTGCGGAAATAAGAAAAGAAAACGTTACACCGAGCGGAACACCCGATTCCACGAATCCGAGGAAAAGCGGAACCGCTGAGCACGAGCAGAACGGCGTTACTATCCCGAGAAGGCTCGACATTACATTTCCTGCAAACAGACTTTTTCCCTCAAGTATCTTCCTCGTCTTCTCGGGAGAAAAATATGATCTCACTATTCCGACGGCGAATACTATAAGAATCAAAAGAAGGAGTACTTTCGGAACTTCAAATAAAAAGAACCTCACCGTTTCGGCTATATGTGAACCGTTCGCTTCCCCGAAAATGAAATTAACAATATGTCCGACACCTGATTCGAGCGAGACATATATAATAATCCACAACGGAAGCAAAAGAAGAGGCACATATGCTTTATTTAAATTTTTAAATGAGATGATTTTTTCTGACAACGGAATTCCCCTTTACATAAAACGAAATTATGGAAGTTAGGGACAAACATTCGGTGCGGTTACGGTTCCCTCTTCCACGTTTTTAAAATATTTTTTCTGCAGGCGGAGAGAAACATTAACCAGGCCGATTAATACCGGCACTTCAACGAGCGGCCCTATTACGGCCGCAAAAGCCTCGCCGGAATTTATCCCGAACACCGCGACAGCCACAGCAATTGCAAGCTCGAAGTTGTTGCTCGCCGCAGTGAAGGAAAGTGTAGCGGTCTTTGAATAATCGGCACCTATTTTTCTGCCCAGATAGAACGAAACAAAAAACATAATTATAAAATAAATTGTGAGCGGTATGGCAATCCTTATGACGTCGAATGGAATCTTTACGATGTATTCCCCTTTCAAAGAGAACATAACAATGATAGTAAACAAAAGCGCTATCAAAGTTACAGGACTTATCCGCGGAATAAATTTTGTTTCGTACCATTCTTTTCCCTTTAACCGCAGCATAGAAAACCTTGTGATAATTCCGGCGAAGAACGGAATACCCAAATAAATCAAAACGCTTTCTGCTATCTTTCCTATTGTAATATCCACACTAAATGATTTTAAACCGAGCAGCGACGGGAAAACGGTGATAAAGACATAAGCGTAAACCGAGAAGAAAAGGACTTGAAAAATCGAGTTGAAGGCTACGAGTCCGGCCGCGTATTCCGTATCGCCTTTTGCCAGCTCGTTCCATACAATTACCATGGCGATGCAGCGCGCGAGTCCGATCATTATTAATCCCGCCATATAATCCGGGTGATCCGGCAGAAACACCACGGCCAGAATAAACATAAGCACGGGACCGATGATCCAGTTCTGCACTAACGATAAAGCCAGGATTTTTACGTTTTTAAATATGTCGCCCAACTCTTCGTATTTTACTTTTGCAAGCGGCGGGTACATCATTAATATTAAGCCGATTGCGATCGGAATGTTTGTGGTTCCGGACTGGAATTTATTCCAAAAGCCGACAATGCCGGGGACCAAATAACCGGACATAACTCCGATGAACATTGCGAGAAAAATCCACAGAGTCAGGTACCTGTCCAGAAAAGAAAGACGTTTTGTTAATGAAGTCATATCATCATCTGCATTAATTTTGGGAGTCAGCCTCTTTGAACAAATGTTCCAGAGTTGATTTTGTCGGTATCTTGCCCGTGCTTAAAATCTTATCGTTTAAAACGAGTCCAGGCGTACTCATTATTCCGTAGCTTACAATATCTATTATGTCTGTTACTTTTTCTATTTCAGCCTCAATGTTATTTTCGGCTATTACCTCTCTGCACAGACTTTCCAGTTTTAAACAATTCGGACAGCCGGAGCCCAGTACTTTTATATTAATCATGATTTTCCCCTTTTTGTTTTTTTATATCGTTTAAATAGAATTTATAAAAGTCTTCTTTTATCTCATCACGCACTTTTCTGAAGACGCTCAGGATTTCCTCCTCGCTTCCTTCGGCTTCGGCGGGATCTTCAAAGCCGATGTGGAGTCTGTTAAGCACTTTTCCGGTAAACACGGGACAGGTTTCCTTAGCGTTATCGCAGACGGTTATTACGTAATCTAAAGGTGAATTTATAAACTGATCGACATTTTTCGGATAGCCGTTTCCTATATCGATCCCGATTTCATTCATAACTTTTACGGCATTCGGATGAACTCGTGAAGACGGATTGGTACCGGCGGAATAAACTTCCAGCTCATTATCAAACGATTTTAATAATCCTTCGGCCATCTGGCTCCTGCACGAATTCCCCGTACAAAGTATTAATATCTTCTGTTTCATCTATACTTTCCTGCTACTTACTTTATGCTTTCCGTCCTACTACCGTAATACTGAAAACTCCGTGTATATTATTTTTATATTCATCCATACCTTTTTCGTCAAGATATGTTTTCAACAGATCTTCGGGCAGGGGTATAGATTTTGATTTCTTTATTTCGATATTATTGAAGCCGGCGTTATTAATTATGCCGAGGTATTCTTCCCTGTCGAGCGCGCCGGAGACACAGCCGGCATAAAGCTCGGCGGATTCTTTAAGCTCTTTATTCCAGGTCCCTTTCATTACTACATCCGATACGCAGAAATGCGCGCCGGGTTTTAGTACTCTGTAAATCTCAGAAAATGCTTTTACTTTATCGGGAACGAGATTAAGAACACAGTTGCTGATTACAACGTCGATTGAATTATCCCCAAGAGGCATTTCTTCAATGTCGCCCAGTTTAAATTCCACATTATCATAGCCGAGCCTGGCTTTATTTTTTTCCGCTTTCGCTATCATTTCTTCGGTCATGTCCAGACCAATTACCTTGCCTTTATCACCGGCAAGAGCTCTTGCTACAAAGACATCATTGCCCGCGCCGGAGCCGAGATCGAGAACAGTGTAGCCTTCTTTAATTCCCGCGAATTCAGTGGGGAGTCCGCAGCCCAGACCGAGATCTGCCTCTTCAACGTATCCTTTTTGTCCGGTGTAATCGTCTTTAAACACGGTATATTCGGCCGTACTTCCGGAACATCCGCATCCGCCGGGCGAGCAGCAGCTTTCAGTTTCCGAATCGACGGCGATCTGCGCATATTTTTCCTTTACAATATTTTTGAGGTCTTTTTTATTTTCCATTTTTTACTCCTTCATGTTTAACAGTGACAAACGTTCGTAAACAATTTTTCCATCTCTTTTTGAGCCTTGGCCATATTTTTATCGTTAACACAGTAGCAGACCTTTGGGCCCTCTATCTCGCCCTGGATGAGTTCCACCCTTTTAAGTTCACGCAAATGCTGGGAAACGGTTGACTGCGACAGCGGCAGAAGCTCGACGATATCGCCGCACATGCACACGTTCCGCGAGCTTAAAATCTTAAGAATGCTGATCCTGGCCGGGTGAGAAAGTGCCTTTGCTACGTCCGCAAGCCAGATCTCTTCTTTTGTGAATTCTTCCTTCTTTGAGAATGCCATTTCAGGTTTCCTTTATCGTTAATCGTAAATATACGATAGGTATAAATCGAAGTCAATAATAAAATGAATTTTTTTTTAATTCGGATTTAAATGACAGGAGAGGAAAGCATGAATGCATGCCGGCATGGTTGCATGTTTTAAATTGTAATCATGCATTCCCGTGCAGTCATGCCGTTTATTTCTAGATGATATTTATTTAACCCTTTCAGGGTATTTGTATCAGGGGTTTACAAATTCCCGGGGATGCTCCCCGGGCTATGTTATCTTTCCCCTTCGGGGAAAATTAAACGGAACCCCGAAGACGTCATCTAAGGATTTGAGCATTTTTGCAGGCGAGCGTGGGTGTATGATTTATAATTTACTGTACTCGCTCTTATACAATAGGGCGGCGTGTCTGCCCGACCCTGAAAGGGTCGAATATCTCAGGCCGGGGCAAAGCCCCGGTAACAATGAACAAAGAATATTAGAACCCTGAAGGGGTGACAGAAGAAAGAAGCGTGAATGCATGCCGGCATGGTTGCATGTTTTAAATTGTAGTCATGCAATCATGCTTCCCATGCGTTCATGCTTCCTCAGACCATCGGCTTTCCCCTTTTGCATAAGCTGCAGCGGTATTCCGAACGGGTCTCTAAGCATAACCAGGTGAGAACCGTCGTCTAATTTAATTTCTTCTTCCTGGGCCGCTCCCGCGGCGATAAGCTTATGTTTCAAGGTTTCTGCGTCATCTACTTTTAACGCAAAATGAAACTCGAGCGGATGCGCGTTCTTGTGATCCGGGTATTTTGCAGTATCATTGGAATACAATTCCATAACTACGTGTCCCGATTCATCGGCCAGGAACCTCGTGAAAGGCGGGACCTCCATCGATCTTACAATTCTCATCCCGCAGTTATCTATATACCATTGAGCCATTTTTACCGGTTCTTTTACGTTAAGTGCAAAGTGTTCAAATGTCATTGAAATTTCCTCATTATAAGTTTTCAAATACTATTAGATTAATTTAATACTTAAACTTTATCAATCAATGACAATGCTTGTTTATATACCTCTAAATTTCCGGAGGCTTTTTCCCCTTTAGGAAGATACACGGTATCCTCCAAACCTATTCTGCCGTCATACCCCGTTCTTTTTGCTTCCTTCAGAAGATCCCAGGCAGCTGAGTTGAAACCGTGAAGAAGCCTGGGTGCGGAAATATCATGTAAATTTAATGTCTTCTCGATTTCCGCCGCTGTGTTAAGAGCATCCTCTGCGTTTTCTTCCTCAGGCTCCAATAAAACTCTCAGACATTTATCTCTCAAAGTGCTGTTTATGAAGATCTCAGCAGCTTCTTTATTGTTCAGTCCGGCTTCTACAGCCACTCCCTTTTCGATAAGTGTATTTGCAACCCGTACCGCGCCATCCTCTATCATATTTACAGATGCAAAATCCGGAAGCGCGCGCCATTTTTTTATATAGTTTATTCTCTTCCCAAGATCAGGCACAATCCAATCGCCTGTGCTTATCCCAAGTTTAATTTCATGTGAAATGTTCTTAATAATATCGACTAAAGCCTCGATATTATCAGGATGAATACTTTCTTTACTCTCTTCATCATAACAATGAATATGAAACACTCTGCAGCCGGCATTGAATAATGCCAAGGTATCATTTTTTATTTCATCGAGCTTGCGCGGAATGTTTTCATTTTCCGTTTTTGAGCGCGCCCCGTTCATCGCAATTTTTAACAGCATAACTATATTCTTTTTTGTTTGCTCCTGGCCAGGTCCCCCGAGAGATGAATCAGGTAAGATGGATTTTTCTTTGTGCTCATTTCGAGCTCATATTTAATCGAATCTTCCGATACAGAAAATTTTCTGCCTGATCGAATTAGCTGATCATCGTTTATAATTGATTTGCTTTCAAGATCGAGTACTAAAAACCCGTCTTTCTCTTTTAAGGTGCCGGTTAATATTTCCACGCGTCCGCTCTGCTGTGCGCTTACAAGCTCTATGTTTCCTTCACCTTTATTCAAGATAAATCCCGACTCCCAGAATATGGGTGCATCCTTTCTCTCTTCGGGAGCGGTAATCCACGTACGCTGTTCATAGTGAATAAAATTACCGTTGCCGTTAACCGAAAACACCATTTCTTCCCTGTAATCAACCGGATCTATAGTCGGATACTGAGCGTTTCCTTTGCCGGCCCACTCTCCTGTCAGTTCCCTTAGCTTTTCAAATAAAGAATTCGGCATGGTTGTCCTTATTATTAATACACGTGAAAATAATATTATACTGTAATCTGATAAACAGGCATGATTATTTATTCACAGCTATAATTTTTACGACAGTGTTTTTGCACTTTGGATCGAGGCAAACGCCCGAAAACCAGATCTCTCCGTTTCCTATCATTACGCCCTGGTAGTTGGCAAAAAGCTCCGCATATTTTTGATTTCTTACGGTTTCAATTATGTGTGCATCGATAATCCGGCTGTAGTGCTTCAGAAATTCACGATTGTTCTTAATTTTAGTTTTCTTCCCGTTAATCTTAATGGTGATGGGATACTTGATTAAGTCCGCCACTTTAAGTGAATCGGAGTTCAGCACGGCTTTTTTCATCTCGAAGAAAAATTCTTTGTGGATCTTATGTTCACCGAAAAGATAATCCATTCTGTTGTCGAGCTTGGTCTCAAGCGAGTCGGTGTTTTGCCCATATAACGCGGCTGAAAATACGACGGTTATTAATAATGCATATAA
>CAWBBX010000112.1:0-7853 GCA_963787005.1 uncultured Bacteroidota bacterium
CTTACAAAACTACTTCGCCTCCTCGCTGCTGAGAGCTCGGTTGTGAGTAAACGCATCCCATATTCCGAGCAAAGCGATCGTTCCGCCGAAGAGGAAAATATTTATCGGCAGCACCATGTAGTGCGAAATTCCTGATGCCAGCACGAAGAAACCGCAGAACGCCAGCATTAAGCCCTGCCAGGTTTTATAAGACCAGATACCGAAAACCAGAGCGATCGCACCGGCGATCATCATCGTATCGGCTGTCTGCCACTGCCAGATAAACGATGCCGTTAAAAGCCAGAGCCCGTCTAAAAAATTTATCCATCCCTGCCACATAATTTCCTCCGTGATTATTCTTCACTTAAAAATGACATTTATTAATAAGTTATCAATGATATTAATTGAAGTGTTGACGGGGATTACATTTAAGAGAGAATTTATAGAATCTAGAATGCGAGCATCTACGACTTAGACACATACTTTAACTTTATCTTACAATTAAACTCGGAAGTCTAAGTTTAAGTTCAAGATTAAGTGTAAGGGCAAAATTAACGCAGCAGCCTTTCGCTTAATATTTCCTGTATATTTCTTCTTCCGTCCAAAACGGAGTGAACATATATAATATTTTTATCGATTTCATAAATTATTCTATATGGTTTGTAGTGAATCTCGCGGTACTTTTTTATTCCGGTTTGTTTAATCTCGGGAAGGACGTGCCCTCTCTCAGGATATTTTTCCAATTTATAACAGGTAATCTCCAAGGCATCGAGAAGTTTTTCAGCGGACGGGATATCGTCATTAAACGCCACGTATATATAAATTTCCTTCATATCCTGTCTGGTCATCGGGTCAATTAATACTTTGTATTTCATTTTAACCCAATAATTTCAATTCATCCCGCAGGGATTTGAAAGTGCTCTTAATATCCTTCGCGGATTTGCTCTTCTCGCTTGTCATTGCCAGCAGTTTTAACATCGCCAAGGTTTCCTGAGTTTTTTCATAAACCTTAATATCCTGCACGACTGCCTTTGCCTCGCCGTTTTGTGTAATCACAAAAGTCTTCTGATGCTTGTTGCTTTCCTCTATTAAGCTGGCGGCATTAGATTTGAGATAGCTGATAGATTTAACCGATTCACTCAATTTCATTACCGGTCCTTTTTTAGACCAAATATAGTCCTTGTGATATAATAATTCAAGATGAATTCGGTCGACACATCAACTTAGGCCTAAACTTAGACTTATCCTTTAACTTTATCTTTCACTTAAACTTTGAAGTCTAGGTCTAAGTCTAAGCAGATTAAGATTAAGATTAAGAGCAAGATTAAGAATAAATGATACATTTGTGATAATGACGTTTAGTACCACTTAAAGGATTTGAGACCGATGCCGAACGTAATGATTCCGATTGCTATCAGTACAAAAAACGGCACAATAATCTGAGCATAGCCCGCGCCTTCAATAAAGATGCTTCTGATGCCGTCTGCCAGCAAGGTAAGGGGAAGAACTTTTATGAAGGGAATGGTCCAGTCGGGGAAATTATGATAGCTGAAGAAAATGCCGGATAGAACAACCATAGGCGTAACAACGGCATTGATCAATCCGTTCCCTACTTCGGTATTCGATGTTCTCGAAGAGATTAAAAACGCAATGCCCGCAAAGCCGATGTTGCCTGCGATAAAAATTAATATCAGCGCGGCAAGGTTTCCTTCGATAGTTATGCCGAAGGCAAAATGCGCGAAGACAAACAGCAGAATTGCTTCAATAAAATTCATTAATGTTCGTACGGACATAAACGTAATGAGAAAATACGATTTCTTCATCGGGGTAGCGATCATTCTTCTAAGCAGTTTCTTCGATCTTCTTTCTATAATCCCGTAACTCAAGCCCCATACGGAAGACATCATAATTCCCATCGCAATTAAACCCGGAATAAAAAAGTCGATGTATCTCGTTCCCTTTAATGTGAGCGGTTCTATATTCTCGCCGCTTTCAATCTTCATGCTCACTGCTTCCGATGATTTTAGAAAGCTTTAAATATGTAAGCTGCGCATCTGGATTCAAAGGATCGAAGCTGTATTCTATTTTATTGTTCTTATCTTCGATAACAATGCTTGCTTCCCCCCGTTTCAGCATAACCGTAGCATGCTTCCAATCGGTTTTCTCGAAGATAAAATTCGTGTTCCCAAGTTTCTTATCTTTGATGGAAAGCTTGTACTCCTTTTTGCCGCCGCTGCCTTTTATTTCTTTTGTATATTTTTGAAGGAAAGCATCTATGCCGGAAAAAGGGCCTGCTGTAACGCCAACACGATTTATGTTTTCGATAACCGCCACGTTGCGTGTAATTTCGGTTTTTTGAGTGAAGGCGATCCCGAGTCCGAACGCCATAAGTATAGGGAACATAATTCCCCAGAAGAGCACACCGGGCTCTCTTAGAATTTCCTTAAGATGTGCGATGAACAGCGCCTTCAGCTGATGCAGGTTTCTGTTAAATTTATTACTCATTCAAATGCCTGCCGGTTAAAGTGATGAAAAGATCGTCGAGTGTTCTTTTCCTGCTCTCGAAATTTTTAAGCCTGAGATTTTTTTCTTTTAAGTAATTCAGAAAATGAGGAAGCTCATCCTCTACGCTGTTTATAATCAGAACACCGACATCCTTCGCATCGTCCCAGGAAACATTATACCCGGAGTTTTGGAACAATCCGTTAAAATCATTAGGACCTTCAAGTGTGAACTCAATTATTTTTTCACTGCCATCTTCCCGGAGGAGCTTATTTAGAGTCCCTTCTTTAAGTATTTTCCCGTTGTCAATAATTATAATGTAGTCGCATAGCTGCTCGGCTTCTTCCATATAATGAGTAGTAAGGATGAGTGAAGTATGCGATTTCTCTTTAAGGTCGTTTAATATTTTCCAAATCTCGCGCCGCGCGTTGGGATCCAGTCCTGTAGTTGGTTCGTCCAGAAGCAGAACTTTGGGATTGTTAAGAAGCGCGATGCCGAGCGCGAGCTTTTGTCTTTGTCCCCCCGAAAGATGAACCGTATATGCTTTTCTTTTATCTTCAAGATCGATAAGATTAATAACCTCGTTCACGCGTTCGGGTCCGAGATCGTAAAAGCCCGCGAAAAGGTTCATGGTTTCTTCCACGCTCAATTTATCCACGAACCTGGTTTCCTGAAGAGAGAGTCCGATGAGCCGGCGCAGTTCCTCCTCGTTTCCTTTCCAATCTTTTCCCATCACGGAAATTTTTCCGCTGTCGGGTTTCTGAATTCCTTCTATCATCTCAACCATGGTGGTTTTGCCGGCGCCGTTCGGCCCCAGTAATGCGACGAACTCACCTTCGGCGATTTTAAAGCTCACACCGTTTACGGCCTTTACAGTCTTAAACGATTTATGAACATCGCCGACCTCTACGGCATATTTTGTTTTAACTTCGCTCTCTATCATAAATTCATTTAAGGAATGACAAAATGAATTAGAATTTCATCTGCTGTGTTCTCAGCAAAATTGACTGCAATATTGCAAAAAATCTTAACACTTTCATGTAGTTCTATAGGAAAGATTCCGTTACATCCCTAAAGGTATTCTTCTACTTGGGGAACTGCATTTAATCTACAAACATTTCGTCCCTGTCTGCCGGCAGGCAGGCCTGACGGGACTGAAAAATATTGATTAGGATTAAACACATCACCTCTAAGAAGAGGTGTCAGTTGATATAGAGTGCTGCACACCACTTTCAGAAAACAATGTAACACTGTTTTCAAATATTGCCGTCAGCTTTAACTGACGGTTTTGTAAATTAACTATTGCTCCCTGGCTTTAGCCGCATCAAATATTGTTAATAATATGGGGCTAAAGCCCAAAAGACATTGTGTTTATTATAATCCGTCCGCTAAAGCGGACGGCAATTGAACATCACTCCGGTTCTGCAATAAGCTCGCAGCCAGGTCCGTAGAAATAAATTCTCGCGGAGAGGAAACAAAATCCTTTTAGGGATAAAACGAAAAACTTACATGCTGAATCTTATCATATAACACAGCTCTTTGATCACGGAATCAATCTCTTAGCATTTTACTTCTTTGATTATTAACTTCAAAAGAAGCGACATTTTTATGAACTGATGAAAAGAATTTTAATAAACATAATATTAATCCTCATAATCATGTCCGGATTGAATTGTGAAAGCAATAAAAAAGAATTTACGATCTGGATAGGCGGATCGCCGCGCGAAATAGATTACTGGGCAAAGCTGATAGACGATTTTAACGCTCAGACGGGCGACGATCTTAAATTAGTAAGACAACCCACTTATACCGATCAGCGGAGACAAAGCCTGGTAATCTCGCTTCAGGCAAAACAGCCCAATCCAGATTTGTTCCTTATGGATGTTGTGTGGCTCGACCAGTTCGTGGAATCTCATTGGCTGCAGCCGCTCGATACTTACGCCGATACAAGCGGTTTTTCAACTGATGCTTTCTTTCCCGGCATTATTAATTCCGTCGACCGCAACAACGGAAAGCTTTATGCCCTTCCTGTTTTTTTGGACGTCGCGCTTCTATATTATAGAAAAGACTTATTGAACGAATTCGGTTATTCATCGCCTCCGCAGACCTGGAATGAGCTTGTAAAACAGGCGGAAAAAATTCAGAAAGAAGAAAGAAAAAAAGATCCTGAGTTTAACGGATTCGTGTGGCAGGGCGCTCAGTACGAGGGACTTGTCTGCAATTTCCTGGAATACCTTGCTTCGAACGGCGGCGGAATAATGAGGAACGGCAAAGTCAATTTAAATTCGAAGGAAAATGCGAAGCTCTCGGCTTTATGCGCGACCTTATTCATAAGTATAAAATCTCTCCGCCTAATACGTATACGGAAATGAAAGAAGAACCTTCGAGACGAATGTTTCAGCGAGGCGATGCTCTGTTCGAACGCAACTGGACTTACGCCTGGAAGCTTCATCAAAGCGGCGGCTCTCCCGTAAAAGGTAAAATAGGCATGACTCTCCTTCCGCACTTCAAAGGAGGAGAATCCGTCTCTACTTTAGGCGGATGGCATATCGGCATATCACGCTATTCGGATGAGAAAAAAGAAGCGTGGAAGTTCATTCAATTCGTTACTTCATACAAAGTTCAAAAGGAACTCTTCGAGAACGTCGGATGGAATCCCGGCAGAAAAGATATTTACCACGACAAAGAGCTGAATGAGAAATATCCCAGGTTAAAAATTCTTTACGAGGCTTTTAGGAGAACCGTCCCTCGGCCGATGCTTCCGTATTACAGTCAGGTTTCGGATGTAATACAAAGATACGTTAACGATTGTCTGGCCGGAAAGATAGAACCCGGCAAGGCATTAAATGAGATGCAGAGCGAGATAAATAAAATTAACGGATACTATGGTAAAAAGCAGAAATAAATTTTTCGCGGACAGGCAGGCGTATTTATTCATCGCGCCTTTGGTTATTATTACGGCGCTGTTCGTGATGCTGCCGGTGCTGGGAACTTTTATTACCAGCTTCTTCCGCGATGTTACGTTTATGCCTGATGAGTTTACCGGGTTTAAAAACTATACGCGGCTTTTTTCCGATATTCATTTCTGGAGTTCGGCGGGATTCACTTTACTTTTTGTTGTTGTCTCGGTTGGATCGGAATTAATTCTAGGAACTATTTTCGCCCTCGTCCTGAACGAATCATTTCGCGGCCGAGGTATTTTGAGAGTAGCCGTGCTGATACCGTGGGCGATCCCCGTTGCAGTATCGGCAAGAGTCTGGCAGCTTATCTACAATTTTGATTTCGGTGTTTTTAATTTTATAGCGTTAAGCACCGGACTAGCAAATTCCCCAATTAATTGGCTCGGCTCACCTGTGGGCGCTTTCTTTTCAATAGTAATAAGCGATGTCTGGAAGACAACGCCTTTCATCGCTATAATTCTTCTGGCGGGTCTTTCATCAATCCCCGGCGAGCTTTACGAGCAGGCGAAGATCGACGGGTCGAACATGTTTCAGCGTTTCTTCATGATCACGCTTCCTCTTCTCAGGCCCGTGCTTGTCGTAGCATTATTGTTTAGAACCATCGACGCAATAAGAATTTTCGATCTTATATATATACTGACGGGCGGCGGTCCGGGAGGCAGCACGACTTCCGTCTCAATCTACGCATTTCAAATATTATCTATCGGGGGATTTTGGATACGGCTCAGCTATTTCCGTTGTGCTGTTCCTTATCGCATCCGGCCTGGCGGTATTATACTTGAAATTCGGAAGATTCGACGAGGTGATGAAATGAAGGAAGAAGAGTTAAAATCGTTTTTGGTGAAATACGGCGCCGTATTTCTCTTCATTTTCTGCGTTGCTCCGTTTGTTTGGATGCTCGTGGTTTCACTCAGCGGTCATCCCGATTTTCTTTCTTCGAAAGTAAAATTCGTTTTTACGTTTGATAACTATGTTCAGATATTGGAAAGTAATTCCGTTCATCTTCTCGCTATACTTGAGGAACAGCATTATTATTTCACTCGCATCCGGATTCTTCGCCGTATTGTTTGCCGGACTTGCGGCATACGCGGTTACAAGGATGAAATTCAAAGGAAGAATATTAATCCCGCTGGCTCTGCTTGGTATTTCGATGTTCCCGCAGATCAGCATTGTAGGATATTTGTTCAAGCTGATGACCGGTCTCGGATGGATAAATACTTACTACGCTCTGATATTCCCTTACATAACATTGGGACTTCCGCTCGCGCTCTGGATAATGATGAGCCAGCTCTCGCAGCTTTCGAAAGAGCTCGATGAAGCGGCTTTGGTAGACGGCGCTACAAGGTTTCAGATACTCCGGAAAATAATTCTTCCCATTGCCCTGCCCGGAGCATTCTCAACTTTCATCCTTGTGTTTATTTACTCGTTCAACGAGTTTCTCTTCGCGTTGATGTTTACCATAGATTATCACGCAAGAACAATTCCCGTAGGCATAGCGCTTTTTGAAGGTCTGCACGGACAGATTCCGTGGGGATACATAATGGCCGGATCGGTAATAGCCGTTATCCCCGTTATAATATTAATTGCCGTATTCCAAAAGTATATTATACAAGGATTGACGGAGGGATCGGTTAAAGGATAGTATGTTTTTCGCTTTTACGCGGAAATTCAAATTGATGATTATCATTGTGCATCGCTGCGGTTTTTTATATACTGATTTCAAGCGGAACAAAATCTATCATAAAAATTAATATACAAGTAATGTTTAAGACGATATCTATTTTTATAAAGAAGAAGGTGAACCTATGAGCACAAAAGAAGTTTTTGCGGCAAAGAAAAGCGATTTAAAAGAACGGAGAGATGAAAACTATTTCCGTCGGTGACGGACAGGAAATACTCTTATCAAGAATAAATGATAAGTTTTACGCGACGGCGGCATACTGCACGCATTACGGTGCGCCGCTTGCGGACGGCGTTTTAAGCGGCGACAGGATAGTGTGTCCCTGGCACCACGCATGTTTCAACGCAAAAAGCGGAGCGCTAGAGGAACCGCCGGCTAGAGATTCTCTGCAAAGCTATAAAGTGAAAATTGACGGTGATGATGTAAAAGTATTAATGCCTGATTCACCGGATGGTGCGGTGCTTCCGGATATGGCTGTACCGGATTACGATTCGGATAGAAGAACATTTGTTATAATCGGCGGAGGAGCGGCGGGAAATGCCGCGGCACAAGCGATGAGAGAGGCAGGTTACGCCGGGAAGATTATAATGATTACACATGAGAACCGCGCCCCGTACGACCGTCCTAATCTCAGCAAGGATTACCTGCAGGGAACCGCGGAAGCCGCATGGATGCCTCTGCGTCCCGATGAATTCTACAAAGAACACGGTAGCAGCTACGAACCGAACCGA
>CAWBBX010000113.1:0-12838 GCA_963787005.1 uncultured Bacteroidota bacterium
GTAAGTAGTAGGAAGTAATGAGGATTTCTACTTACTACCTACTACCTACTCCTTAATCTTCCCGGCAACCGCTTCCAGCAATGTGTACATCAAAACTTTATTATCCACCGGCTTGGTTAAGAACACGTCGACTCCTGCGTTAAGGGCATTATCGCGGTCTTTCTTAAATGCATGAGCTGAAAGACATACAACAGGAGTATCCTTATAATCCGCTAGTTTTCTCAATTCCCTTGTGAGCTCCAGGCCGTTTTTATTACCTCTAAGTGAAATATCCATCAATATAATATCGAACCTGCTGTTTTTAATATGCTCGTAAAAAGAATTTTCGGAGTCGCATATTTCCACCGTAAAATTTTTTCTAAGAAACATTTCAAGAAACTTTTGGTTCTCAAAATCATCCTCTGTAATTAGTATCCTTGGTTTGGGGGATTCTGTTTCCTTTGCCATTATTAACTTCTCTCCTTGTCTTTGAACTGAACGGTAAAAATTGATCCCTCATCTTTAACGCTCGAAACTTTAATTTCGGCATTTATAAGATTAGAATATTTTTTGCACAGGGCCAATCCTAATCCGTTTCCCTCAAAACGTCTGTTATATCCCATCACCTCCTGGGTGAACGGGGTGAATATTTGTTTCATATAATCTTCCGACATTCCGATTCCCGTATCGGATACGGCGACGTAAAGTCGGCCATCCTTATTTCTGTCGAGCAGGACCCTCACGGTGCCGTTTTGAGTATACTTAATAGCGTTGTCAACCAGATGAACAAAAATCTGGCGCGCGGCGTTTTTGTCGCTCTCTAATATATGATCGTCCGCTTTATTTTCAAAATTAAGCTCAATTCCCTTGCCCTGTGATTCTTCAAAATATTCGTCGATAACGTTTTTCAGCAGATCCTGAACGTTGAACTTTTCGTTTCTCACTTCGTAAGTATTTGTCTGAAGCTGGGCCATATTAAGCAGCTGGTCTATCGTTCTTGTAAGCCTCTTGCCGCTGACCTCCACTGCGTTGAAAGCGTAGCTTAAGTCTTCGGTAATACTTCCCTGACCCTGCAGCTCCTCCTTTATAATAGCGTTGAAACCGAGTACAGCAGTAAGAGGCGACCTGATCTCGTGGGACATCTGGGCGAGGAAATAAGATTTTATCTTTTCTGAGTCCTCTGCTTTTTTAGCCGCATCTATCAGCTTGTTTTCCGTTTCTTTAAGCTCGGTAATATCGCTTCCGTAAATTTGTCCGATTCCCATTCCCGGGAGCCCCGTCAGAGTAAATCTAAAATACTTATCACCGATAGGCGCCCCAACGTCTAACTGGAGGCCTTCTCTAATGCATCCTTTAATATCTACCTGTTTTATCTCGGGTATAAAATTCTCGAGCTTTTTGCCTATAACAAAGTCGTTCTTCAGCAGCTCGTTGCCGGCCTGGTTCGCCATCACAACTTTGCCGTCCTCATCGAACCTGAATATCGGGTCCGGATCCATCTCGGCAAACGCCGCCATAAGCTGCGTATGCTTGGATCTCAGATCTATCTTCTCCTGCTGGAAATGGTCTCTCATTGGAGAGATAACAAATTTATAGAAGATATAGACCACCGCCAGAATAACCGCCAGCAGCAAAAGCGAGTACATAATCGGATTACTTAAGCTGAAGAAGGAGTCGGGGGTTATCTTCTTTAAATAGTATGAAGAAGAGTCCGATAAGGATCTCGAAGATTGTTGTAATAATAAAGTAGATATATGCATCTGTGAAATTTGTTAAGACATTAATGAATTTTGTAATAATTGTTGTTTCATACAGAATTAATACAGTTACAAAAACATAGAAGATATGTTCGGCATTAATTCTAAGGATAAAGAAATAAAGAAATCTTAGTAAGATACATGTATGAATAATTACTAGTAATAATTCAGCTACTAAATCTCCAGGATAAAAGAAATATATTAAATTAGGAATAATAAATATTACTGCGAAAAATATTATATATCTTTTTATTTCCTGAAAGCTAAATATAGATAGAAATAAAATTTCACCTAATAACAAATAAATAATTATATAATGATTGACCCCCATTTTTCTAAACGCATATACTATAGGATCAGAGAGTGCCAAAATTAAAAAGTAATAAAAATATCTGCTGAGTCTTTGTCTAATAGGTATTAATAACCATACAACAATTGAAATCCATAATGTAGCTTGTAAAATCATTATATAATAACCAAATTAATTTATACAAAAAGGAGGACAAATTTGGGCAAGTTCCATCGTAAATGCTCCATTAGTTATAGTCATTACGTTATTTCTCGATTGAACATAGGTTATGGATTCACCCCCAGATTTTAACAAATTTAATAATTGACTAGTACTATACACATGAAAGGAGGTGGAACTGGTTAAATTTTGTACATCTCCGAATATTTCTTTTCGTTGTGCATCCAACACAATAATTTTATCATTCATAACATTAAACATTATATAATTAGGAGTCTTTTGAGCAAGTGAATATAATGTATTTGTACTGATTTCAATAGATTTAATCACGGGACCGTATAGCTGGTTAGCTTCTTCTTTTGTGTAAATCTTTCCTATAACTTTTGTAGATGTCTGAGAAAATGAAGTTGAAGGAAGTAAAAAAAGGATCGTGAGCAGAACGGAGAGGAGAAGAGATTTTATCATGACCGGAACTCCGGATAATTTAAGTTTGAAGTATTTGGCTGATTAATAATTGCCAGGCTAAAATAGAAATGTCAGTGACAAATTCCAACAAAATAATGATGAATGGAGGTCATTAAGCCTATTTACCAAAGGCAGTTAAATTAGAATCTATCTGTTAATTGATGCTTCACCATAAAGGTATATCAAATATTATTATCGAAAAAAAAACAGGGAAATTTAGGACGTCATATCACTTTCCGCTTGAGAAAAGGGGTTTTATCGGTAAATAGACAGAAAAAGACACCCATTAAAACCTCAAATATTGAGGTTAAAATAAAATAAATAATGCCGGTTTTAATATCGGTGACCACTATTATGTTTTTAGTAATAATCGTTATCTCATAGAAAAGAATAACAGTTAGAAAAATATCCAATATATTTTCCTGTGTCAGCCGCTTTATATACATTTCCAGAAATTTTATAAAAATTAAGAAATGGATTACAGCCAGACCGACCGGAACAAGTTTCAAACTATCAAGGAACATGCTTATTATAATTGTAATAACAAATAAGGTTACGAGAGCAGTCTTATTCTTTTTTAGAATGTCCTTATCAAAAAGTGAGACGAATGCTAAAAATGAAAATGGTATATAAAAGAAATTAGATCCGCTGTGTAAAAATCGTAATATCGTGGTGAACACATCTCCGCAGATCCAGAAATAAAAAAAATAAAAATACCTTTTTTTGTACTGCCGAAAAGGGATTAGCCCCCATACCACAAAACCGATTACAACCCAGAATACATAATTATAAGCCATATAAATTATTAAATACTTCCGATAATCAAATTCTATTTTTGCAGCAGTAATTTAATCAAATATCGTCTTATATCTGTATCAACCCAGAACAAACCATTTCAATCAGCTAAATCACAAAATGGCAGTTCAAGTTTTGTTCAGTGGCTCAAATTATTTTTCAGTTTCCAGCAGCTTCCAGATATTTTTCAGCAGCGTTTGGTTTTGTACAGGCTTTTCCAGGAAGGCATCCACTCCGGCGTCATACGCGTTTTTTTTGTCCTTCTGCATAACGTGAGCGGACAAACATAGTATCGGGATGGATTTGTATTTGGATGAGCTTTTTAGTTCGCGTGTAAGATAGAGACCGTCTTTGTCCCCTTTTATGCCGATGTCCATTATTACCAGATCAAATTTTATTTCCTTGATCTTTGCATAAAATCCCTCGTCGGATCTGCAAATGTCTACTTCAAAATGTTTACTTAGGAAAAGACGCAAAAATATTTGAGTGTCAAAATCGTCTTCGACAATTAATATTTTCGGTTTTGTCATTGCTCTCCGATTGAAATTCACTAATTATTAAAATATAAAAAACGGGAACCGCCGAGTTACGAATCCCCCATCTCAGCGATTCCCACGACCCCTAGCTCCCCGCCCTTCAGTTCGAAAAATCACAGACGAATATAAATAATGTGTTTACAAAAAAAATCAGTGATTTTACGTATTTTTTTCTACGGAAATTCCGTAGATCGTCTACGGAAATTCCGTAGAAAAGTCTTGTTTATACGCTATAATCAAGCTTTTTGCGGTTTTAAGAAAAAAAGCGATTTTTTCGAGAAAAATTGAGATTTTATGTGTAATTGGTGAGGATTTATTCCTGAGGTGATATTTTCGGGTGATTATTCGTTGTACCCGTTCTCGTAAGCGAACCGCGCCAGGGCAGATGTACTTTTCAGGTTCAGCTTCTGCAGTAGGTTGGTCTTGTGGGTGTCTACGGTACGCGGACTAATCTTGAGCTGTTCTCCGATCTCTATGTTGGAAAGTCCTTTGGCTAAAGCCTTCAGCACTTCTTTCTCTCTTCGGGTGAGGATCACCTTCTGCTTTTCGTCACCCGAATTTTCTTCGTCAAACTTCTGCATGTAATTCTGGATCATTATTTGTGAGATTGAGTTGCCGAAATATTTTTTGCCTGCAGCGACCGTTTTGATTGCGGTTATTAATTCTTCCTTACTTACGTTTTTATGAAGAATTCCTGTCGCGCCGTTTTTAAGCGCCTTAAAAATGTATTCCTCGTTCTCGTACATCGTAAGCACTAGTACACCCGTACCGGGACTGTTTTTCTTGATGATCGATGCGGCTTCAATACCGGAAATATCCGGCATCGATATGTCCATTAAGACCACATCGGGATGAAACTCCGCCTCTTTCTTTATGGCTTCGTTACCTCCTTCGGCTTCCGCTACAATCTCTATATCCTGCACGTCTTTCAATAAACTGCGAACACCAGATCTTATCAGCAGGTGGTCGTCCACAATTAATATTTTAATTTTGCTCATATTCATCCCCCAGGGGTATCTCTACAATTATCTCGGTGCCCCTGCCTTTTTGCGAGTCGACCGTAAGACGGCCGTTGAAAGAATGAACCCTTTCCGACATATTAACTAATCCCATGCAGTTCTGTTTTGCCTTATCTTCACGGATATTATCGCTGTCGAACCCGACTCCGTCGTCCTCGACCATCATCCGGAGAATCGACGGGTGCTTAACAAGCTGAAGACTGAATTCCGCCGCATGTGAATGTTTTACGATATTGTTCAGGGCTTCCTGCGCAATCCGGTAGAGTCCTGTTTCCAAACCAGAGTCGAGCCGGCCGTTGAACTTCACCGCCTGAAACATACCCTTAATGCCGCTTCTCGCCGACACCTCGGAGCAGAGCTGCTTGAGCGAAGGGACTAAACCGAAGTCGTCAAGTATACGCGGCTTCAGCTTGTAGGATATCTCTTTAATTTCAATCATCGCCGTATCGATCAATGAAGATATATCGTCCATTTTAGCTCTGCCGTCCTCCCCGTTCTCTTTCAGTATTTCCATGTTAATACGAATCGAGGTCAGTATTTGTCCCAGCCCGTCGTGAAGCTCTCTTGAGATCTTCTGCTTTTCCTCCTCCTGAACGTTCTGCATGTGGTTGGAAAGTTCTCTGAGCTTTTCCCTTGAACCGGTAAGTTCTTCCTCAACCTTTTTTCTCTGCGTAATATTGTTGCAGTAAATCTGGCCAAACTGCATTTCCGGGACGCCTTTAACTGTTACGTCGTAGTAATCGTGATTAATTCTTGTAGAAAATTGCAGCGAGTCTCCCTGCTCTATGCAATCTTTCAGGTTAATCTCTTTAAGTGATAAGAAAAGATCCGAAATTGTGATCCCGTTCTTATCGCCGCCGACAAACAGTCTCTGTCCCGCCTGGTTTACAAGAAGAATCCTTCCATCCGCATCAAACCTTAGGATAGGGTTCGGATTCAGCTCGGCAAACAAGGCCATCATCCTGGCATTCTTCAGCTCAAGGCTTTCCCTTTCCCTCAAATATTTTCTCTGAAGAGGTATGATTATGTGCACGTAAAAAATATAAATAACCCCCAGCAGAGCCAGAGTAAGGAGAATGGAGAATATAATGGGATTATTTAAGCTGAAGAATATGTTTTGGGTTCCCATACCTGAAAATTACAAAAAATAATCCGATTAATATGTCTAAAATATTTGTTATATGATAATAATAATAGTTGTTGCTAAAGCCCGTTATAACCGAATCTACCTTTGTTAGAAGTGAAAAAATATAAAAGATGGGAACAATCTGAAAAATATCCACACTATGGTTCATCTGTAATTCGGAGATCAAATCATAACAGAATTTGAAGAATAGAAGCATGAGAAGGAGATTCATAGATAAGTAATAAAATTGTTCGGTATGGAAAACCAATATGTATAGTAGCGGGATTAGGAATAATAATAGAATAGCAAGTAAATATTTTTTTATAGTTAAACGGTCAAGTACAGCAATGGAACATAATAATATGACAAAAAGATAAATTTCATGACTAAATGTTACTTTTAAAAAACTATAATAAACTGAACAATTGGATCACTTATGGCCAGAATTAAGAAGAACCAAAAATAATATTAGTCCCGTTTAACTAAAATTAAATCACTTCAGTTCAAATACGAACTTCCGATTGCCATATTTAAGTATCACAAAGAACATACCGATTAAAGTGACAAAAACATTCGTTAAAAGGTAATAGTAAAAAACGTGAGAATTTAAACCGGTAACAATGCTTCCCAATTTAGTTAAGTTCGTCAATTCGTAAAAAATAATTACTGAAATAAATATGTCGAAGATCTTTTCTTCATATAATTGTTCGAGCAGATCGTACAGCAGTCTGAATAAGATAAAAAGATGAATAACCATCAATAAGATAAACCAGACATGAAGCTGAATATAAATAGCTAAATACGCGATTAGTAAAAATAAGGGTACTAGCCAAGCAATTAAATTTTCTTTTACTTTTTTAATTGGAAATAATGCCACAAAAGTTAAGTAACCCAATACCAAATAAACCGGAATATTATTGGAGTGATTTATAGTACTTTCGTATATAATGCCGATCGGATCACATAGTGCATTGAAGAGGAAGTAATAAAAATAGCGCGTCTTGTACTGACGTACTGCTGCAATTATCCAGACAAACGGATCCAAATATTCATTGAATAAAATAATAGAATGCATAAGATTTATGCCGAAAATATTTTGAAATTAAAATTCGTAGAAGAAGAAATCATAAAACACAGCATTCAACCGCAGAACGGAGTAAGTGTAACGGCATTTAATAATTCCCCTGTTTATCTTAAATTTCAACAATGCCGAATTCGTCGTCCTTCGAATTCAGCGGGATGAAATTACAAAAATATATATCTTAAATCTCCCATAAAGCTAGGAACTACTCGTTGTTCGAAATGGTATTGATTTTTTATAAACCGTTGAAACGGTTATAAATCACCGGCTTTCTTTTCATTAACCCACGACTTAAGTCGTGGGTTAATAAGAAAAATGTTAAAATAAGAACCGTTTTAACGGTTTTAATTTTAGTTTCGAACAACGGGTTAAGGACTGTTTATTTTTACGGATATTTGGAGGGATACGATGTTGAACGAATTTCACCAGATCGGGAAGATGCTGATATTCGCGGGAATATTTATCGCCGTACTGGGAGTATTTTTTCTTTGGGGAGATAAAATACCTCTGCTCGGCAAACTTCCGGGAGATATTTATATAAAGAAGAAAAACTTCACATTTTATTTTCCTATCGCAACGTCTATCATTATAAGCTTGATCATCAGCTTTATTTTATACTTGTTCCGCAAATGAACTTAAACTTAGACCTGGACTTTAAAACAAAAAACCCCGCAGCTTAATTTAATAAACTTGCGGGGTGAATTAAGATTGTTAAAACTTACGATTTTTTGATCAGAGGTTTAAGCTCGCTTTCAAGGACTTCCTTCGGTACTAGTCCGACATGCTTATGTACAATCTCTCCGCTCTTACTGATGATAAACGAAGTCGGTATAGCCTCTATATTCCCGTAATCGGAAACGACTTTCTGCGTTCCGTATGCTATATGATAATTGATTCCCATTTTCTTCATGAACGGAACCACGTCATCTTTTGTATCGCTTCCGTCGAGTGATATGCCGATAACCGTCAGCTTCTTTCCGTATTTTTTCTGGAGATCTATAAGATCGGGAATTCCTCTGCGGCAGGGCGGACACCAGGTGGCCCAGAAATCAACAAGAACAACGTGTCCCTTAAATTGATCCAGACTTAACTTTTTCCCCTTTGTATCTGTAAGCGTAAAATTCGGAGCCTTATTGCCGCTCTCATCGGCCGATTTAATAGCGGCAGTATTTTGCGCACTCGCGTTGTTATCCACCTGCTTTGCGTTTCTGCTGCATCCCAGTAAAGAAACGCTCGTGAATAATAGAAATATCACCAATGTTTGTCTAAGCATATCTAAAATCCTTCGTATTATTTGTTTTTATCAGCCGAGTGAGTATCCATCTGAAGCCTCGGATCCACCTTTGTAGCAGGCGGAGGATTCTGCTCCCTACTGTATCCAGGCGGATGAGGACCCTGATCCGGAACCGCTCTTGTATTGTTAAGAATAAAGAAGAACAAGAGGGTTAATAATATAACAACCGTCCATATGGTATTCTTGTACTTCGGATCTATCAGTGGCTTCTTAGCTGTGCTGGTTCTGCCAATCTGCCGCTCTCTCGGTTTCCTGTTTTTATTAGCCATAATTATATTTTCTAACTTGTTAGATGAAATTTCTACGCTTTGGGTTCATTAAAATAACAATTTCACGGGTTAAAAAAGAGTAATTCCGACGAGAAAATAGCGGTGAATCAGAATATTTCGAGTTGCGTCCCCGTTCTTCGCTTAAAATGCTCCGTAGTAAGATCTATATCCCGCTCGTTCAGTCCGTACTTTTTGCAGCTCAGCCGGTAAAGTTTTCTAATTGCGTCCGCCTGTTCTCCCTGACCTTCAAACCTCTTTCCGATCTCAGCCTCGTTCAGCTTTCCGCCTCTCATCTCTCTAATTTTATTCAATATTTTTTCCTTCCTGTCGGGAAGCTCTCTATCCAGCCATTCGATGAATATTTCTTTTATAGAATACGGAAGTCTGAGCATAGTGTAACCGGCAAAGGACGCGCCGCGCTCTGCGGAGAGTTTAAGTATCTTCGGGATCTCGTTGTCATTTAGTCCGGGAATAACCGGGGCAATATTCAAGCCGACCGGAATTCCGGCCTCTGCCATTTTTTCTACAACGTTTAGACGTCTCTCCGGCACGGAAGTTCGCGGCTCCATCTTTGAAGTCAGTTCCTTATCAAGAGTGGTTATTGACAACATTACGGAAATTATATTCAGCGCAGCCATGTCTTTTATAATATCGAGATCTCTAAGGATAAGCGAATTCTTTGTAATGACGGAGACGGGATTGCGATATTCCAGGCACGCTTCAAGGACACTTCTTGTAATTTCAAGCTTTCTTTCGACAGGCTGATATGGATCGGTATCGCCGGAAATCATTATCAGCTTCGGCACGTACTTCTTTTTGTTGAACTCTTCGCGAAGAAGCCGGGCCGCGTTCTGCTTTACCATTATTTTCGATTCAAAGTCGACGCCGGAAGAAAATCCCAGGAATTCATGCGTAGGCCTCGCGTAACAGTACACGCACCCGTGTTCGCATCCGCGGTAGGGATTGATCGAATAATCGAAGAAAATATCCTCGCTGTCGTTTTTTGCTATAACCGAGCGGGAGTAGTCTTTAAAAAAGACGGTATCTACTTTTCTCTCGCCGTTATCGTTTATCTCCGTGTTCGCGTAAGTGTCTTCGTTTTCTTCAATATGAAGGCGTTCAAAACGGTTCGGGGGATTCGAGCCGGCTCCGCGCCCCTTGAATTTGGGTTTGTCCATTTTCTATTTTTTTCGTTTAAGATAAAAAATTAATAACAAGGATGGAGTGATAAAATAGAGCGCCGATTACGATTTGTTTAATGCTGCATTTAAAATAAAAAAAGATTCAGCGAAACTGTCGTCCTCCGAATCTTTTCAAATAAAACTTGCCGAATATTTAGTATTAACTACATTGATCTTTTTCTAATCCGGTATGCTATATATGAACCGCTGATTATCAGAAAAAATGATCCGCATACAACCGAAACAGCAGAGATCACTAGTGAAAACAAATCCATCTTTTGGCCCTCCCAAAAAATTGTTTTTTCATCGGAATGAGTTCAGTTATTGAAAGAATTTTAATTATCCACAAAAATGATTGAAGCGCCCCTTTGCTTCGTATATAACATACGAAAAGAGCGTTTAATAGTAAAGAATTAAATGGTTTCGGGCCTTGTTTACGGGCATATTTTCGCCAAGAGGTGTATAAATATCGATAAGCGGCATCACATTTTAAGTAAAATTATCGATTATAGCCGGGCTATTTTAAATGTCAGTTATACGATTTACCGGAAGCGGAAATAAGAGAGTTCCTAATGTACTTTAATTCAATCATTTCCCGTATTCTTTTCCGCCGCTTCGAACAATTCTGAAGCAGAAATTTTCAGAGAACGCGGTTCATCCGAGGACATATTTCCCAGCCACAAAATTAAATCTTCTTTTGTATCGATATCGTTCATCTCGGGCAGCAAAGAAGTAGTAATTTTCTTTTCGGCAAGCTTGGAAATAGTTTGTTCGAACACTGCCCCTGTACTCCATTTTATATCTATAAATAATTCCGGATCGTATTTTTTCACGCCGAGAAGATAGTATCCTCCGTCCGCGGCCGGACCAATTACGGCTTCGGTTTTCTTCAGCCCTTCGGCGGCTTCTTCTATTGATTCCGCCGAAATATCCGGCAGGTCCGTCCCGATTATCAAGGCTTTTTCCGCGCCTAGTTCAAAAACTATTTCGAAAGCGGCGCTCATCCTCTCTCCCAGATTCCTGCCGGACTGCGGCATAAATTCGAACCCGGCCCCGACCCAGTTTTCAATCAATTTTTTTTCAGCGGGATCGGAAAAAAACAAAAAACACTTAATCCCGGCGTCGGTAAGCTTTCGGCACTCAGCGAATGTATGCTCGGCGCATATCTTGTAGAATTTAGCCGCGAATGCGTCTCCCATGTCTTCTGCGAGACGCGTCTTTACCTTTCCCCCTACCGGATACCTGGCAAAAATTATCAGCGATGTTTTATTATACTTTTTCATTCTGCCGCTGTTTTTATTGAAATCAGTCTTTATAAAGCTGAGAAAAAATTGTTTTGATGATGATTACGCTAGCCATACATGTGCCCTTCAGCGTGCCGGTTACTTTCGACTTTCCTATCCTCTTCCTGTATTTCACGGGAAGCTCAATAATTTTCAATCTCTTTTTCGCTGCTTTTATCTGCATCTCCACTGTCCAGCCGTACCATTTGTCCTTCATATTCAGATCGAGAAGCTTACCGAACTTAATTGCACGGAACGGCCCAAGATCGGTGTACTTTACTCCCCAGAACAGCTTCATTAAAATTCCGGCTATGATGCTGCCAATTCTCGATTGCAGCGGCAGCGCTCCTTTTTCCCTTTCTCCCATCACCCTGCTTCCGAGAACAAAATCGTAACCTTCTTTCAAGATCGGTTCAAGCAGGCCGGTCATCTCCCCGGGATAATCGCTGTAGTCTCCGTCTAGAAATACGACTATATCCGGCATTTTCTTCTTTAAATATTCAATAGCGTTTAAGCATGAGGCGCCGTATCCCTGGAAGGATTCGAAAAGAACAGTAGCGCCCGCGCTCTCGGCCTCTCGCACGGTTCCGTCCGTCGAGTTGTTATTAACAACCACAACCTCTTCAACGAGTTCCGGCGGGATGTCTTTGATAACCTTTGCTATCGACTTCTCCTCATTATATACGGGTATTATTACGGCAATCTTCATAAAATTACAAACGTCCCGGATAAACCGAAAACGTACATATTAATTGAATCAGACAAACGGATGAAATTTGTTTAAAGTAATTTAAGGACATCATAAATGATGTTCTTACAATAGTGAAAAAATATTAAAAACTGAGGAAAGAATAATTGTTACTCTTTGTAAGCGAAGATGTGACTCTGAAAGCCTTTTAACTCTATATACAACCCGATATTCTTTATCTCGCCGACGGAACGAAGATACTCCTCCCCGGTAAGAAGGTCAATCATTACCGTATTTTCTGCTGATGTATCCGGAATAAATTTCAGACGGCAGCATGATTTTGACTCGGAAAAATTAATAACTACGACAAAACCGTGTGCTATAGCCCATGAAAACGGCCAGAAATGACAAAATTCACGAGTTTTGTCGACTTCCAAATTACCGTGTACCGGGGGTCACGGGCCGTTGAAATCGTCCCCGGAGCCAAAAACCGTGTGCTATAGCCCATGAAAACGGCCAGAAATGACAAAATTCACGAGTTTTGTCGACTTCCAAATTACCGTGTACCGGGGGTCACGGGCCGTTGAAATCGTCCCCGGAGCCAAAAACCGTGTGCTATAGCCCATGAAAACGGCCAGAAATGACAAAATTCACGAGTTTTGTCGACTTCCAAATTACCGTGTACCGGGGGTCACGGGCCGTTGAAATCGTCCCCGGAGCCAAAAACCGTGTGCTATAGCCCATGAAAACGGCCAGAAATGACAAAATTCACGAGTTTTGTCGACTTCCAAATTACCGTGTACCGGGGGTCACGGGCCGTCGAAATCGTCCCCGGAGCCAAAACCGTGTGCTATAGCCTAGTATATGTACTAAGTCTAGTAGGTATACATAACAAA
>CAWBBX010000114.1:0-19956 GCA_963787005.1 uncultured Bacteroidota bacterium
CTACTTACTACTTACTACCTACTATATTTAGGTTCTTCTAAAGTAAGGATGAGAGAAATTCGATGCGTGTCCGGCAGCCTGTCCAGTGAGGGCGAGCTGAACCGTGCAAAGGAATAGTCGATGTTTAATTTCGGCAGCCTTATGCCGGCGCCTATCGTGAACTGCTTCACGTCGTTATATCCGGCTCTAACGGAAAACAAACCTTTGTAATTATATTCCAAACCCGCGTGAGAATCGATGCTGACCGGTCCTACGTGAAAGTATGAAGCGTACTGCCTGTTCTCGAACCTAATGTCAAGATCCAAAGCCGGAGTGATTTCCCCGCCGAGAAAACCGAATTGGTATGCCGCACCGACCTTTGCCGTGGGAGTAATTAATTCTCGTCTCCCCGTACTCCATACCACCAGAGTTGTTGTAATGTCCTGTAGATTAGCTCCGAGAGTAAAATTCTTGTATGGCCTGTACCAGGCGCCCACGTCGAATCCGAACCCTGTTGCGTTGTAATTAGCGATGCTTCTGTAAATTACTTTTACACTCGCACCGTAGTAAAAATTTTCTGTGTGCCTTTTTGCAAAAGAAAGATAAAACGCCCAATCCTGATCGCTGAACTCGGTGATCCTGCTGATGTCCAGCTTCGCTGCAGGATCGTTGATATCGTAAATGACTTCTCCGGTATTCCTGTCTATCAACGCATCCTTGGTATTCGGAATTCCGTCAATTCCCAACCTAATTATGCTTAGCCCGAAGCTCATATCCTTTCCGTAAGGAATTGCCGCTGCTGCGTAATCATAATTAACCAGACTCCCGAAACGCTCGTCGTGCATAAGTGCAACCTCGGGGTACTGAAGCTGCGCGAGTCCGGCGGGATTATAGTATCCGGCAGTAACGTCGTTTGCTATTGCGGTGTAAGCTCCGCCCATACCGAGCGGTCTTCCTCCGACGCCTATAGCCATAAACTCACCCCCGTATTTACCGAACACGGTCTGTGCGTTCAACTGGTAAATCGAAAAGACGACTACTGCGGAGGTGAGAAGGAGCTTCTTAAAAATCAAGTGGAACCCCGATAAGTAGATAAATGCAATAATTTATGGGAAAAGATTGGGAATTTGATGTATAAAATCAAGGCTAATTTTCCGATAAAAAGAGAATAGTACACTGATGATAATCCTTAGGCGGGCTGCCGCCGGTTGGACGGATTTACACGAATCCCGCATAAATCCGTACTCTCAGTGCTTTGTTAATATTATTTCGCCTTGCCCTGATTGGCAACTGCCTCAGCTTTCTTTGCAATTTCTTCCGCGTTTCCTAGATAATAGTGTTTTAACGGATGCATATTTTCGTCGAGTTCGTAAACGAGCGGAACTCCCGTCGGAATATTTAAACCGACAATCTCTTCCTCGGGAATATTATCAAGATATTTTACCAGTGCTCTTAAGCT
The DNA here is from genome assembly GCA_963787005.1 of uncultured Bacteroidota bacterium. Lineage (GTDB taxonomy): Bacteria > Bacteroidota > Ignavibacteria > Ignavibacteriales > Ignavibacteriaceae > FEN-1297. Next base: position 1,439 of record CAWBBX010000114.1, read on the forward strand.
GTTGCCGTGCGCGGCAATAATTACTTTTTTTCCGGATTTGACGAGTGGCTCTATCGTCTTTTCCCAATAAGGAACAAATCTATTTACGGTATCTTTCAAACATTCGGTCAAAGGAAGTTCGCCCTCAGTCAGGTCTTTGTACTTCGGATCCTTACCAGGAAAGCGGGGATCGTCTTTTTCCAATGCAGGGGGCTGAATGTCGTAGCTTCTTCTCCAGATATGCACCTGCTCGTCGCCGAATTTTGCGGCTGTCTCCGCTTTATTTAATCCTTGAAGACTACCGTAATGTCTTTCATTTAAGCGCCAGGAACGCTCAACCGGGATCCACATTAAATCCAGCTCGTCGAGTGTAATCCAAAGTGTTCTGATAGCTCTTTTTAATACCGAGGTGAAAGCCATGTCGAACGTAAAACCTTCACTTTTTAAAACTTTTCCGGCATTTTTTGCTTCTTGAATTCCGTGGTCGGATAATTCCACGTCCGTCCATCCCGTAAAACGATTTTCCTTATTCCAATTGCTTTCGCCGTGTCTTAACAAAACTAATTTATGAGTCATGAGGGGTATCCATAATATTATTATTAAAAAATCATTAATTAAAAATAGTTTAAGGTAAAATGATGATAACCTTATCGTTTTATTTTCATATTTAAAAATAATAAAATCTAAACTTTTAAATTGAGATTAATCTCAAAAATATAGATCTCACCGGATTGGTATCAAAAAAAAATTCCGCGTGCATTAATCGGCTGCTCCGGTCTTCTTCCCCGATGCGCTTAGGATAATATAACCGAGAATCCCGGAGAGAAGGGAGGCGGTTAAAATTCCTATCTTCGCTGTGTCGATGAGCTTAGGGTCGGTGAAAGCCAGGTTTGTAATAAATAGCGACATCGTAAAGCCGATACCGCCGAGTATTCCGACCGCGTATATCTGTCGCCACTTTATTCCTTCAGGCTTAGCTGCAATTCCCAGTTTTATAGCAAGCCAGGAAAAAATAAATATTCCCGCCTGCTTACCGATGAACAGCCCGGTTATTATTCCAATGCTGATCGTATCCGTAATGCTATCCGCAAAATTTCCGCCGACAGAAACACCTGCGTTGGCCAGTGCAAATAATGGAATAATTAAGAACGAAACCCACGGAGTTAAGCCGTGCTCAAACCTCTGAAGCGGTGTCATTATTTTCTCGCAATGATCTTCCAGATTTTGCACGGCGGACATCCTGTCTTCGTTAGTGAGAACATTATCTCCCTCCGGTCCGGCCGCATCAAAATCATTTACGGTCTTCATTGCCCGGCTGCTGAACTCTTTCGTATTTATACGAGCTGATGCCGGAATAGTAAAAGCCAATATTACACCGGCGACGGTTGCGTGTATTCCGGAAAAAAGGAACGAAAGCCACAATCCGATACCGACTAAGGTATAGGCTAACAGATTTCTAACACCTATAAAGTTCATTATGATTAACAGCGCCAATAGTCCTGCCGCAGCGGAAAGACTTATAAATGAAATCTGCGAAGTATAAAAAACAGCGATTACCAGTACAGCGCCAATATCATCGGCTATTGCAAGCGCGGTAAGAAATATCTTCAAGGACAGAGGAACCTTTTTTCCCAAAAGAGCTAATATGCCTATAGCGAAAGCAATATCGGTCGCCATCGGAATCCCCCATCCCTGTTCACCGGGTCCGCCGAGATTAAAAATTGTATAAAGAACCGCCGGCACAAGCATTCCGCCTAAGGCTGCGGCCACGGGAAGTGAGGCTTGTTTCACGCTCGAGAGTTCGCCGACCAGAAGTTCTCTTTTTATTTCGAGTCCAACCACAAAGAAAAATATTACCATCAGCCCGTCGTTTATCCAGTGATGAATCGAATGGCTCAGCACGCTGCTCCCGATACCGATCGATAGTTCCGTGTGCCATAAATGAAAATACGAGGATGCCCATGGTGAGTTAGCCCAAGCCATCGCAAGCACGGTACTTATTATTAAAATTATTCCTCCTGATGTTTCCTTTTCAAAGAAGGAATTAAAGGGCTTCATTATTATTTCTACGGGTGTTTTATTATTTCCGATTTGCATGCAGTACCCCTGTATTTTCTTTTCATAAAATCAATTTTGCATAAATATTATTCTTGAGCCGGGAAGAGTAATAGTCTTTAAGATTCAGTGTAAATCCGTGTTCCGTTTCTCATGTACAATGCATTTTATTAATTCTGAAAATTCTAAGTATTAAGATTTCCTATTTTCGATTTCTTGCCGGCGACCAGAACAGCGGCATTCCGGGAACCTGGACTTCGGTTTTATAAACGGAGTTCGTCTCGTCTTCAGTAATGTACAATGTTTTAAGATCCTCTCCTGCGAACTCCACGTTGCTGGGCTTCTTGCCCGGTACGGTTAGAAAACTCTTAATACTGCCGTCCGGATTTAAAATATAAATTCTTCCGCTTCCGAAGTTAGCCGCATATAGAAGACTCTCCGTATCGAAAGCTATTCCGTCGGGGTCGCCGTCCGGCAGCTCTGCGAATACTGACTTATCTATGAAGGTACCGTCTGAGTCAACATTATATTTTAGAATTTGGTGCTTCGCCGATTCGCATACATATACCTGTTTTCCGTCCGCCGAAAACGCTATGCCGTTGCAGAAACAAATGCCCTCCGCTGCGGAAATAACTTCTTTTGTATTTTTATCAATCCTGTATACAACGCCATCCGGTACTTTCGAGTCGTATGATTTCGGATCGGTAAAATATAAGTTCCCGTCCGGATCAAACGCTAAATCGTTCGGCCGGTTGAATTTATTTCCTTTATATCCTGACGCGTAAATTTCGGATTTGCCGTCCGGACTTATCTTTAATATAGCTCCTCTACCGTAATCGCATGCGTAAAGATTCCCGAACTTATCGAAGGTCAATCCGTTTGTCTGTTTTAAAGTAAAAGGTTTCTCCGATGCTTTAATAAAAACGGAAGACGAATCGCCGTCAATTTTTGTAATGAATCCGCCGTAGCAGCTTGAAACATAGAGACTGCCGTTTCCGTCCCAGGCCGGACCTTCCGGGAAATCGAGTCCGCCGACAACCTTTTCGAACATAACTATTTGCTCCTGATTCTGTCCCATTAATTTCTGATTACAGAATGTCCCGATTGCAAAAATCAAAAACAAATTTCGTAACTGGTGTAATGCGACAATTTTGTTAAACATTTTGGTTTTATCCCCTTCGTTAAAATAGGTAAGGATTAAGTTAACCTCAAAGCCGTCGGAAAAATAAGTTTAATTTTAAGTCCCGGTTTGAAGAAGGTAAGTAAATTAATCAGCTGGTGTAATTAACCGGGAGCGATAGAATATTCCGGGAATCTTTTGGGAAGAATTCCGGAACCGGAATTAAATAAAAACAATAATTGTACTAATTTTTAATCAAGGGAATTTCAACATCATCGGCGAAGGACGATACGATTCCCGTTACTTCTTCTTCGCTTCCGATAAGATTCTTTAATGTGAGTTTTTCCAGTACGCCGTCGAGCAGCGATTGTATGGTCCGCCACAATGATCTTATTGAACAGTCGACCGTATGAGTGCAGATCATTTCCACGCCGGAATGATCATTGCAGAAGTCTGCTTCAAAGAGTCTTCCGCCGAGTGCCGCCATAACTTCTCCGATAATAATTTCCTCGGAGGGCCTGGCAAGCTTGTAGCCGCCCGTTTGTCCCCTGGTACTTTCAATGAATCCGCCCAAGCGCAGAATTCTGAGCAGCTTTCCTACGTTGGCGGTCGAGAGACCCTCCATCTGGCTGATCTCCGGTATCGTTAAACCGTTCGGCTCGCGGGACTTGCCTATTCTAAGCAAACATCTCAAGCCGTATTCTTCCTGGGTACTGAACTTCATGTCTTCAACTTTTATTATTTATAATAAGCTAATGTCTGTCTAATTTAATCTATTCGTCAATATCTTAGAGCATGGCTGCATGAATGCATATATATTACTCATGCATCCATGCAAACATGCATTTTTCTAGCCTTCGAACAGCGGTATCTTCGAACCGCATTGTTTCGCATAAACAATTTTCGAATAATATTCGGGATTGATCGACGGTCCTTTGTTCGAACATAACTTATCGAAAATCTGTTTCAGATCTTCCGCTATTTCTTCAGGGTAGCGCCCTTCAATCTCGAGACGCGGCATAAAGTAAATAAGCTCGCCGTTCTTGAATAATGCAACGCTGGGTGAAGACGGGGGGAAATTCTTTATGTAACTTCTAATCTTATCTACGGCATCTCTTTCCTGTCCGGCAAATCCGGTATAAAGTTTATCCGGAATCGTTTCGTGCTGAAGTGCAAGCGATACTCCCGGTCTCGCGCTTCCGGCCGCGCAGCCGCATACGGAATTAATCATCACTAATACCGTCTTATCATCTTTCACGTTAATTGCCGCGTCTACATCCTGCGGGGTTTTCAATTCTTCGAAACCTACCGCAACAAGCTCGTCGCGCATAGGCTGAACCGCATCCTGATCGTATATAGGGGGACGTGATACTATATTAAACATAATCTGCTCCTGTTTTGATTAAATAATTATTTCTAATTTCACTCCCCTTAACACAATTAAAATTTTTATAACATTCCGAGTTCAAGTTTAGCCACCTCCGACATCATATCCTTGTCCCAAGGCGGATTCCACACCAGTTCAACGTTCACGTTATTAATTTCCGGCACCGATCTTATCTTCGCTTCAACTTCCGGCGGAAGTGAGCCGGCAACAGGACACGCAGGCGAAGTCAAAGTCATCTTTACATTGACGTTCGCATCATCATCAATGCGAATTTCGTATATCAGTCCGAGTTCAAAAATATCCACGGGTATCTCCGGATCGTAGCAGGTCTTCAATACCCCGATTAATTTTTCTTCTAATTCCTGTTTGTTTAATGTTTCTTTTGTTTCCATAATATCATCACGGTTTAGTTGAAAATTTACCGAGCCCTTTATTCTTCCGTTGATACGACCTTTTGATCTTCTTTCAGAGCCGTTATCATAGTGTGCCATGCGAGGCTCGCGCATTTTACTCTCACCGGAAAATCGCGTACACCGGCAAACACAGCCAGTCTTCCTAGTTCTTCCATCCCGGTTTCCTCATCCAGCTTTCCGGTAACGAGATCGTGGAATTTATGGAAGATCTCCTCAGCTTCCACTACCGATTTTCCCTTAAGGACCGATGTCATCAGGGAAGCGGATGCCTTCGAAATTGCGCATCCCGAACCCTGAAATGAAATATCTTTTACCGCGCCGTCTTCTACTAAAAGATAGATGTCAATCTTATCGCCGCAGAGCGGATTGTGTCCTTTTGCAAAATGATTGGCGTTTTCTATGTTTCTAAAATTTCTCGGACTTTTGTTATGGTCCAGGATAACTTCCTGGTAAAGCTCTCTTAATTCGTTATCCATCAGCTGAAAACCTCTAATACTTTTTTAATGCCGGCCGCAAGTACGTCTACTTCTTCTTTTGTATTATACATTGCGAAAGAAGCGCGCGAAGTTGCCGGAACGTTGAACCTATCCATTACCGGCTGAGTGCAGTGGTGGCCGGTCCTTATCGCGATACCCTCGAAATCGAGAAACGTTCCTACGTCGTGCGGATGAATATTTTCTATTACGAAGGAAATCACGCTCGATTTATGTTCGGCCGTGCCGATAATTCTTACTCCCGGAATTTCCGAAATAATTTTTGTCGCGTAATCCAGAAGTTCTTTTTCGTATGCGGCAATATTATCTAATCCAATCCCGGATACGTAATCGATTGCCGCTCCCAAACCGATTGCCCCTGCGATATTCTGCGTTCCCGCCTCGAATTTATACGGCAGCTCGTTGTAAGTAGTTTTCTCGAACGTAACGCTGGAGATCATATCACCGCCGCCCATAAACGGGGGCATTATTTCGAGCAGGCTTTCTTTGCCGTAAAGAACGCCGATTCCTGTGGGACCGTAAATCTTGTGTCCCGAGAACGCTATGAAATCGGCGTCGAGCTCCTGCACATCTATTTTAGTATGATGAACGGCCTGAGCGCAGTCTATAAGCACAGGCACGTTACGTTCGTGTGCTTTCTTTATAATTTTTTCTACGGGATTGATCGTGCCCAAAGAATTAGATATGTATACTATTGCAACGAGTTTTGTCTTCTCGGAGATCATTTTCTCATATTCCTCGAAGATAATCTCGCCGTTGTCGTTCAGCGGAATAACTTTAAGCACGGCTTTCTTCTCGCTGCATAGCATCTGCCAGGGAACGATGTTTGAATGATGCTCCATGCCCGATATAATTATCTCATCGCCTTCTTTTATGTTCATGCGTCCGAAAGAATAAGCGATCAAATTTATCGACTCCGTTGTTCCCCGCGTAAAGATTATCTCTCTTTCCGACCTGCGCGTTAATAAATTCTTTAATCTTAACTCTCGCGTCTTCGTATGCTTTGGTCGCCGTTTCGCTAAGAGTATGTACCCCGCGGTGAATATTCGAGTTCATCGTGCGGTAATAATTGTCTATTGTCTCTATAACAGAGAGCGGCTTCTGAGCAGTGGCGGCGTTATCCAAATAGCAGAGAGGCTTCCCGTGAATTTTCTGTTCGAGTATCGGAAAGTCCTTCCGGATATTTTCAACATCGAAAGTATCCGTCAGTTTCTTGGGTGTTTCTATTTTTGTGCTCAATTTAGGCTTCCGAATTAATTGTTGCCGAATCTATTCTCTAAGATATCTTCTATATAATCGTGAACGGCACTAATTTTTATTTCTTTAATCACGTCGCTCGCGAATGCGTGAAGCAGAATTATGCGCGCCTTATCCTCGCCGATGCCTCTGGATTTAAGGTAGAACATCGAGTCAGTGTCTAACTGCCCGACTGTAGCTCCGTGAGAGCATTTTACATCATCTGCGAATATTTCCAGCTGCGGTTTAGTATTAACCAGCGCGTCGTTGGAGAGAATTATATTGTTGTTTTCCTGGAACGCATTAGTCTTCTGCGCGTCCTGTCTTACCATCACCTTGCCGTTAAAAACCGCTCTCGATTTATCATCTAAAATTCCTTTGAAATGCTCGTGGCTGTTGCAGTAAGGCTTCGCGTGGTCGATCATAGTATGAACGTCGAAAAGCTGAGTACCGCTTGTCATATAAAGTCCGTTCAGCGCGCACTCTCCGCCGGAATTGTTGAAGCGCGAATTAAAATCATTTCTGGCAATATCGCCTCCGAAGGAGACCGAGTGCGAAACAAAATTGCTGTTCTTTTCCTGGTCGATATCCATACGCGCGATGTGAAAAGCCTTTTTGCTTTCTTCCTGCAGCTTTACGTGATCCACTATTGCGTTCTCCATCGCGGCAATTTCAGTTACTGCATTGGTAAAATAAATATTTTCATCCAGCGCTCCGTAATGTTCGAGTATCCTTACCTGCGCGTTCTTGCCGACTACGAACAAATTCCTCGGCTGTATAAGTTTTTTGTCCTTGCCCGGCGTTGCTAGGAAAAGAACGTGAAACGGATCTTCTATTATCTTACCGTCGGGAATGTGTATGAACGCTCCGTCCTTTGTATAGGCTGTGCTAAGAGCGGTAAAGATGTGAGATTTGTAATCCGCGTACTTGCCGAAATGCTCCTTGAGCTGAGGCAGATCGTCTTCGATAGCTTTAGCCATACTGCAGGCGGTTACGCCTTTGGGCAGAGATTTAAGATCGGAAAGTTCTTCATCGAAAATACCGTCCACGAAAACAAGTCTGTATCCCTTCATTTGATTGAAGAGAAACTTGTCGATCTCTTTCTTCTCGACTTTCTTCTTCTCCGTCACAGGTTTGAAGTTGTGTTTGAGAAGAGGAGTAATATTCGTGAAGCGCCACTCTTCCTCGTGAGTAGTGGGAAAGTTAAGCCGGGAAAAATTCTCCAGAGCTTCTTTTCTTATCGTATGAATCGGTTTCGAAGCGCCGCCGTTAAGGCCGTTTTCGAACTCATCGAAATTATTTAAATACCAAGATTTTATTTCGGGAACTTGACTCATCTGTTAGAAAACTCCTCATTGTCAAAATTATAAGTAGCATGTCTAAGAATAAATCGCATGGTTGCATGAACAAATATTAAATTTGTTGAAAATCAGAATGTTACAGCATACATCCATGCAACAATGCATCCATGCTTTTAAAATATGTTAAGAACTAAAGCTCTACACTAACTCTTTATCTTCCTTCAGCCAGTCGTAGCCTTTTTCTTCCAATTCAAGAGCTAATTCTTTGCCGCCGGATTTTACGATCTTTCCTTTGTATAGAACATGAACGAAATCGGGAACGATGTAATCGAGGAGTCTCTGGTAATGCGTAACAAGGATCGTGGAATGATCCTTCGATCTCAATTTATTTACGCCGTTCGCCACGATCCTTAACGCGTCTATATCAAGACCCGAATCGGTTTCGTCCAATATTGAAAGCTTCGGCTCGAGAACGGCCATCTGGAATATCTCGTTGCGTTTCTTCTCACCGCCCGAAAAGCCCTCGTTAACCGATCTGCTCAATAATGTCTGATCGAGTTCGACCAGCTTCATCTTATCTTTTATTAATGTTAGGAACTCCATCGCATCGACTTCCTCTTGACCGTTATACTTGCGTATCTCGTTCAGCGCCGTCTTAAGGAGATTTGTGTTGCTTACTCCGGGTATTTCTACCGGGTACTGGAAGGCTAGAAATATTCCCGCTCTCGCCCTGTCCTCAGGAACGAGATCGAATAAGTTTTGACCGTTATAAATAACCTCGCCGCCGGTAACTTCATATTCCTCGCGGCCCGCGAGGACCTGGGCTAAAGTGCTTTTGCCGCTTCCGTTAGGACCCATAATAGCGTGTACTTCTCCCGGATTAACAGTAAGGTTTATTCCCTTTAATATTTCCTTGCCTTCTATTTTAGCGTGTAAATTTTTTATTTCGAGCATTTTATCCTTCTATATTTACTTAAAACTAAACTTGTACTTAAACCATCTTACCCGACACTTCCCTCAAGACTGATGCTCAGCAGCTTCTGCGCTTCAACGGCAAACTCCATCGGAAGCTCTTTAAATACTTCTTTACAATAGCCGTTAACTATCAAACCGATAGCGTCTTCTGTGGAAATGCCTCTCTGTTTAAGGTAAAATATCTGGTCTTCGCCAATCTTCGATGTTGTTGCCTCGTGCTCTATCTGAGCCGTGGGATTATTGATATCGAGATAGGGGAACGTGTGAGCGCCGCACTTATCGCCTATCAAGAGAGAATCGCACTGCGAAAAGTTCCGGGCATTATCGGCTTTCTTCGTGATTTTAACCTGTCCCCTGTAGCTGTTGTTGCTCTTTCCGGCGGAGATGCCCTTCGATATAATCGTGCTTCTAGTATTCTTTCCGAGGTGGATCATCTTCGTGCCGGTGTCCGCCTGCTGGTAGTTATTGGTCATCGCAACCGAGTAAAACTCGCCAACCGAGTTATCGCCCTGAAGAATGCAGCCGGGATATTTCCATGTTATCGCCGAGCCGGTCTCGACCTGTGTCCAAGATATCTTCGAATTATTTCCTCTGCAGGCTCCGCGCTTCGTAACGAAGTTGTATATTCCGCCCTTGCCGTTCTTATCGCCGGGATACCAGTTCTGTACCGTGGAGTATTTTATCTGGGCGTTATCGAGAGCAATGAGCTCGACAACCGCAGCATGAAGCTGATTCTCATCGCGCATAGGTGCGGTGCATCCTTCGAGGTAGCTTACGTAAGCCCCCTCATCGGCGATGATTAGCGTTCTCTCGAACTGTCCGGTGTTTGCTGCGTTGATTCTGAAGTAAGTTGAAAGCTCCATGGGGCAGCGTACACCCTTCGGCACGTACACAAAAGAACCGTCGCTGAATACCGCCGAATTGAGACTCGCGAAGAAATTATCCGTGTAAGGTACAACGCTTCCGAGATACTGCTTTACAAGATCGGGATGTTTCTGCAAGGCCTCGGACATAGAACAGAAAATTATACCGTGCTCGGACAGCGTTTTCTTGAATGTCGTGGCCACCGAAACACTGTCGAATACCGCGTCGACTGCTACTCCCGTAAGTCTCTTCTGCTCGTCGAGCGAGATGCCCAGCTTTTTATAAGTGTCTAAAAGCTCGGGGTCTACTTCATCCAGACTGTTCAGGGTCGGCTTTTTCTTGGGCGCAGAGTAGTAAGAAATACCCTGGTAATCGATAGGCGGGTAATGAACATTCGCCCAGTTCGGTTCCGTCATTTTTTGCCAATGTTTAAAAGCTTTCAGTCTCCACTCCAGCATAAACTCCGGCTCTTTCTTAATTGCCGAAAGCTTTCTAATCGTATCTTCGTTTAATCCATTCGGAAGGCCCTCCGATTCTATGTCGCTTACGAATCCGTACTTATATTCTTTATTAGTAAGTTCTTCTATCTGCTCAACTTCTGTAGAACTCATAAATTCTCCTAATTCGAGATTTTGTTCTCATTTACAAAGAAAATAACCGTGACAATCTATCTTTTCTTTTTTCAACACAAAACTAATCAATCTATACAATTTTGTCAAGATTATGTGGGGGTAATAATACGGAACGGTTTCACCCTAATTCATCTTTGTGTTTTATGATAAAGGCATGGCTGCATGAAAAGCATGAATGCATGCACTAATTTCGATATGGCGGGTATTGATTTCATGCATCCATGCACAAATGCAATTATGCATTCTATTTCTATGTTATATTAACCGCAATTATCAGCCATTTTACAACTTCCCGTGTACGGATTAAATTGTTTTTGAGCAATTATTCAGTTAATTTTAAGCATATTTTAAAAATCGGAAAATTAATTGGAAGAAAATAAGAATAATACGCCTCACACTCAGACACCCTCGGCTTCTCAAGGCGGGGGAGGGCACGATAAATCTAACGACGACGGCTCACAGGTCAAAGGGCAGGGGGGTAAACCACATTACAACAGGCGCAGAAGATACTATAAAAAGCGCTATCCGCAGGATTCACCGCGAGAAAGATCGCAGTTTAAGAAATTATCTATTGTTATTCCTTTGTTTAACGAGGAAGAATCTCTCGTTCCGCTCGTAAATGAGATGAAAAAAGCACTGAAGCAGTTTAATATTGCTTTCGAAATCATTTTTGTCGATGACGGAAGCACAGATAAATCCCTTCAAGTATTAAAAGAAATTGTAAGGCAGGACAGAAGATTCAAATATATCAGCTTCAGAAAAAATTACGGCAAATCAGCCGCTCTTCAAATTGGATTTAAGAACATTACCGGCGACGTTGTCGTTACCATGGACGCCGATCTGCAGGATGATCCCAACGAGATACCCAATCTTCTTAAAAAGCTAGAAGAAGGGTTCGATCTTGTTTCCGGCTGGAAAAAGAAAAGACACGATCCGTTCATCAAAAAATATTCGTCTAAATTTTTCAATCTTGTTACAAGAATAATGAGCGGGATAAAGCTGCACGACTTCAATTGCGGCTTGAAAGCATACCGGAGAGAAGTGGTGGACAATATTAAAGTTTACGGCGAGTTGCATAGGTACGTGCCGGTGCTGGCCGACTGGGAAGGATTTTCCTGCGCCGAGATTGTGGTAATGCATCACCCGAGGCGCTACGGAAAAACGAAGTTCGGCATCTCGAGATTCTTCAAGGGTTTCATTGATCTGATCACGGTTATCTTCTCTACAAGATATATAAAGAGACCGATGCATTTCTTCGGCTTTCTCGGGGCGCTGGCATTCTTTGTAGGTATTTTAGTCAACGGCTATCTTACCTACGACTGGATAATGGGACATCCGCTCAGCAACAGGCCGATGCTGTTTCTGGGTATTCTGTTGATTATCGTAGGTGTGCAGTTCTTCTCGGTCGGACTTTTGGGCGAGATGCTGGTGCGCAATTATTACGACGAAAAAGAATATATCATAAAGGATAAGGGATAAAGGTACTTCCTGTTGAATAGAATAGAAAACCTGCATCGGAAGTATCTTATTGTTAAAGAAAAAATGCCGGTTGCCTGCGGGGGCATTTTGTTAACTATTCCGGGAATCCCAGCCTAATGAAAATTACAATCCTTTCTACGGCCTATCCGCTGAGAGGCGGAATAGCCCACTTCATTGGTCTTTTATACAAAGAGCTTGTTAAAGAGCACGAAGTAAATGTACTGACTTTCAAAAGGCAGTACCCTTCAATTCTCTTTCCCGGAAAATCGCAGCTCGAAAGCAGTGATACGGTCGAAAAGATTCCTACCGAAGTTATGGTTGATTCGATCAATCCTTTCAACTGGATCTCGGTAGGCCTTCATCTTAAAAAAGAAAAACCGGATCTCATCGTATATAAATACTGGATGCCTTTCTTCGCGCCCTGTTTCGGCACGATAACAAGAATAGCACGCCGCAACGGAAAAACGAAGTCTTTGGTAATATGCGACAACGTTATCCCTCACGAAAGAAAACCAGGCGATAAGGTCTTCACAAAATATTTTTTCAACGCCGCGGATTATTTTGTGCTTCTTTCGGAGAAGGTAAAAGATGATCTTGTAAAAATGTTTCCCGGTAGGAAGAATAAAGTTCTGCCTCATCCGGTTTATTCTAATTTCGGCGAGCCGTTAGATAAAAATGTGGCTAGGGAAAAAATTAATATTAAAGATGATAAGCTGATTTTGTTCTTCGGTTTTATCAGAAATTACAAGGGACTCGATGTTCTGCTGGATGCGATGGGAACTTTAAAATCGAAGGTAAATGTTAAATTAATTGTAGCAGGAGAGTTTTATTCCAATGCCGACCGGTATTTGAATAAAATAAAATCGCTCGGTATCTCCGATTTGATTTATCTTCGCACTGATTTTATTCCCACTTCGGAAGTTAAGTTTTACTTTTCAGCGGCGGATTGTGTAATTTTGCCCTATAAATCGGCGACGCAGAGCGGCATTGTTCAAATAGCCATGAATTTCCACAAACCGGTAATTGCAACAAACGTGGGCGGACTGGGAGAAGTGATCGAAAACGGAAGGACGGGATTCATCATAGAGAAGGAAAATCCCGCCGCGCTTGCTGAAGCTATAGAAAAATTTTACTCCGAAAACCTGGAAAGCTCTTTTGTTGAAAATATAATACCCGAAGCCGAGAAGTATTCCTGGAGTAAATTTGTTGAGGGTATGCTGGGAATGATGGATGATGGAATATGGTAGATGGTAGATGGAAGATGGGATATGGTAGATGGAATATGGAATATGGTAGATGGAATATGGAATATGGTAGATGGAATATGGCACTTTAATAAATTGCAAACTTAGAAATTAAATGGATTTTATAAAACATGGGGGTGTATTATGAATCCGAAGACTGAAGAATTACTTGATAGAACTTTTTCATTTGGTGTAGATACTCTTAGGTTTTTATTTGGACTTCCGAATAATAAAGTATACGAAATAATTATTTTTCAATTAGCAAAGGCTTCCACTTCTGCCGGGGCGAATTATGAGGAAGCGCAGGCCGCTGAATCAAAAAAAGATTTTATACATAAAGTTGGGGTTGTATTAAAAGAACTGCGAGAAAGTAATTATTGGTATAGAGTGTTAAACGAAATTTTGCCGAATAGTAAAACAAATAAAGAATTAAAAAGATTATTGAACGAAAGTCTGGAATTAAAGAAAATATTTACGACAATTAGGTTTAATGCCGGAAAAAAATAACATGTTCCATCTTCCATCAACCATATTCCATATTTAAAAAATGTATTACGATCCAATTAAAGATGTTTTTGCGGCGGTAATAAGAAAATACCCTGTGCTCAGAAGCCTGTTCTATAAGATGCTTGACGTTATGTTCCTCCGCTCATGGTACGTAAGAAGAGAGCTTCGGAACCTCAGAAGAATTTTAGGCGATAAAGAAATCAGCATATACGACGCCGGCACGGGCTATGCGCAGTATGCTTATTTCATGGCTAAGAAGCTGCAGCCGAACAATATTTACGCAATCGACGTCAAAGATAAGTGGATTAAGGACAGCAAGGTATTCTTCGAGGGTAAGAAACTAAATCACGTCAGCTTCGGAATAGAGGACCTCACACAAATAGATCACGAGAACAAATTCGATCTGATTGTCTCGGTAGATGTAATGGAACATATAGAAGACGACGTTAAAGTCTTCGGGAACTTCTACAAAGCACTAAAGCCCGGCGGCTTCCTTCTCATAAACACTCCGTCGATCCACGGAGGGAGCGACGTGCACGAGGACAGCGAGGAGAGTTTTATCGGCGAGCACGCGAGGGACGGTTATTCTTACGAAGACCTCGAACAAAAATTGACTCCGCTCGGTTTTACCGTTTTCCGCTACAGGTATACTTACGGATTCTGGGGCGACAAGGCATGGCGGCTGGGTATTAAATATCCTATGCTGCTTCTCAACAAATCCAAATTGTTTCTGATACTTCTACCGTTCTATTATCTAGTTACATTTATCTTTACATTTGGTATGATGTACGCGGATTATCTCGGGAAGAATAAGCTCGGTGCCGGGATAAATATAATAGTAAGAAAGTAAATTTTTAGAATTATTAACCACACGGTGTTTTAATGGCAAAAAGCAAAAAGACCGCGAGAACCGCATCCTCGAAGAATTCCGGTTTTATGTCGAACTTCAGCTTGGAAGAAATACTTCCTCAGAAATATCACATACTTGCCGTAATTCTGGTAATATTGATATTGTTTTTGATTTTCCTGAACCCGCTGTATTTCGGTGGAAAGACGTTTGAGTCGGGCGATATTATCGCCAGCCACAGCATGCAGAACTACTTAAATAACCATACGGACGGCTATACTCTGTGGAATCCTCTGATATTTTGCGGTATGCCCGCATATTCGATCGCTACAGGGTATAAATGGTTCAACCTAATTTACGTCGGACTTACGGCCGTAAGAAGCGCTTTCTCCTCCTTCTTCTCTGTCGGTTACGCGATGTGGAGCTTCTACCTCATCCTGCTTGCTATCACTTCATATCTGCTGATGAAATATTTAACTAAGAATACTCTTGTGAGTCTCTTTACTGCGCTGGCCACCTCGTTCAGCACCGGACTTATAGTATTTCTCTATATCGGACACGTTACAAAACTTACGTCGATTTGTATGTACCCATTAATATTCCTGCTGCTGTTCAGGATGCAGGAAAAATTCAGGCTAATAGATTTTCTTCTTATGATAATTTCCTTCCAGATATTACTGCTCGGTTTCCACGTGCAGATTATCTTCTACACTCTCTTTGCCGTCGGCATTTACTATTTATATTTCATCATAAGCGCTCTTGCAAGGAAGGATTCGGAATTAAGAAAGAAGATATTAACTTCTGCAGGCGCTTTCATTGTAGCCACCGTAATAGCGCTTCTCATTCAATCCGATAATATTACCCAGATATATCAATACACGCCGTTCTCCACTCGCGGCGGCGAGAGCATAGTAGAAGCTTCAAACGCCAAGAACAATCCTTCATCATCTGCTTATTACGATTATCATACTATGTGGTCTTTCTCTCCGGGAGAAATGATGACTTTTGTCGTCCCGTCGTATTTCGGATTCGGAAACTCTACTTACTCAGGACCTTTAACACAGGGCCGTGAAGTCGACGTAAATACTTATTTCGGACAAATGCCGTTTGTTGATGTTGCGATGTATATGGGAATTCTGGTGTTTTTCCTGGGACTTTTCGCTATATACTCAAGATGGAAGGAGCCGATGGTTCGTTTCCTTACCGTACTGACCGGAATTGCACTGCTGCTTTCTTTCGGTAGTAATTTTCCGGTGTTGTTCAATCTTCTCTTTTATAATCTCCCCTACTTTAATAAGTTCAGGGTGCCCTCGATGATCCTCGTGCTCGTCCAGCTCAGCTTCCCGATTCTGGCGGGACTTGGGCTTATGAAGATAATCTCTCTCAGGGAAGACAAGAACACCAAGCTGATAAACCTTGTTAAATATCTCGCGTTTATATTTACCGGAATATTTATTCTTTCTCTTCTGCTCGGCGGTTCTATAACGGACTGGTTTACGGGAAGAGTAAACGATTACGCCGCTTCTCTTCAGAGCAGCAGGCCGCAGATGGCCCGTCAGTTCCAGGCTCTTGCCGGCTACACTGCCGATATGTTTAAAGGAGATCTGCTTGTAGCCTTTGCTCTGCTGTCACTTACTTTCTGGGCCGCGTTCGGTTATGTTAATTCGAAAATTAGCAAAGATGCTTTTGTAATAGTTGTAATTGTGCTGACCGTGTTCGATCTCTGGAGAATCGACGCGAGAGGCGAGAAGTTTGTCGACAATCCTGATATTAATAATCTCTTCAATAAGCCGCATTACATTTCGGTAATTCAAAATCAAAAAGACAAGCAGCCGTTCAGGATGCTCAATCTTAAACAGGACGGCTCACTCGGATCGTTCAACAATAACTCCAACTACAACGCCTATTTTATGGTGGAGGATTTTTACGGCTATTCGGCCATAAAGCCGAGAGCTTACCAGGACCTGATCGATGTTATCGGTCCGGCTAACCCAACATTGTGGAATCTGGCGAACGTAAAATACATCGTAGCCGATAGATCGCTTCCATTTGCCGGACTCCTGGCCATCGATAAAAGCAATAAAGAAATAGTATATAAAAATTACGACGCTCTTCCGAGAGCGTATTTTGTAGACAGTGTTTCATCAATGCCGGAGCTCGATATTCTTCACGCTATAAAGAACAATTCGTTCGATCCGAAGAATAAAGCGTATGTTAAAGGCGCTGCTCCCGAGGTCGATCCGCTCGATTCAACAGCGTCGGTAAATATTGTTAAGTATGCGGATGAGGAAATTAATATGAAGGTTAACGCTTCCGGTAATAATTTCCTTTTCGTCGGAGATACTTATTTCCCCGTGGGCTGGCAGGCTTACATAGACGGAAGCAAGACGAAGATTTACCGCACTGATCACGATTTCATGGGGATCGTTGTTCCGAAAGGGCAGCATACTGTCGAATTTAAATATGCACCGACAACTTTCTATATATCTAAATACATAGCACTGATACTGAGCTCCCTTGTAATATTAGGACTAATTATTTCAATTCTTCTGAAATATAAGGGCAAGGAAAATTCAATACCTGCAGAGGCTTAGGGATTAATTGGGAGAACAAGATCAAATAAACACAAAAATCGATTTCAGCTCAATAGCGTTCAAGAAATATTTTGCTAATACTTCCTGGCTTTTTTCGGCTAAAGTCTTGAAGCTGCTGATCAGTTTTTTTGTTAATATTTACGTCATCAGGTATCTCGGTCCCGAAGAATTCGGTCTGCTGAGTTATGCAATTAGTTTTGTAGGATTGTTCGCCGCCTTTTCCACACTGGGGTTAGATAATATTTTAATAAGGGAGCTTGTCCGCGAGCCGGAAAATAAAGACTCGCTTCTGGGATCCGCGTTATTAATGAAATTGGTAGGCGGATTCGGGTCGGTAGTAATTATTTCTCTTGTACTCCTCGCAACTTCCGAATCTTCGTTTAACGTAATTCTGATTTTTGTAATTTCAGCCTCTACTCTATTTCAAACTCTCAACGTAATTGATCTGTTTTTCCAGGCTAAAGTTGAAGTTAAATTTTCGGCTTTAGCTCAATTTTACGGAATGATTCTGTCTTCGGTAATAAAAATTGTACTTGTTATATCGGGCGCCTCCCTCATTTATTTTGCGGCCATTACGTCGTTGGAATACGCTTTCATTTCAATTGGATTTGTTGCGGCATACAGAAAGAAAGGTCACAAAATATCCAGGTGGAAATTCGATAAAAAATTAGCGATGAGTATGCTGAATGATTCATGGCCGCTTATATTGTCGGGACTTGTAATTGCCGTGTATATGAAGATAGATCAGGTACTTATTAAGAAAATGCTCAGCAGCTCGGAAGTAGGATATTACGCTGCCGCGGTCAGAATATCGGAAGCATGGTATTTTGTGCCGATGGCTATCTGCACCTCACTTTTCCCGGCAATTATAAATGCTAAGAAGAACAGCAATGTTCTGTATCTTAACAGGCTGCAGAAGCTTTACGACATTTTAACCTGGATGTCAATTGCTATCGCGGTTCCGATTACAATATTTTCCGGATTAATAATCAGTGTCCTTTTGGGACCCGAATACACACCCTCTGCAGCCGTGCTTACAATTTATATCTGGGCCGGAATCCCGGTATTTCTGGGGGTAGCAAGCAGTCAATTCCTTATAAACGAAAATCTTACAAAAGTTTCATTTTACCGTACCTTAGCGGGCATGGTAATTAATGTTATATTAAATCTTATATTTATTCCGTTGTGGGGAATAATCGGCTCGGCTCTTGCAACGTTGATATCTTATACTATCGCGACTTTTTCAATCGGATTTTCGCGCAAGGCGGGCTCGCAGTTCGGCATGATGATGAAATCCGTTTTACTAATTACATTATTTAAATACATGGTGGACAGGTGGCAGTATCTTTTGGCGAAAAAATAAGTACTCTTGTTAAATTAATTAAGGAACC
>CAWBBX010000115.1:0-20396 GCA_963787005.1 uncultured Bacteroidota bacterium
TACTACGGCGTAACCTTCTTTTCTATAAAAATTATCCTTGCCGACGTCGCCGTCCCAATCAATGGAATATCCGTTCTTCAATGCGTTATCCATAATGCTGATCAGATCGTTGAGCGGCACGTTATAATATTCGCCCTGTTCCCAATTGTCCGGTACCTCAAGTATAAATTTGGAATAAAACGGGTGATGAGTGTACGACGTAATCTCAACATAATCCTTTGTATTGATGCCTAAACTTTCGGCAAAACTTTTGGGTGTGTATTCTTTTCCTTTGTATTCGAATTTTTCGGGAACCTTTCCGAAGTAAATGTCGCAGATATCTTTTACGATTTCTTTATAATTCTGAGAGATCTTTTTCCTTTCTACGATTGTCTTCAATACGGATTTTAAAACGGCATCCATCTCGGTATTGTCGTAAAGAGAATCGCCGGGTTGGAGCCCCGGATAAACCGAATAGGGAACAGCGCCGTATTTATCGAAGATACTCAGTACGTCGTGCGCCTGCCCACCCTCACCGAATTGATACTTACCGTGATATCTTACGTATCTTTCGGCTTTCAGCGGGTAAGTATAGCGGACGTCGAACATTTCGGAAAGATTGTATTTCCCCTTGCCCATCCGCATAAGCTCGCTTTCTAGGAATGACTGGGTGGCGAAATCCCAGCATGTGCCTGTCTTCGCCTGATTCTTTACCGATGTGGCGCCGATTTCATGAAGCATAGTAAAAGTATGCCTGGGTGCTTTCTCTTTTGTGCTGTCCTTTTCCTGCGGTACGGCGGAAACAGTAATGAAGAGAATTAAGACTAACGAGAGACGGGTAATCCTTATTTTCATTTTACCTCCGGGATTAGAATACTTGATTATAACTTCGTAAATTTATGAATATTCGGATTTAAATATTAATTGTATGTGATGAAAAACCGCGATCTTTTTTCCCAAACCACCGGGCCGTGTGACGATCTTCGGATTTGATTTTTCATCATTCAGTATTTTAATTAAATTAGTTGCGAGATTCATTTCAACTTTCGGAGGAGCCGCAAATGAGATCATCCAAGTTGTACTTAGCCGCAGCAGTAATATTTCTGTTTTCCTTCTCCTCTTTCGCACAGGTAAGCAGGGGTTTTGTAAAAGAAGGGCTTACGGTCCACAGCAAGATTTTAAATAAAGACGTCAGGTATACCATCTATCTTCCTTTTGATTATGAATCATCCGACAGATATTACCCGGCGGTATACCTTCTCCACGGTTACACCGACAACGATACCGGCTGGCTGCAGTTCGGAGAGGCAAATATGATAGCCGACGACGCGATAGCTAAAAGAGAAATTCCTCCGATGATTCTGGTTATGCCGGACGCGGGACTTTCTTGGTATGTGAATAACTACGACGGCTCGGTTAAATATGAGGATTTCTTTATTAAGGAATTCATCCCTTATATAGAAAGTCATTACCGGATAAGACCGGAGAAAAGGTACAGGGCGGTAGCCGGACTTTCAATGGGCGGATACGGTTCTTTAGTCTACGCGCTTAAACATCCCGATATGTTTTCCGCGTGCGTCGCGTTCAGTCCCGGCATTTACACCGACGACGAAATGATTAATATGAACGACGATACATGGAAAAGGGTTTTCGGTGTTGTGTTCGGGCCGGATTTTAAGGGTAAGGACAGGATCACCGAACAGTTCAAAGAAAATGATCCGTTCTACATTGTTAAAAATTCCGACATCGACGCTATAAAAAGCGTGAGATTATATATTGATATCGGCGACGACGATTTCCTTTATAAAGGCAACTCATCATTTCATATATTATTGAGGGATATGAACATTCCGCATGAATACAGGGTGAGAGACGGCGGTCATCACTGGTCGTATTGGCGCAGCGGCTTAGCCGACGGATTGAAATTTATAGGCACCAGCTTTCACCAGCCTTAGAAAATAGAGAGATGTCTTTTAAAGAAAAAGTTTAATTTTAATGTGAGGAAATCCTTTTTAGTGTACGACTAAACCGGATTCCGGGAAGCTGTGACGAATACATTCTTTTTCTGACGTTAATTTAGAATCAGCTCCATCCGCCCGGATAAAAACATCTTAAAAAGTTACCGCTTGTCGGACTTTATCATCTACAGAGCTCTTTAATCATTGACTTTTGATTTATTTATTGTTTTGTTTAATCATATCAAATCATCGGGCTGAATAGTGCGCCGATATTTTGTCACCGCCAAAACCGGACTCGCCGGCAATCTTCAACCCGTAGATCTTTTATTTTTATTAAAAACTATTCCCAGATTTTGACTTACACTTAAATTTTCTAATCCTTTTTATTTCTTGAGGGACTTAAGGTATATGAATGGGGGAGTTTGGATTTAAGAGTAAGATTAAGAGTAAGAGCAAGAGTAAGAGTGGGATAGTTGCGGAGAGTTTGTAAATCTTACTAAAAAAGGAGACGGTAATATTTACTAATTAAAATAGATTCGGAGGGGAATAATGAAATATATAGTATTTCTGCTCGGAATTATCTTCTTGGCAGGATGCTGTGCCACGAGGCCGGAGGACAGCATCGTTCCTCCGCAGCTTCTCGAAATATATCAGCTGCCGACAGTTCCCGCATCAATTTATAAAACAGACTTTATTATTGAAGCCGATATGATGATTAAAGAAGACGGCTCGGTTGGCCGAGTTAACCTTCTTACACAAAGCGGCAGCCCGCAGTGGGATTCTCTCGCGGTATTGGCGCTTGCCAAATGGCATTTCTCGCCTGCTATGCTCGCGGGTAAAGCAATAAGGACATTGATCAGAAGGAAAATAATTTTAAAATTTGCAGAACCGGAGTACATAAATCTTGCGGAGATCCTTTGCCCTAAGAAATCCACAGCAGACTCGGTTTACGAGGCGCTTAAAAAAGGAGAAGACTTCGGCAGTCTGGCGAAAAAATGTTCCATCAGTAAATCGAAGAATACTTACGGAATGCTCGGACATGTGAATCTGCACCGCTATACACTCAAGATGCAGGAAAAACTGTTGAAACTTGAGCCGGGCGAGTTCACGATGCCGATTGAATACGGAAACAATTATATAATATTTAAAAGACTGCATTATTCAATAAAGAATTAGTTTTCAGACCGGTATACGAAAAAATATTTTTTGTGCGCGCCTATCCTTCTTTAAAATGAACCGGAAAGCGCAGCGAATTATCGGAAAATGAAAATTATTTCTCGTTACTTCGACCGTCAAAGGGGAAATTCTGTAACATTTTATATATTTGTTTCGTCTATTAAAAAAATCCGCGCGGGGAAATGAAACTTTTAGTCGCACTTATACTAATTTTTGCCGGAACAATACACGCACAGCTGTATGAATTTTCGGGAAAAGTGCTGGATTCGGAGTCCGGCAGTCCGCTTCCTTATACATCCATTCTTTTGGCGGGAACGAACCAGGGAACGGTAACCAACCTCGACGGTAATTTCAAATTTAAGCTTCAGGCCGGCAGCTATGTTATCATTATGAGGTACGTCGGCTATCGAACCGACACTCTTAAGATATCGGTTCCCGCAAAGGATAAACTTTTAGTCAAGCTCGTAAAGCAGCCGGTTGTTCTTCCCGACGTGGTTGTTACATCGGAAGATCCGGCTTACGCAATAATCCGGGAGGCGATAAGAAGAAAGAAGATCAACAGGAAAGGTCTGAACGATTACGAGTACAACGTGTACTGTAAGAACGTGGTTAAATCGGCGGGGGAAATAGCGCTTGTGGAGGAATCATTTATTAAAGGCTTCTCAAAGCCGGGGGACTGGGAAAAAGAATTCATCTTAAAAATTCACCGCACCGAGAATCAGAAGAAATTCAATCACACGATAAACGTTACTTCCGATTTTACAAATAAATACATGATAGATTTTTCGGCGGATACCTTATCGCTTTTGATGAATAAAGTTTATCTTCCTATAGCCGACAATGCCTTCGATTATTATGATTACAAGCTTCTTAACATAATAAAAACCGACGGCGCTCCTGTATACATTATAAAGGTAATACCGCTCTCTAAAATTCAGCCCCTCGTAGCCGGCACCATCTATATTGACGGTGAAAGTTATTCTATTACAAAGGTTGATTTACATGCCAGCGAAGGCGTAAGGTTCCCGTATATTCATCAGTTGACATTTAACTTCAAACAGACACTTAATAAATACGACGGTTATTGGCTGCCGGATTATGTAGAACTTGACGCTTCGTTCGGAATGAATTTCGGAGGACTCATAGGCTTTGAGCCTATGTCGTTTCAGACTATCAATAGCATAACCGGTTATAAAATCAACGAACCCTTACCTGATTCGGTTCTTCACGCAGTAAGGTCAAATTTCGGCGGATTTGTATCGGATACCTCGAAGAGGAAAATTAAGCCGGCGGAAATATCCGACGAGGATATAAAAAAGATGCGGCCCATTCCGCTGACTGATTCGGAAGTGAAAGCCTTCGCGGAGCTGGACAGCACCATGACTATTGATAAATCAATTAAGCTTACCGGAGCGCTCGCCGGATTTGCGAAAGTCAGTTCAGGTGAGAAAAAATCATCAGGCAAAGGTTGGTTCGGCCAATTATCGGGCTTTATGACCGATCACGTTTATTTTGATAACAACCGGGCCGGTTATATTTCACTCGGAGGAAAATATAAACATGATTTCTTAAAAAATAAGCTTTATACAAATATTACAGCGGGCTATTCTTTCGGATTGAAGAAAAGCATAGGCGCCATTCAATTAGGTTTCAGACCGAAATTATCATTTATCGATGCGGCGGATTTTGAATATTACAGAATGCTGAAAGAATGGCAGATCATCGATCCTTATTCAAGATTTCTTAACTCGGCCGCGATATCACTCGGATTTAACGACCAGTATAATTATTACCTTGCCGACGGATTTAAAATAAGAGCGATGAAAAAATTGGGCAGGCACGTGTCTTTAACTTTAGACTACGTGTCGGAAAATCAGGCATCCGTAAATAATTATTATAAGAAATTTCAAATAATAAAACGCAAGGAACTGTTTAGAATAAATCCTCAAATAGACGACGGCCGGGACGCGAGAATAGGATTATCGCTGCAGATAAATAATTCTCCTTATGATATTCAGTTTATTCCCCAGAATTGTCTTATAGCCGGCATCGAATTATCGCGTCCGTTCTTAAACAGTGATTTTAATTATACAAAAATGTATGCCGCGGGTCAGTTAAAGATAAAAACATTTTATAACGAACTGTTCCTTTCTCCCTACCTTCTGCTTAACGCGGAAGCTTCGTACCTAAAAGGGGATTACGGTGTGCAGCATATTTTATCTCCCGTTGCGGCAATGGGTGTTTATTCTCCGGCAACTGCGTTCAAAGGACTAAGTCCGTACAGATTTACCGGTGATAAGATGATTGCTTTTCACGCGGAGCATAACTGGCGAACGATAATCTTTCAGGCACTGGGCCTAGACTTTCTAACCAATTCCGACCTTGACATCGTAACAGGCGGCAGCGTTCTTAGAATTTGGAACGACTCCAAATATTTTAGCGAGCTTACACAGCAGAAACCTTATTGGGAAGTATATGCCGGTATTTCGAGAATTCTGGGTGTAATTAAACTGGACTTTTATTATAGTTCGTTTAAGTCGGTCGGTGCCACTCTGTCTGCGGCAGTAATATTTTAAATATTATCAATTCTTATCTTTCTTAAATAATTCTAGCTGTCTTACTCTAGTTCCCGGCAAGCAGGCCCTTCATCAAAGAGAGGGATATAGGGTGAGTTCGGATTTCCCCAATCCTGCGTAGATAATAAATGCACTTCTTCGTCCCCCTTTCCCGGGCATGGCTTTCCCTTTTCAGAAGTTTTGTTATATTTATCCATTGATAAGTTTTTTCTGTTGAGACAGAAGAAATCGTTTTGTAATTTATTCCTATTCCAATCTTCATTTTCCTGTCCCGTTACACGCATATCCTATACCGGGGACGTATGCATAAATCATTTAAATCAACAAAATATAGGGTAATCATATGATTAACATGATCAGAGTATTGGCCCTTTTCTTTTTGATTTTCGGGTCACAAGTATTTGCTCAATTACCGCCGCTTATAGACAGAGACCTGTTCTTAGGCGATCCGGAAATTGCGGGTATGCAAATATCACCGGATGGCAATTACATCTCCTTTTTAAACCATTCAACAACATCCTTAATATTTGGGTGAAGGAACGCGGACAAAAATTCGAGGATGCGCATCCAGTAACTGCCGATTCTCTCCGGCCTGTTACGGGCTACTTCTGGTCGAGGGACGGCAAGTATATTCTGTATGTACAGGATAAAGGGGGAGATGAGAATTACAGGATATATGCGGTTGATCCAGTCGCAGAGCGGCGGTCCTGTTCCGCCTTCACGCGATCTTACGCCGTATAAAGGAGTAAGAGCTTCATTTACGATGTCCCTTAAATAATCCGAATGAAATTATTATCGGTTTGAACGACAGGGACGCGTCTCTTCACGATGTTTACAGATTGAATCTTATTACCGGGGAGAGAACGCTAGTAAGAAAAAATAATGATAATATGGCCGCCTGGTATTTCGATCTCGACGGTAACCTGAAATTAGGGTTAAGAACCACGGAAGACGGAGGTACGGAAATTCTAAAGGTCGACGGAGACAAACTCGAACAGATCTATAAGGTAAATAATGAGGAAAGCGCCGGTCCCGATAGATTTACTAAGGACGGAAAATCATTCTATATGGAAACGAACAAGGGAGACATAGACAAAACCGAACTTGTTCTTTTTGATCTTAAAACCAGTAAGACAAAGCTCATCGACAAAGATCCCCTTAACGAAGTAGACATAGACGGAGCGCTTTTCTCAGATAAAACCAACGAGATACTTGCGACATTTTATACCGGAGAGAAAAGAAGAGTGTATCCGAAACAGTCCGCTTTTGCGGCGGATTATAAAAAACTTGAGAAGGCGCTTCCGGGAGGCAACATTTTCATTAAGTCGATGACTGCGGACGAGAATTTATGGCTGGTGGGAGTTACAAAAGACGTTGATCCCGGATCGACGTATCTATTCGACAGGCAAACCGGTAAAGCTGAGTTTATATATAAATCTAGACCTAAGTTGAACAGCGATTATCTGGCGCCGATGGTTCCCGTAACATACACCGCAAAGGATGGCCTAAAGATACCCGCTTATTTAACCATACCAAAGGGAATACCCGCAAAGAATCTTCCCGCACTGCTGCTTGTGCACGGCGGACCGTGGGGACGTGATCACTGGGGATACAATCCGTTCGTTCAGTTTCTCGCCAACCGCGGATATGCCGTTCTGCAGCCTAACTTCAGAGGCTCTGCCGGATACGGTAAGAAATTTCTGAACGCCGGTAACAAAGAGTGGGGAACAGGTACAATGCAGCAGGATATTACAGACGGCGTCGCTTATTTAATAGGAGAGGGTATTTCTGCTCCGGATAAAATAGGTATAGTGGGCGGTTCCTACGGCGGATACGCAACGCTTGCCGGGCTGGCTTTTACACCGGATCTTTACGCGGCGGGCTTTGACATTGTAGGTCCATCCAACATTATTTCCCTGCTAAAATCGATTCCCCCGTACTGGGCACCCTTAAAGATAATTTTTGATGTGAGGGTGGGAAGCCTTGATGATCCCGATGACGTGAAGAGAATGGAAGAAGAGTCCCCGCTTTTTTCGGCCGGCAGCATTAAGGCTCCGCTGTTTGTAGTGCAGGGCGCTAACGATCCCCGCGTTAACAAAGCGGAATCCGATCAGATTGTAGTTGCGCTTAGAGACCTTGGAAGAGAAGTAGAATATATGGTTGCGCCGGATGAAGGTCACGGTTTCAGGGGAAAAGAAAACAGGCTCGCGATGTTCGCCGCTATGGAGAAGTTCTTTTCACAACATCTTGGGGGGAGATACCAGGAAGATATGCCCGCGGATATTCAAGAAAAATACGATAAGCTGATGGTTGATGTTTCCACCGTTTCTCTTCCGAAGAAAAACGAAACGAAAGAAGCAGAAGAGTTTTTAACGAAGTTTGACGGTTCTAAAGTTAATCCTGGGCAGTCCAGTTACTCGATTAAGATAAATGTACAAGGACAAAATATTCAAACGAATCTTAAGAGAGAGATAGTAAAAATGCAGGCGGACGGTAAAGACATATGGAGAATAGCCGATGTTGCGACGGGTAGGTTGGGCGGATACGACACTTTGGATATTGACGCGTCCACATTGCTGCCTATTAGTCGTGCCGCCAAACGGGGCCAGGCAACGGTTAATATTAAATTCGGTCCCGATGCCGCCGTAGGCAAAATTATTGCGGGGCCGCAGCAGATACCGCTGAACATAAAGTATGACTCACCGGCATTGTCGGAAGGAGCGAGCGTTGATCTTGCGATCTGTTCTCTTCCGTTGAAGGAAGGCTACAAAGCCGCTTTTAATCAAATAGATTTGATGAAGGGTATCGCGAAGAAAATGCTGCTTGAAGTTACCGGGAGTGAGAAGGTAACCGCAGGCGGAAAGGATTACGATACGTATAAATTAAAGATAGCCCCCGCAGAGGGAGGAGAACAAACGTTAATGTGGGTTGATAAAGCAGGCGGAAAAATTGTTAAAAGCCATTCCGAACTGGGGGCGCAGGCCGGCGGCGGTACCGTGGAAGTAGAATTGATAGATTAATAAATATATTACTCTTCTAATCGACTACCAGCGGGGACGGGATCATTCTCCTCCCCGCGTAATTTTACGGATTATTTTACTCACCTCAATCATCCTTCAAATAAATGCGGAAGGTTTTTTCTTTTTTTCTGAAGCCTCTATCAATGCAGTTAAACGGCGGATCTGTGTCTCTTCCTTCTTTGCCGACATTACCCACCATACCGCAGTTCTTTTATACGAAGGTGCCTGTCCTTTGAAAAATTGCCATGCATTCTTGTTCTCTTTAAATTTCTTTTCGTATGATGGATTAAGTTTTACTGATTTTTGTTCGAAGGAATAACGGTTGGTTTTCTTCTCGTCTCTTCTCTGAAACACTTTTAATCCGGATGGTTTCATTCTCCCAAGAGCTATTAATTCTCCGGCGCGTTTAACGTTTACCGCACTCCAGATGCTTCCGGGACGGCGCGGTGTAAATCTTATCTTATAACTTTTTTCATCAATAGATTTCCTTATGCCGTCGATCCATCCGAAGCAAAGAGCCTCGTCAACCGACTCTGGCCACGTAATAGATTTTATTCCCGACCCTTTCTTATAAAACCCTATCCACTGCTCGTCGAGTTTACCGTGATTTTTAATAAACCACCGGCGCAGATCTTTCGGTGTTTCGAAGAATAAAATATCCATCACTTACCTATTTTTCAAAAACAATTATTACAAGCAGATACAACAATAAAATTTAATGATTTGTATCGAACAAACGGAATATTATTATAATTTTTTCAGATAAAATATTAATTACTATATTGAAAATACGAATCGATTAATATGTTTGTTTTATATATTCTATCAATTATATATCGCTTAAGCCGGTAAAAAGACATTTAAGCTAATAACTGCAAATATCTTTAGAATTATTAAACTTTTTTTCTTCACCCATAATTAGAGGCAACTAAGATGAATAAATCTTTATGGACGATTTTATTGGTTTTACTCTTAACTTTTTCACAATCTATATTTGCTGAAAACGTTGAATTGATCAGCAAAGATACCGCCAAAACCGCAGAAATTCCCAAGGCCGAGCAGTCCGTTACTCATCACAGTATAACAATAAACGGAAAGACGATTAATTACACCGCAACAGCAGGCACGCTGCTTTTAAGGGACGGCGAGGACAAACCGGAAGCATTAATGGGATACGTTGCCTACACACTGGACGGTGTTAAGGACAACGGCGAAAGACCCGTAACTTTTTCATACAACGGGGGACCCGGCTCGTCATCAATATGGCTGCATATGGGTGTAATGGGACCAAAGCGTATCGTAACGACCGACGCCGCGCCGACACCTCCTCCTCCGTATAAGATTGTCGATAACGAATTCAGTCTGCTCGATAAAACCGATATTGTTATGATAGACCCTGTAGGCACGGGCTACAGCAAAGCAGTAGGTAAGAAGAAGGACAAAGATTTCTGGGGAGTCGACCAGGATATTCATTCGGTGGGGCAGTTCATCAAACAATATGTAAGCGATAATAACAGATGGAATTCTCCCAAGTATCTGCTGGGGGAAAGCTACGGTACCACCAGGTCGGCGGGACTTGTGAACTACCTGCAGTCGAGCGACGGTATGGCTTTCAACGGCGTTGTGCTTGTATCTTCGGCAATGGACATAGGGGCAATATTCGACGACATTACCGGGAACGAGCGACCTTTTGCTCTATTCCTTCCAACTTATGCGGCCGTATCATGGTATCATCATGCACTGCCGGACAGACCGGAAAAGCTTCTGCCATTTCTTAACGAGGTTAGAAAATTTGCTCTTGGAAAATATACTTCGGTATTAATGATGGGGAATAACGTTCCGGAAGGTGAGTTCGACAGTACAGCGGAACAGCTACATATATTTACGGGATTGTCGGTTGATTATATAAAGAAAGCGAATCTTAGAGTAAAAGAATCCCAGTACACAGCCGAGCTTTTGAGGGAACGCCGCGAGACCGTCGGCAGATTAGACGCGAGGTTTCTCGGCACTTCAATTGATCCTCTTTCCGAAGGCGCGAGGTACGATCCGCAGTCGGCTGCAATTACTCCGGCGTTCACCGCGGCATTTCTTAATTACATGCACAACGATCTGAAGTTCGGTTCGGATAAAACTTATAACGTCAGCGGAAAAGGAACTTACTCGCACTGGGACTGGAAGCATAAGGCGCCCGGCGGAGGAGAGGGGCAGTGGCTGGTAAACACGGATGTGGATCTGGCACATGCTATGACTATGAATCCGCATTTGAAGGTACTTGTGCTGCAAGGCTACTACGATCTTGCGACTCCTACTCTGGCAACTGAATACATGGTATCTCACCTTAACTTGACAAAGGAACTTCAAAAGAATATCAAGATCGATTATTTTGAAGCGGGACATATGATGTACCTGCATCTGCCTTCGCTTGAAAAGATGAAGAAAGACGTGGGGAGTTTTATAGATAATACTAAGTAATTGAAAAAATCTGTAAAACCACCTTGGAATAAATGACATAAGATTTAGAAATGTTGAGGTGGCAAAAGACTTACCCGGGGTGTTGGAAAGTATATCCAAATACGTAGCTGATTGATATTGTTTTTAAATAAAACCCTCTCCCCTGGCCCCTCTCCCTATAGGGAGAGGGGAAGCGGTGAGGAGAGTCGACAAATAAAAAATTTTATTGCCGGACGTAGTCAGATGAGTTTAAACAAAAAGGAAGAATTACGCGAAATTGCAAGAGGAATATGCCGAGATTTAAGAAAAAACTCCACTGTGCATGAACAGATTCTATGGACCGCGCTGAGAGCTCATAGATTTTTAGGCAAGAAATTCAGAAGACAACATCCGATATTCCACGATATTACCGGAAAAGAAACTTTTTTTGTTGCCGATTTTTATTGTCATGAAAAAAAACTAATAATTGAACTAGATGGTGAGATCCATAAATATAATATACGAAAGGATAATAGAAGAACGTTTGTATTGAACTCGCTCGGGATAAAGGTTATAAGATTTAAAAATGAAGAGGTGGAAAAAAACATACCCGGGGTGTTGGAAAGTATATCCAAATACGTAGCTGATTGATATTGTTTTTAAATAAAACCCTCTCCCCTGGCCCCTCTCCCTTAGGGAGAGGGGAAGGGGTGAGGAGAGTCGACAAATAAAAAATTTTATTGCCGGACGTAGTCAGATGAGTTTAAACAAAAAGGAAGAATTACGCGAAATTGCAAGAGGAATATGCCGAGATTTAAGAAAAAACTCCACTGTGCATGAACAGATTCTATGAACCGCGCTGAGAGCTCATAGATTTTTAGGCAAGAAATTCAGAAGACAACATCCGATATTCCACGATATTACCGGAAAAGAAACTTTTTTTGTTGCCGATTTTTATTGTCATGAAAAAAAACTAATAATTGAACTAGATGGTGAGATCCATAAATACAATATACGAAAGGATAATAGAAGAACGTTTGTATTGAACTCGCTCGGGATAAAGGTTATAAGATTTAAAAATGAAGAGGTGGAAAAACACTTACCCGGGGTGTTGGAAAGTATATCCAAATACGTAGCTGATTGATATTGTTTTTAAATAAAACCCTCTCCCCTGGCCCCTCTCCCTTAGGGAGAGGGGGAGCGGTGGGGGAGGTTACCAAACCAGGAACATTGTCCTTCTTACATCTGTGTAATATTTTGACATGATATAATTGAAATATCTGAATGTATCTTATCCGTAAATATGGTTAGTATGTCGCCATAAAGCGTAAGTTACATCTCGCTTCGATAAGTTGTGCTTTGTTTAATCTAATTTTTCTCCGTGTGTTCTGACTCATGAATCCTTAAAAGGGGACAGCTATCTTACATGTATCCTGAGGCTCAAAATTAATTAATCTTTTCTCAATTGTTTGATAATACCGGCGTATTAACACTAACGCCCGGTATCCGGACAAGAAGGACCCTCGCTGATGAATATCAAAATAATTACTGCTGCCGGAATATTATTATTAATTTCAATTATTACAGCGCCCGCCTTATCAAAAGAAACAGAAAACAATAAGGCTGCCGATAAATCATTAAGGGAATTCGGAAGAGAGTACTTTCCTACAGACGGCCGTCTTACACTTTTTTATACTTCAACATTCGGCGATACAAAATCGTCAATTACCAGAGACGGGAATTCTTATTTATTCAGCAACTCGGCCGACGGATTTAAATATCGTCAGAAATTAGAGGTGGACAGCAGCGGTGTTTTTATAGACCGGACCTACCAGAAGTTTAAAGTCCTTCTTTTTATAACGAAAGAAGGAACGTACATCTACAGCAAACCTCTCCTGCGTATTCCTTTCCCGTTATACAAAGGAAGAGAGTGGAACTGGAGCGGTGCGCAGTTCAGCGGAGGTGATACAAGCAGTGTGGATTTGTCGGGCGAGTGCCTCGGCATCGACACGTTATCTACAGGCGCGGGAAAGTTCACCGCCGTAAAAGTAAGATCGACATTAACTACCTCTGACGGCACCAAAAATATTATTACCGAATGGTACGCTAAAAATATCGGCTTAATAAAGATGCATGTGGAGGTTCAAGGCGGCGGTATAATGGGGCTGCTGAGAAACGTTCTTGGATACGGAGATATAGAATTCAGTTTGAAGAAAATTGAACGGGGCACGGCAAACGGGGGATAGTGGAGTAATGGAATGTTGGAGTAATGGAATTTTGGAGTAATGGAATAGTGGAGTAATGGAATAGTGGAGTAATGGAATTTTGGAGTAATGGAATAGTGGGGTAACGGAATGTGGAGAAATATTAAGGATTAATTTTAGCATATGATCATTATTTGTCTTATATTAATTGTAATTATCTTGTAATAAAAGTTGCGGTCAATTTTTGAATTCATTACTGATGACTGCTTCCTTCTTTGAGTTCTTCCGATTCTTTTAACTGTTCTATATCCGGTTCTAGTCCCCGTTATTAAAACTCTTGATTTTATGTTTAACTTTATGCGGGAGGTTAAATGGACAGGGAAAAAGGCATTTCAGTAAATCTAAGTCAAATCTTAAATTCATTCGGTATTATATATACATACGAAGGCTGCCAGATTCCGGTTAAGTACGGCCGTCTGGAGCAAGAGGGCGAGCTACATAAAAAGGTTGTCTCGCGAATTTATATACAACTTATCGGTCCCGACGGCACGACAAAAAACGCCATATTCGGGCTTATAACAAAGCCCGTAAACAGGGCCGAAATGCTGGAGCTTACTTTAACGGCCGAATTTAGATGCGAAAAAGGAAAGAGGCAGATCTGGATAAATAACGGCGCGCTGCCTTTCGTGCGGGTAACCGTACCGTCGCATATGCCGGTGCTCGAATACCAAGATCCCGTGTGAATAAATGAAGGTCCTGAAGACTGCACGGCAGCATAATTGCGTGTTATGGCTGAGTATAATATTAACACTAAGTTAACAATGGCTTAATATTTAATTTACCTTGTTATGCCATTTTTCGTCCGAGTTTTAACAATTAGGAGGAAAAACGGAAGATTCAATTAGAATGATTGCCGCGGTATTAATTCTTGCCGGTGTAATGCTCTATGATATCCTATCTTACCGGACGCGCAAAAAAGGCTGAAATAAACAGCAACCTAAATCTTAATTAGTCCCCTTTATACAAAGAGAATGAAACTTTATAGCATTTACCCGGCCGGCGCAAAATATTTTCAAAAAATACGGAAATGCCGCTGACCTGTTAAAATCTGCATTTCATAGAATTTCTCTATCCTTTTATTAAATAAATTCTTACTTTTTAGCACCTTAAAGCGGATAACCATTAAGCGGAACTACCTTCCGTCGATATTTTATTAACATAAACATAAGTATTAATATATATTTTCCGATTAGCGGAACTATCTGATTAATACAACTTACGTGCTCTAATTTATTATGATCAGAAGAAACGGTCGAAAGGGAATGTCATTTGAAAGCATTATTCCCCTTTGGAGTGATTTTTCATTTTCATTGGGTAAAACGCTTTACTACATTAACGAAGCGGTTTCGTACATTCTTATTCCTATAAAGATTACCTCCAGAATTTTTCCTGAGAAGAAATATTATTTTAGTTTTAATCGATCCGAGATTTACAGATTTATCTTTTTTCACAATATCCTTTTCTCCAACGAGTACTTGTAACTATCATTACGATAATTACGGACGGCAAATTACGGTAAGAATTTACCGCTCGTATACTATACGCGGAACTTACTTTAATAAGTGAATATTATTCATCCCTTTCAATAGTTTATGAACATTGGAACGGATAAGCTCAATACATCAATAATGCGTGCGGACGCATCATTAAAATTTAATTTTAAGATAAAATAGAAATACAGCAATAGGTTATGATTAAAGCGCTAGCGGCTTTAACCGAACCTTATTACTGCATGCTGATAGAAATTAATAAAATCAGGAGGCAGAAATGTTACAGTTCACCGGCTCATTCAAGAGACTGTTTTCAGCGGGAATAATTCTCGTCGTTTTAATAAGTATAACGGCATTTGCGCAGGAGAGCAGCAGGATTACGGAACTCACAAAAAAATCGGATCTTATAATTGTAGGAAAAGTTCAGAATATCCGGTCTGAGTGGAACAGGAATAAAACGAGGATATATTCAAAAATTACACTGCATGTAGACCAGCTTGTAAAAGGAAAGTCGCAGGGCAGTGAAGTTACATTCCTTCAGCCGGGGGGGGAAATAGGAACCGTTGGAGAAGTATACAGCGATATTCCGAGGTTCAAGGACAAAGAAGATGTTCTTGTTTTTCTTGAGAAAGCCAAGTACGGTTTGAGTTACAGGGTAACCGGAGGAATGGCAGGGAAGTTCCCGGTGGAGGTCAATACAAAACTTAATCAGAAAACCGTCGGCGGTACGGATCTCAATAATATTATCGGTCAGATTAAAAATGTTGAACTGAAGCGCTAATCTTAACCGTATAACAGGATCAACTATTTAATCCGATTAAAAAACATTTTTAGGAGATAATAAAATGAGATTCAAACGTATACTTTTAAACTTAACTTTTATAATTATTTTTTGCTCTGCTTTTCTTACTGCACAGGCACAGACTTATGAAGTAACAACTGCAAGCGACTCACCCGGGAGCGGAACGCTTAGAGCTGCTATCAATTACGCAAACCACAATCCGGGGACCGTCATATCATTTAACATCGCCCCCGGCGGCGTTCAGAAGATTCAGCTCGGATCGCTGCTTCCTGCAATAACTAATCCCGTTACAATAGACGGAACAACACAGCCGGGCTACACCGACGCTCCTCTTATAGAGATTGCGGGCGACTCCCTCGGACCAGTAGCAGGCCACGGATTACAGCTTAACGGCGGAAACAGTGTCGTTAAAGGCCTTGCCATTTACGGTTTCCACTACAACGGAATAGGCGCAGGCGTTTCGATATTTTCATCCAATAACAAAGTGCTCGGATGTTACCTGGGTACGGATGCTTCCGGTACAAAGGACAGTTCCGGGAACGAGAGGGGAATTACTATAGGCATCGGGCAGAATAATTATATAGGCGGTACTAACCAGGGCGACGGGAATGTAATAGTGGGCAATTATCAGGCGGGTATTTTGGTAAACGGCCCGACAAATAATTTTATCCAGGGAAATTACATTGGTGTAGAGCCCGACGGTACTACTGCTATGGGAAACGGCAGCGAGGGAGGTGTATGGCTTACCAGCAGTACCCGTAATAACGTGGTAGGCGGATCAGCGGCGGGCAGAAATATCATTTCCGGAAACCCCATAGGTATCAATATAGGTAATTCGAGCAATAATATTATTGAAGATAATTATGTCGGTACAGATCCCGGCGGAACTGCGGCTGTTCCCAACGGCACCGGCATTGTATTGTCATTTGCAGATTCTAACGTAATAGGATCAGTTTCCCACGGCAATGTTATTTCGGGGAACTCTACCAACGGCGTGCAAATTACCTCTTCTTCAACCAATAATTCCGTTGCCGGGAATTATGTCGGAACGAACGCGGCCGGAACCGCAGCACTCCCGAATCACAATCAGGGAATTTATATAGAAAGTCAAAGTAATACCGTAGGACCCGGTAACCTGGTCTCGGGCAACGACGGCGGTGGAGTTCAATTACAAACTTCCTCCTCTACAGGTAATACGGTAATAGGAAATTTAATTGGAACAAACATCAACGGTAATGCGGCTATTGGAAACGGCGACGGTGTCATCCTTCGCGGCGGCGCGTTAAACAATGTAATAGGCGGAACAACTGCCGCTGATCGCAACATCATTTCGGGCAACCTTAGGTTCGGAGTATTTTTTGACGGAAGCGGCATAACCGGAACCAAGCTTATCGGAAACTATATAGGAACGAACTCTGCCGGGACAGCTTCAGTGCCAAACCAAAATAACGGTGTACAACTGGAAGCCGGGACTAATAATTGGATAGGCGATGTTTCCGCCGGCAATTTAATATCCGGAAATTTAAACTACGGAATCAAATTAACACTAGGCTGCAGCAATAATTTTATATACGCAAATTACATAGGTACGGACGCGAGCGGAAGCGGGCCATTAGGTAACAGCAGTGACGGTATCTTTATTGATAATAATTGTACAAACATCACCGTGGGCGGAACCGACAGCGGAAAAAGAAATATCATATCAGGCAACGGGGGACACGGTGTTCATATTACATCTTCTTCCTCAAACAATAACAATAAAGTGCAGGGTAATTACGTCGGTCTTAACTCTGCAGGCACGGCGGCCGTAAAAAATAATATTGACGGCGTGGCGCTGGACGGAGCCTCCGGCGTTCTTGTCGGCGGTTCAACCGCAGGTGCGGGGAACGTAGTTTCAGGCAACCAGAACCAGGGTGTCTCATTATTCGGAGCCGCCAGTAATAACACCGTCGCCGGAAACATAATAGGACTTGACGCATCGGACTCTTCTGCCGTCGGAAACGGCGGGGA
This sequence comes from uncultured Bacteroidota bacterium, assembly GCA_963787005.1. Lineage (GTDB taxonomy): Bacteria > Bacteroidota > Ignavibacteria > Ignavibacteriales > Ignavibacteriaceae > FEN-1297. The sequence continues at coordinate 17,706 of CAWBBX010000115.1, forward strand.
AGGTATAATAATAGCTCAGGCTGCAAATAATAATTTTATAGGAATCCCGGGAGCCGGTAATACAATATGCGGGAATAAAAACGGCATTCGAATGATTAACACAACGAGCAATACGATAGTTGCCAACTTTATAGGTACTAACTCCTCAAGTGCGGCGGGTCTGGGCAATATTATGGGAGGAATACTCATTCAGGCACCGGCATCGGGTAACACAATCGGCGGCTCAACTCCAGGCGAACGAAACATCATCTCCGCTAACGGAGATACCTCTACTACGGGGCAGGTGCACGGAATAGTCCTTAATGGAACCGGCTGCACAGGAAATGTGGTGAAGGGAAATTACATCGGTACCGATGTTGCCGGCAATAATGCACTTCGCAACGGGGGCGACGGAATTCAGATCAGATACGGCGCTTCAAATAATACAATAGGAGGAGCCGCAGCAGGCGAAGGAAATGTAATCTCGGGTAATGCCGTTACAGGTATCTCAATTTTCGGAGACGCTAACGATCCCACCGATAGCAACCAAGTGCTCGGAAATTTAATAGGACTGAACGCGGCGGGAACTGCAAATATAGGACATCCGGGCGGTAGCGGAGTCTACATAGGCGCCAATTCAAGCAATAATGTAGTAGGAGGAGGAACTCCCGGCGCGGGTAATTATATTTCCGGGTCCAGCTGGGCAGGAATTTATTCAAGCAATCCGGACGCGTTAAATAATAAGATATACGGCAACAGTTTCGGAACGGATATAAACAAAAATGCAGGCGCTTCGTTCGCAAACAGGGTCGGTATTTTGCTCCAGAATGTTTCAAGCTGTTCAATAGGCGATACCGCCGCGGGCTTCGGCAATATTATCGCGAGCAGTACAAGCCATGGTATTCTTCTTGCGGACAGCAGTAAAAATAATTTAATAGCAAGTAACAGCATTTATAACAATGATAGCGCCGGTGTTGAAATATGGAGCGGGACCGGGGACAGAATAACACGGAATTCTATTTATTCGAACGGATTTCTTGGTATTTACCTGGGTTATATAGTAAATGATTCACTCGATTTCGATTCAGGCCCAAACAATAAGCAGAACTATCCGGTTATAAATCTTGCTTCCGCCGATCTTCAGGTCATAACCGGCACGTTAACCAGTGCGCCCAGTACACAGTACAGGCTCGAATTTTTCGGAAACGACGCACCCGATCCTTCGGGATACGGCGAAGGGAAAAATTATCTCGGGTCGACTTCCGTTCTAACCGACGCGAACGGAAACGCTTCGTTTAAGGTATCTCTGCCCGTACCGGCGGGGCAGTGGATAAGCGCCACGGCAACCGATCCTTCCGGAAATACTTCGCAGTTTTCCCTTGATAAATCAACACAGGTACTTACGAAAAACTTCGGCAATCATTTTGTAGTTAACACCACTGTCTCCGGCATTCCCCTGCATTGGGCGAACGGACAAACGACATTTGAGATCAGCGGCAGTGTAACGGCCGCCAACTCGAACTTCCCGGCGGCCATACGCACAGGTTACAGTACCTGGAATAACTTATCTCAAATTAGTTATACCGACGGCGGAACCACAACTTCGAATCAATGGGGCGGCAATCCCGACGGGATAAACAACAACGTATTTATCTCCTCTAACTGGGAGCAAATTACCGGAACAAACTCAAACACCATAGGCGTTACCAGGGCGAGGTACAACGCATTGACCGGTGAAATTACGGATGCCGACATTGCTTATAACGCTCAGGATTACCAGTGGTCCACGGCGCCGCAGGCGAGTAATGTTATGGTAATGCAGAATGTGGCGACTCATGAAATAGGTCACTTCGGAGGGCTCGGGGATATTTATAACCCAAGCGACACTCCTTATTATATTACCGGGATGGGCAGCGGCAACCAGGACGAGACGATGTACGGACTTATCAGGTACAACGAAACCAGCAAGGAAGACCTGAATACCGGCGACACCGACGGCATCCAGTATATATACAATAATATTAAATCATCCAGGCTGGATATAATGCTGGTATTCGACGGCTCCTCCAGCTATACAAGCATAAGCGGTGCGTTTACACAGGCAAAGAACAGCGCGCTCGAGCTGGTGAGCAATCTCAGGTACGGAGACAGGGTGGGAATTGTGGAACTGCCCAACACAGTTGTGCTGCCTTTAACTTCTATAGATAATGAAACCGTGCGGTCGAATGTAAGCGCGGCGGTAAGCGGATTGACAACCGGCGGAACTAATAATTTGGGAAGCGGCATTCAAACCGCTCAGAACCAGCTTTACATGAACGGCGAGCCCACGCATCTTCCGGTAATGATACTTTACAGCACCGGTCAGGAATCCGGTACACCCTCATCCACAGACTTGCTTCCGACAGTCAGCAGTCAAGGGACGGAAATATTCACTATCGGGTATCAGGGAACCAATACATTATATCAGAGCAAATTAAACTTGATATCCGACAGCACAAAAGGCACGTACACTCTTTCACCGGACGCTTCGGGAATAGGCACGATAGTAAATTCCTATTTCCAAAATCTTACCGGAGAGCAGCTTGTGTTTGTGCGCAGCACTTCTTCAACCAACATACCTAATGATACCCAGCCCGGATTAAAATGGTTTGGTGCCGTTGTGGACTCAGGCACAACCGGTATACAGCCGGGATTAAAATGGTTTGGAAGTAA
>CAWBBX010000116.1:0-19516 GCA_963787005.1 uncultured Bacteroidota bacterium
GAACTTGAAAGAATATCTCCACGAATTATTCAAAGCGGCCGCGCAGAAGCTCGGCTATTTAAACGATATTATAATCGGATTCGACGTGCCCAAACTCGAAAGTCACGGCGACCTATCTTCCAACGCGGCTATGCTTCTTGCCAAGCCTCTCAGGAGAAAACCCCGTGAGATAGCCGAAGAAATAATAACCGCCTTATCCGCAGATGAAAAGGTGATCTACAAAATAGAAATTGCCGGACCCGGATTTATTAAATTTTTTCTTCACGCCTGAGTTCATAGCTTCTATTACACGGAGTATTCTCGAAAAGAAAGACGATTACGGCAAGTCGGGTAAATACGAGGGTAAAAGAGCGAACGTTGAGTTTGTTTCGGCGAATCCTACGGGACCGCTGACCGTGGGTCACGGCAGAAACGCCGTGTGCGGCGATACGATTGCCAATCTCCTTGAATGGGTAGGGTACGATGTTGACCGCGAATATTATTTTAACAACGCCGGAAGACAGATGCGGGTGCTGGGTGATTCCGTAAGGCTGAGGTATCTTGAAATTCTCGGCGAGACTGTTGAGTTTCCGCAGGATTATTACCAGGGCGAATATATAAAAGAGATTGCTCAAAAACTTTATGATGAGTTCGGCGATAAATTAAAAGTTCAAAAAACCGAAGAGATATTTAAAGACAGAGCCGAATCGGAGATATTCGAGGATATTAAGAAAACTCTTTCGAGGCTTAAGATAGAGCATAAGATATTTTTTAATGAGAATACCTTATACGAAGACGGGAAAATAAATTCGGTCATTGATACATTTAGAGAGAAGAATTTATCCTACGAAAAAGAAGGTGCCGTATGGCTTAAACTTACCGAGCTTGGAAACGAGCAGGATAAGGTTATCGTTAAATCTACGGGTGAGCCGACTTACAGGCTTCCTGATATTGCATACCACATTACAAAATTCGAGCGCGGCTACGATCTTCTTGTCGATCTGTTCGGCTCGGATCATAATGCAACTTACCCGGATGTACTCGCCGGACTCAAGGCGCTCGGTTATCATTCCGATCAAGTAAGAGTGCTGATACACCAGTTCGTTACGATTATGGAAAACGGGGAAGTCGTAAAAATGTCAACCCGCAAAGCAAATTACGTTACGCTCGATCAGCTCGTCGACGAAGCGGGGAGCGACGTTGTAAGGTATTTCTTCAACATGCGTAACATTACCACTCACATGAACTTTGATCTCGCTTTAGCGAAAAAGCAGTCCGATGAAAATCCTGTGTTTTATCTTCAGTACGCTCACGCCAGGATATGTTCGATTTTAAAGATGATAGAAAAAGAAGAACTTAAGGCCTCTACCGAAAACCTGGGCCTCCTTACAACCGGCGAAGAGCAGGCTCTGCTTCGTAAGCTTCACAAATTTAATGATGAAGTTCTACTAAGCGCTGAAGCCTATGAAACTCACAGGATATGCGTTTATCTTGAAGATCTCGCCGCTTCGTTCCACAAATTCTATACATTCTGCAGGATATTGGGCACCGAGAAAAATCTGGCCGAGGCCCGCATCGCGCTCGCAATGGCGACAAAAATTGTTTTGAAGAACGGACTTAGTATACTCGGAGTTAACGCCCCGGAGAGAATGTGAAAAGCTGAAAACGTTGTCGCTGAATGAAACCTGCCGTTGGAAATATGCATGGATGCATGATCGCATGTTTGCACGGTAAACACATGATATGTCGATCTTGTGTATTTAATTTTTTCAATCAGCTATTGCCACTGAAGCTGCATAAACAGATTTTGCTCCCGCTTCGATTAAAGCCCTGGCGCATTCGTTTACTGTTGAACCCGTAGTAATAACGTCGTCGACGATCAGTAGATTCTTTCCTTTTACTTTTGACTTCTTCCTGACTTTAAATGCGTTCGCAATATTTAGCTGCCGCTCTTTTAAATTCATCGTCGTTTGTGACTGCGTGTACCGTGTCCTTTTCAAAATTCCTTTCGCAATTTTTATCGCGGTTATTTTGCCGATTCCTTTTGCAATATAATATGACTGGTTGTATCCTCTTTCCGCTTTTTTAAGATGATGAAGAGGTACCGGAAGAATTCTATCGATTTCCCAATCATTAACATGTTTCGTTAAATGTTCACCCAATTTTTTACCAAGGTAGATTCCTGCCCTGAATTTATTCCCGTATTTTATATGATGAATTATGTTCTGCAGTTCTTTATCTTTTTCAAATATATATAGGGAGGTAAAATCATTTATAAGTTTTTCTTTCATAAATTTTCTATCGTATTCTGTTTGAATACGCTTATCCGCCGCGGGAAGTATTTTCCTCTCACAGTTAATGCACAGAACTTCTGTCAGGCCGTTAAGCTTAATCCCGCACGACGCGCAGAACCTTGGCAGGAAAAAATCGAATATTTCCGTTAGGAATTGCATACAAAATGAAGTTTATTTTGAAGAAGACGAAGGGAAATAATGATGTAATTTATTCTTTAATATTTAAGAATCAATACTTGAGGGAATGATAAATTCCGAAGTTAAAGTGTGCGGAATATGGAATGTACAATCTTAAAATGCTTCATCACCGCACCTTTACCAAACATGGGCGGTTAAATCTATATGTCAAATCAGGATGAAATCTAACTATACTAAATTTTTTGATCTGCGAAAATCCGTCAAAATCCGCGTCATCGGTGTTCTACTATTTTATATAATATAATTACAGCATCCCCCATCTCTTTCTGAAGAACCATTCGAGAGCGAAGAGAAAAATTGCAACGACCATAAGCCATTTATCCGACCACAAGCCGGTTTCATTTACGTTTAATTTTTCTTTAATCGACTTGTCGTTAAGGCTCTTCAAAGTTTCGAAGAGTGAGCTGTAATTTCGGTTATAATAAAATGTTCCGCCGGTTTGCTTTGAGAGAAGGGAAAGGTACTCGTAATTCATCCTCGGGTTAATGGTCTCGATGTCAACTTCACCGAGATTAAACTTTCCCGCATCTGAGCCCAGCTTATTATTATTTTGCACTGCGGAACCGCTGAACGAATAATCACCGGTCTTGTTTGTCCGGAACGTACCTTCATACAGACCGTTTCCGATTGAATTCAAAGTTAGCGATGAACTACCGCTGTCGGATTTTACGTTTACAGTTACCTGCGCATTGCTGACGGGATTAAAAGTCTGGTCGTAAACCTGAGCGGTAAATTCAACCGGCTCACCCAAAGAGTATAATCTTTTAGATGTCTTTATGGTTACTTGTTTATCGTTTTCTTTCGCGTTAAGCCATTTAACGCTGCTTTGAATGAACCTGTCGAACAAATCAAGATTCTTTGGAGCCGTTTCCAGTTTCCATCTCCAAATATCCCTGGCAAGAACCGCTATCGATTTCTCAGCGCCGAGCCTGCGTGTCAAGATCAGCGGCCTGTTAATAGGAGCGGTATTAATTTTTACGGTTGATATAACTTTGCTTTCCGCCTTAACGCTGAACTGAACGTTCGGCTGATAAATTGGAGGAAGATTATTCCAAGCGGAAAGAGGGCTTGCCGCGTTATTCTGCAATAACGGATTATCCGCCTGATCTGCAGAAATATCCGGCTGGATCTCAAGATAATCGGGATTAACATTCCCGGTAATAAACGGCAGCACGCTCTGCAGAGATTTTAGCTTATTATAATCGATGCCGGAAGAAAGAGTAATGAAGAACGGTTTGTCTTTTTCGCTCAATTGTCTTCTAACCTCCGCAATAAGACCGGGAGGCGTTTCATTCCCCGGAAAACCCACAAGAAAAAAGATGTCCGCACTGTCGATAAACATTGAAGGATTTTTCTTCTCTACGAATCGTCCCGCGGCGACCTGCGTAAGCGAATTAACATCAAGATTTTTGTCTTCCTGAAGCGAGCCTTTTATAAAAGAAAGATCGGAAGAAGGGCTCCCTGCTAAAACAAGAATTTTTATCTTATTGCTTAGAACGTTTATGTAAAAAACTTTTTTATTGTTTGAATACGTGAATTCTCCCTTTGTATCAGATACTCCTATAGATAGCTTTTTCTCGCCGCTTTTCTGGGGGGAAAAAGTAAAGCCCACATTCTGATTGCCGCTGCCGCTGAGAGTTATTGTCTTTTGTTCAACAGTCTTATTCTCCTCGTTCAGCTTCACCAGAATATTTTTTCCGGCAAATCCTGTATTGATTATAGAGGCCGATATCTCGGTAGGCGTGCCGGCGTAGATATACTGGTTGTATAGAACGTTCTTAACCGAGATGTCATTTCGCTTAGTTGTATCGCCGACGCCGACCGAGTAAACGGGGATGCCTAACTTTTCAGCGCTATATATAGGATCGCTTCCCTCGGTGATGTCGCCGTCGCTTACTAGAACTACGGAAGAGATGTTTCTCCCTGTCTTTCCGGCTTCCGCAAAAATCTGATCGTAATTTGTTCCGCCCTCGTTAAAATTCAGTAGATTTAAACTGTCGGATTTTAATTCTTTCAGTTTGGTTCCGAATGTGTAGAGAATTGAGTTACCCGACAGGCCTCCGCTCTCTATACTTTTGGCAAAGTCTTTTACCGTTTTCTCTCTTCCGGTTCCGTCCTCTATTTCCATTGAACGGGAATTATCTAGGAATACCAGGTTAAGCGGCTTTAATATAGTCTTTGTCGTTACCGAAAGGATCGGTTCGAAAAAGACGAAAAGTAAGAGTATGAGAGCAAGTGTGCGGAGAATTACAAGAAACGTTTTCTTTCCGGAAGAGAGCGCGGGGATGGTATAACGGTAAACGTAAAATGCGTACCCGGCTATTAGGAGCATCGCAATAATAAATAAATACGGCGGGTAGGCGAGACTTAGATGTAATCTTTCGAAGTTAAACATTAAAGGGACATTTCTCCCTTCAAAACTGTGACCGCTTTTCCGAAAATATACAACTCTCCGGTAGAGGGAATGTACCTTACACCGACTCTGCCGCGCCTGCCGATTGTGTCGCCCTGCTCCAGCACAAGATTTAATTCACGGTCTATATCTTTTACAAAACCGAGATTCATTAATACAAGCATCAAAGGGCCGTTGGCAGATCCGGTCACCGGGTCTTCATCTATTCCATAATAAGGCGCAAAGAATCTTCCGTGCGCAAAACTTTCCTTATCTACGGTCTCAAGAGTAAATACATGAACACAACCGAAATCCCTGCCCCCATCGGATAGCTTAAGCAATGATCTGAAATCCGGTTGTATGCTCTGAAGCCTTTCGAGAGATTTTATATAAATATAAAGATACCCGTTCTCCAGCAGTACGGGCGGAAATTTGAAATCAAGATCGTTTTGTGTTAAATCCAGGGCAGATAAAACCGGGCGTAAATCACCCGTATATTTTTTTAATTGATAGCGGGGTATCTGCATGAAGTAATACTCGCCTTCAGCCATGCATTTTAAGACGCCGGATTTTGTGTTAAAATTTATCGACGAGTTCTTCTTAAGCTTTTTCAGCTCGCTTAAAAAATGAAGAGAGGCAATAGTTGCGTGACCGCAAAGCTCTACTTCCATGGTTGGCGTAAACCATCTTAAATTATAGTCTGCCTTTTCCAGCGGAGAAGCCGCCGAAGATTGTTTTGTAAGAAATGCCGTTTCGGCAAGATTCATTTCCTTTGCGATCGACTGCATCTCTTTGTTAGTAAGATCATCTCCGAAAGTAACACCGGCGGGATTTCCCTCAAACGGGTTTTCGGTGAAAGCGTCTATCTGATATATTTTAATCTTTTTTGCCATTTAATAATCCCTCAACGTTCCATGTTTTCATTTTTTCAAAAGTATCATAGTCGGTGAGATCAAAATGTATAGGCGAGACCGAAACATAATTTTGCTTGACCGCCACCTGGTCGAAGGACAATTCCTTATCTACTTCCATCAGATTGCCGGTGAGCCAGTAATAATCCCTTCCGTAGGGATCCTGGCGCTGTTCGTAAACATCGTCCCATTTCGATTTTCCCTGCTTGGTAACGAGTATTCCTTTTATCTCGCTTTCGGGAACGTCGGGAACGTTTACGTTCAGCAGAGTTCCTTTGGGCAGATCCTTTCCTTCAATTTCGAGAGCCAGCATCTTTGCTACTTTTCCCGCAAATTCGAAATGTCTAGCGACATGGTTAGTCACAGAGATCGCAATAGAGGGCACATCCATTATAGACGCTTCCCTGGCGGCCGAAACAGTTCCCGAGTAAATTATATTTATTGCGGTATTGGAGCCGTGGTTTATTCCGGACACAACCAGGTCGGGTGCTTCATTCATTATATTTCTAATGCCGATCTTAACGCAGTCTGCGGGTGTACCGTTAACCGCGTAGCCGAAAAACTGTCCCCCTTTGTTTGTCTCTATCACTCGCAGCGGAATCTGCATGGTTATTCCGTGACCCACCGCGCTCTGCTCCAAAATAGGAGCCACAACCGTTACGTCGCCAATTTCTTTCAAAGCCTGAACCAGGGCATATATACCCTGTGAATCTATTCCGTCGTCGTTAGTTACAAGTATTCGCACGTTTATAAACCTATTTATTATAATGATGAAGGCAATATAATATTATTGTCGTATAGTCTCAATTTAAAGAAAAGTGACTTTACTCGCATACGAAGTCTTTGATCGGCCGAAGTCTGAATAGGTTAATCAAAGGCCTAAGAATTTTAAAATCTCGAAACGCAGACCACCGGTCGGCCGGATAGTTAATACAATATTCTAACTTTTTCGTAACAAAGAAGGATTTTTATTTATTTGTTTTTATTTATTGGGTTAAAGGTTAAGTTACTAAAGGGGAAATCCCGGCAGGGAAAGGAATTAAGGGAAATTTCTACTTTACAGCCCTTAACATCCGATTACTTGTTAAAAATTCATTAAATTTGTATTAAATCTCCAACAAACAAAATCACATGGTAATATTAAAAGCTCAAATATTTAAACAGTTTCCGGAGATTATCTTCGGCTTCAGCAGCAAGATCGGAGCCGACAGAAATGCGCCTTATTACTTCAATGTCTCCGGTTCCGTCGGCGACGACGAGAACATTGTAAGTCAAAACAGGAAGTTGTTCTTTAATTCAATCGGGCTGGAGCCTAAGAACGTCGCTCTGCAGAGGCAAGTACACGGCGACACGGTTTCCTACGTTTCGGGCGGCGGTATGTGGGGCGAAAGCGACGCGATTTACACCGATAAAGAAAATGTGGGGCTCGCGGTAAGCACAGCCGACTGCACGGCGGTTTTCATTTACGATAAAAAAAACAGGGTGATTGCCGGCGTTCATTCCGGCTGGAGAGGTACTGCTAAAAAAATAGTTAAAAAAACTCTAGAGCTCCTCGAGGAAAAGTACAAAACATCTCCTTCCGATGTAACGGCTTACATAGGTCCTTCTATTTGTCAGTCGAATTACGAGGTCGGGGAGGAGGTAGCCGAGCAGTTTGACAGGAAATATGTAGTACTAATGAAGGGGAAATTTTTTCTGAACGTATCACATGTTAATTACGATATTTTGCTTAACTTTGGGATCAAAAAAAAGAACATCCAGCTATCCGGCTTATGCTCGTATGAGCTTAAGGATCTTCTTCATTCTTACAGGCGGGACGGACTTAACTCCGGCAGGGCTCTCGGCGTAATAGCCATGAGAAGCTGATCACTTAAACGCCTGCTTATTCGCATTATATTATATCGGACGGTTAATGCAGAACATAATCAGGATCAAACAAGCTACCTTCTACGCGTATCACGGTGTACTGTCTGAAGAACAGAGCGTCGGGGGCAAATTCGAGGCGGACGTGGATATCTATACTAATTTCAGCGGTGCCGCATATAAGGACAGTCTGAAGCAAACGGTCGATTACGATAAAGTTTATAAGTTTATGTACCAGCTGGCCCTGGAACGGAAATATTATCTTATAGAAACTCTGGCCGTTAGAATTGCGGATGAGCTTCTTAAAAAATTTACGCAAATAGAAAAAGTTGCCGTCAGGGTAAGGAAGAACAATCCCCCTTTGGGCGGTGTTGTCGACTGTGTTGAAGTTGAAGTAATTAAAAGCAGGGAAGACCTGTTGAACGAAAAATAAATAATTTCCTGTCGCTTTAATTTTGCGATGATTAATTAAAACGATGTTACTCAGTGATGAAGAATTTTAAGAATACCGCTTTTGTAGGATTGGGATCGAACAAAGGCGATAAGTTTGGCTACCTTAAAACCGCCGTTGAAAAAATTAATGAAGACGAAATATCCAAAGTTGCTGCGGCTTCCTCGGTGTATGAATCCACACCGTACGGTAAATCAGACCAGGATAATTTTCTCAATGCGGTAATTAAAATCTCGACCGGCCGGGAATTTATGGAACTTCTAAACCTTCTTAAAAGTATAGAGAATGATATAGGAAGAACCGAATCCGAGAGGTGGGGACCTAGAGAGATCGATCTTGATCTTCTTTTTTATAACGACCTCGTCTACTCCGACGAAGAAGTAGCCGTACCGCATGAGGAGATCCAGTATCGGGACTTTGTACTTGTGCCGCTGTGTGAGATAAATCCGGACCTCATGCATCCCGCGCTTAACATTAAAATATGCGAGATGTATGTTGCCGGCTCCGAGAAACACATTATAAATAAACTTACTGAAAAAATTCTCTAATAATCCGGGCGATAAATTGGGCGAAAACTCCGAAGTTAAATATATAGCCATAGAAGGCGTTATCGGCGCTGGTAAGACTTCGTTGGCCAAGAAACTGAGAGATAAATTAAACGCCGAACTTATTATGGAACAGTTCGAGAACAACCCGTTCCTTGAGAAATTTTACGCCGACCGGAAACGGTACGCTTTCCAAACCCAGATGTTCTTTTTAATTAACAGGTACAAGCAGCAGCAGGAGCTTAACCAGGAAAACCTTTTTACACAGTTTACCGTTGGCGACTACCTGTTTGAAAAAGACAGGATATTTGCATATCTAAACCTAAGCGGAGAAGAACTGAAGCTTTACGAAAGTCTTTTCCCTTTGCTCTTTAGAACGCTCCGCAAACCGGATCTTGTTGTTTATCTTCAGTCGAGCGTGGAAAGACTGATGTTCAATATCAAAAAAAGGAACCGTAAGATTGAGCGGCAACTGGCTTTGAATTATATAGAGGAGCTGAGCGATGCGTACAATCATTTCTTTTTCAGGTACAACAGCTCGCCCCTTCTCATAGTTAATTCTACGGAAATTGACTTCGTAAACAGTGAGGCGGATTTTAACGAACTTTATAAACAGATATTCAGGGAAGACAGGGGATTTACGGAATACTTTAAACCCGAACCGAGAAGGATTGAGTGATCATGTTCAGATTATTATTCTTGATTATAGCATTTTATATTATATACAAGGGAATCAAGCTTTTTTTAACTTATTTCATTCCGGCGGTAAAGTCGCAGAATAATTTTAAGAGAAACCCTCCCTCTAATCAAGGTCCCAAGTACAACAAGAAGGATATAGAGGAAGCCGAGTTCACGGAAATTAAGTCAGATAAAGAAACCGGGAAAGAATAGACTTAGTTGAATGGCCGATAATAATATTTTTGCAAGATACATAAACGGTTTTTTCAGGAAGATTCTGTCGGTCTCCGAGAACAAAAGCCTGGACATCGGAAATCCCGAGAGAATTATTATTATTAGGCAGCACAACCAGCTCGGCGATCTGCTGGCGGGTGTGTCGCTCTTCCGCGCTATTAAAGAAACGTATCCCGGCTGCAGCGTAACTCTCATCGTCAGTCCATTTAACTATCCAGGACTTATAAAGAACAAATACATCGACCGGATGTTTGTCTTCGATAAGAAGAAACTTTACAATCCGTTTTACATCATAAAATTTCTCAGGCTCATACGGGAAGATTACGATGCCGCGATCGTTCCTGTTGTGGTCTCAATCTCTTTTACCAGCAACCTTATAGCGAGACTCTGCAAAGCGAGGGTGAGGATCGGTCCCGCTTCGCTTGACGGCAGAACGAATGCCAGCGCTTATTTCTTTGACAGGAGAGTTCATCTAAACTGGGGAATGCATCCGGATTCTAATGTCTCGGAAAGAAGTCTGGATATCACCCGGCCTTTCGGTATCAACACAGGCAACTTCAGGGCGGAAATTTCTTTTGATGATGAAGATTTAAAAATAGCAGAGCAATTCATCGATAAGATGAACGTAGAAAAAGGGGAACTGCTTGTCGGGTTGCACGTCGGCGCAGGTAAGCCGCAAAACAGGTGGTCTCTCGATAAATATGCCGCACTGATTAAAAAGCTGAACGAAAATTATAAGATTAAATTTTATTTAACGGGAAGCGGAGCAGACAGGGATGAAATAAATTACGTTAGAAATAAAATCGATTTTGAGCCGGGACTTTTTATAAACCGACAGATCCCGGAGGTTGCCGCGCTGATCTCAAAATCTGATCTCTTTATTTCGAACGACACGGGCATTATGCACGTGGCCGGAACCACGGAGACGCAGCAGATCACTCTTTTTGGACCTACAAATCCTTTCAACTGGGCGCCGATCGGCGAGAACAAATTATTTATAAGAAAATCCGATTTGATTGACGATATATCGGTGCAGGACGTTCTGGATCTCTGCGAGTCGGTCCTGAAAAAAAGTAAGAAGGAAAACGAACTTGCCGAATAAATGCTACGCCGCCGTAGACATGGGGACCAATTCTTTTCACTTAATTATAGTGAAACTGAAGAAAGACGGCTCGTTCAAAATGATCGACAGGGAAAAGGAAATTATACGTTTGGGCTCGCATCAGGGGGAGGGATTAAGCATTATCTCTGCCCAGGAAACAGCGCGGGCGGTAAAAATACTTTCCGGTTTCAGGAAACTCGCTGAGTTTTACGGCGCGGAGTTAAGGGCGGTGGCCACCAGCGCGGTGAGGGAATCGCACAATAAAGAAGATTTCATAAAGCAGGTACGTCACGAAACGGGAGTTGAGGCTGAAGTAATAGAAGGCCGTCATGAAGCTCGTCTGATTTACCTCGGCGCAAGGAAGGCGTTGAAACTTCACGATAAAAAAGCACTTTGTATTGATATAGGAGGGGGCAGTACCGAATTTGTGCTGGGGGATAACGGTGTTCCCTTATTTGCGGAAAGCGTGAAGATAGGCGCGGTAAGATTAAGTAAAGAGTTTTTCCCGGATTATATTTTATCTGATTACGAGATTGATGAGTGCAAAAATTTTATCGAGGAAAGAATATCGTCGAACAAAAAGATAAAGAAAAGCGAGAAGTTCGACCTGGCTGTCGGTACTTCCGGTACAATCCAAGCCGCGGCGTCTATGATATACCGCCTGAAGAACTATAAGCCGAAAAAATCACTTAACGGGTATTCATTTACCGCTTCCGAACTTGCGGAAATTACGTCCGTCGTCTTATCTCATAAAAAACCTGAGGAGAGAATTTCTATAAAAGGTATGGAAGTTAAAAGGGCGGACATTATTCCAGCCGGGCTGCTTATACTTAATGAAGTATTCGATATGTTTGGATTAAAAAGTATGACTGTCTCAGATTATGCCTTGCGCGAAGGAATTATATTGGAGATGATGGAAGAAACAGTTAATAATTAAGAATTAAAAATTTAGACCATAATTAAAAAAATCGCGAAAGCTTTTAATTAATAATCTGTGTAATTCCGTAATATCTTTGTTACACGCCTAAGGAGTGGTCATCCGCGTTCCATTTCTCTAAAAATATAATGCACGGAACACTTCATTTTTCAAGTACGTTTCTCATCAAATAAGACGCAAACTTCCCAAATCAATCACATAATTGCCTTTTTATATAGTTCCAGCATACTTATATTTAATGTTCAATTTTTAGGGATTTAATGAAAGATATTAGGAATTTTTGCATAATTGCGCACATTGACCACGGTAAGTCAACTATAGCCGACTGCCTTCTGGAGAATACTGGCACCGTTAGCCAACGCGAGGCAAAGGCCCAGGTTCTTGATGATCTCGAACTCGAACGAGAGCGCGGTATCACTATAAAGTCGCACGCTATTCAGATGAAATACAAGGCGCCGGATAAAAAAATTTATACTTTGAATTTAATCGATACGCCCGGACATGTTGATTTCTCGTACGAAGTTTCACGGTCGCTTGCGGCATGCGAAGGTGCCCTGTTAGTAGTGGACGCAGCGCAGGGAGTAGAGGCACAGACTATCAGTAACTTATATCTTGCAGTAGACGCCGGATTGGAGATAATACCGGTCATCAATAAAATAGATCTTCCCGGCGCCGAGGTAGATAAGGTAAAGAACCAGATAATAGATCTTATTGGCTGCGAGGAAAATGAGATTATTTTAGCCAGCGCAAAGACAAAGACCGGTATCGATGAAATTCTGGAAACAATTGTAAAAAAAATTCCTCCGCCCAACGGCGATCCGGATGCACCGCTTCAAGCATTAGTTTTCGATTCCATTTTTGACGCATACCGCGGCGCAGTAGTCTACATAAGAATATTTAACGGCACCCTAAAAACGGGAGAGAAGATAAAGTTTTTCGCTACCGACATTCAGCCCGAGGCGGAAGAGATCGGCGTGCTCGGGTTAAGAAAAGTAAAAAAGGGTGAGCTTTCCGCCGGAGACGTGGGATATCTAATTGCCGGTATCAAGGAAGTGCACGACACGAAGGTCGGCGATACCGTAACGCACGTGAGAAACGGCGCAGAGAAGAGACTGCCCGGATACAAGGACGTTAAGCCGATGGTGTACAGCGGGCTTTATCCCACCGACGCCGAAGAGTTTGAGGATCTGCGCGACGCCCTAGAAAAGTTCAAGCTCAATGATTCGGCACTCGTATATCAGCCGGAAACTTCATTAGCGCTCGGCTTCGGATTCAGATGCGGATTCCTCGGAATGCTGCATATGGAAATTGTCCAGGAAAGACTGCTTAGAGAATATAACCAGTCGATCATCACAACTCTGCCCAACGTTGAATATTATGTCTATAATAAGAAGAATGAACAGATAGTAGTTGATAACCCTGCTATGATGCCGACGGTTGGTGAGATAGAGCGGATCGAAGAACCGTATATAAAAGCGCAGATAGTTTGTCCCAGCGAATACGTTGGTAACGTGATGAAGCTTGCGATGGACAAGAGGGGAGTTTACAAAAATACGAATTACATTGATCCCACAAGAGCCGACCTGCAGTTTGATTTCCCGCTATCGGAAATAATATTCGACTTTTACGATAAGCTTAAATCAACTACCCGCGGATATGCCTCATTCGATTATGAGTATATCGGCTACCGGGAATCGGACCTGGTGAAGCTCGATATTCTGCTTAACGGCGAACCTGTCGACGCACTTTCGATGATTGTGCATAAAAGTAAATCTTACGATTGGGGAAGGAAGGTCTGCAGCAAGCTTAAGGATTTGATACCGAGACAGATGTTTGAGATCGGCATACAGGCGGCTATCGGCTCAAAGGTAATCTCTAAATCCGTAGTAAAAGCATTAAGAAAAAATGTTCTGGCAAAATGCTACGGCGGTGATATTTCCCGAAAGAGGAAGCTGCTGGAGAAGCAGAAGGAAGGTAAAAAGAGGATGAAGCAGGTAGGAAACGTTGAGATACCGCAGGAGGCTTTTCTGGCAGTACTTCAAATTGATGATTAAAACCGGATCAAAATTTGTCGCTTCAAAAAGAAGATAATAGCAATCCGCCCGGCGAAAACAATACCGCGGGGGAAGGCTCATCAAAATACACTTCAAAAGAGTTTATAAGAGCGGTAATAATTGCCCTTGTAGCAGCGGTAATCTTGAAATCCTTCTTTATCGAAGCCGATAAAATTCCCTCAGCATCAATGGAAAATACTCTGCTGGTAGGAGACTTTATATTGGTTAATAAATCCGTTTACGAACTGACCACGCCGAAGACGTTTCCTTTAACCGATATTCCTATTCCGTCAATAAATATTCTTCCCTTTGGAAGACCGAAACACGGCGATGTTATTGTATTTAAGTTCCCTGGCTACGGCAATGAAATTGTGCCCCGGGAGAACGTAAACTATATAAAAAGAGTAATCGGTTTGCCCGGGGATACCGTTGCCGTAATAAATAAAAAAGTTTATGTAAACGGAAAATTTGTCCCTCTGCCCGCTCACGCGAAGCTCGATACGTCGGTAATCCAAAAGTCCGGCAGGAGGGATGAGAGAATATTCCCGCGCAATAAAAAATGGAACGGCGACAACTACGGGCCTATCGTTATTCCTAAAAAAGGAATGACGATACCTCTCAATTTCTCCAATCTCGATGAATGGGAAATAATCATCGACAGGGAATTCGGCAGAAAAACCGTCGGTGTTGCGGGCAGCGAGATTGATATTAACGGTATGCCGGTGAGCAGCTATACCTTTAAGAGGAATTATTATTTTGTTATGGGCGATAACCGCGACGACAGCATGGACAGCCGCTACTGGGGCTTCGTTCCGAAAGAAAGTATTATTGGAAAAGCGTTCATGATTTATTGGTCGTGGGATATTTCCATACCGTTTTATGAGATATGGAAACTTGCTGACTCAATCAGGTTCAGCCGGTTATTTAAGACGATCCGATAAAAATGTTAGTTAAGAAATTATATGTTAAATGTTTATTCAACTCTATGTCTCAGTGTCTGTGCGGTTAATTCTTAGCGGTAAAAAATGTATCATTATTGAACTCGGCGCTGTGTGTTTCATCATTATTTTGTAACTCAAATGTTGAGTTTAAGAATATAATATTAGCATCCGTTCAAATCACTTTTTGGTAATGAATGAAAAAGATTTTTGTTGTCTTTCTGCTTATACTAACCTCGGCTGCTTTTGCGCAGACGAAATATTTAATTTATTTCAAAGATAAGGGGCTTCCGCCTGCGACCGCACTGAAAAAAAACGGCGTGGATTATCGCGAAGCGCTGAATCTATTATCGGAAAGGTGCATTAAACGGAGAGAGAAAGTAATGGGGAAGGATAATATCATCACCTTTGAAGATATACCTCTCGATCAAAATTACATAAACGGTATAGTAAATAAGGGCGTAAAGATTGAAAATAAGTTGAGATGGTTTAACGCGGTATCCGCTTATTTGAGTGACGCTCAAAAAACTGCTGTTGAAAATATTCCTTATATAAAGAAAGTTGTCCGGGTAAAAATACTTAATATAAATCCTCCGCCCGAATTTAGAGAAAGCTTTGCCGTAAAGAAAAGCTCGGCAGGCAGCGCCGACTACGGCGAATCTTATACTGAATATTCGTTGTCTGATATTCCGCAGGTTCACGCTAAAGGAATCAACGGGCAGGGCGTTTTAATCGGGATATTGGATAACGGTTTTATGTGGAAGAAGCACGAATCGCTAGCAGGAAGAAAGGTACTCTCCGAATATAATTTTGTATTTCACGATACTTCAACCGCGCCGCAGCCGGGTGATGCCGCGGAATCGGGCTACCACGGCACGTTTGTATTTTCTTTAATCGGCGGATATAAAAACGGATTTATCATAGGTCCGGCGTACAACGCCTCGTACATACTCGCTAAAACGGAAGACGACAGAAGCGAGTCGCACGTGGAGGAAGACAACTACGCGGCCGCGCTTCAGTGGATGGAATCGAAGGGAGTGGATATTACTACCAGCTCGCTCGGTTATTCAACTTTTGACGATACTACATATTCTTATACTTACAAGGACCTTAACGGCAGCACGACAATCGTCACCAAAGCATTGAACCTTGCCTTTGAAAGAGGAGTGGCAACCTTTAACGCGGCGGGCAACGAAGGCGATAAGCAATGGCATTACGTAGACGCACCCGCTGACGCGTTTAAAGTAATAGCGGTTGGTGCAGTTGACCAGTTCAATTTTGTAGCTGCTTTCAGCTCGAGAGGACCAACGTACGACGGAAGAATAAAGCCCGAAGTAACAGCCATGGGAGTTAATAATTACGGCGCGTCCGCCGGCGGCTACAGCCATTACTCTATCGGCAGCGGTACGTCGTTTGCCACGCCTATAGCCGCCGGAATAGGAGCCATGCTTCTTTCAGCTTATCCGTACCTGACAAATGAGCAGGTAAGACAGATAATATTAGAGACAGCCGGCAGTTATGATAATCCCGACAATAACCACGGCTACGGTTTAATATCGGCTGAAAGGGCGGTGGGCTTTCCCAATATAGATAGTACAGCCGCGGGCTACACATTGAACAAAATATTTTTTGCTCAATCAGGTACGGTGTCGTCTACCGCAAAGCTGCATTACATTATTGCCGGCGCTAATGAAAACAGTACGGTATTAAATTACGACGACTCGCTCCGGTATAGTTTTTCTTTCGGTCAATTGGCCGCCGGGGAGACGGTTAAGTTCTATTATACTTATAACGACAGCACCGGCGCGGGCTACCGTGAACCCTCGTCGGGGTATTATTCTTTCAATTACGGCAGCAAAGATATTACATTAGAGAAAGAGTCGCCGGTCATACTCGCGGGAGATTCGTTGGAAGATAATTTTCCGAATCCTTTCAGTCACAATACAACAATCTATTTTAATTCATCGTCAGGTCAGTCCGCTTCTTTAATTATAATGAACGGCATCGGCCAAAAAGTAAAGAGTCTTTTCAACGGTACGGCCGCAAAGGGAAGGAATATTGCGAACTGGAACGGAATATCGGATAACGGCGTAAAGTGCGCAAGCGGGGTTTATTTAGCCGTACTCAGGATAGGCGGCCAGAATTATGTAAAGAAGGTTATGATCTTAAGATGATATCGATAGACTATTTGAATGCTGAATTGTTAAATTTAAAGAAAACAGGATTATACAATGGGAAACATTCTTCAGCCGCGGCAGAAAAAATATCTGGAAAAATTTAAATCCGAAAAGGATCCATTAATTCTAGAGATTGAATCTTACGCTAAGAAGTTCAGGGTTCCCATACTTTCCTGGGATTCGGCCGCGCTTCTGGAACAACTGATTATAATTTATAAGCCCAGGCGTGTTTTAGAAATAGGCACCGCGATCGCTTATTCGTCTATAAGGATTGCTCGTAATCTTAAAGATAATTGTTCGATCGATACACTTGAAAAAAGCAAAGACAACGCCAAAATCGCAAAAGAGAACATAGCAAGATCCGGCCTTTCTAAAAAAATTAATCTTATATTCGGCGATGCTCTCGAAACTATACCAAAAATAAAATACAATTACGATTTTATCTTCTTAGATGCAGATAAGGAAGATTATAAAACCCTTTTCGATCTTTCTGTTGAAAAACTGAAAAAAGGGGGCGTTGTCTTCGCGGATAATCTGCTTTGGCACGGTCACGCCGCGTCGGGTAGGGTTCCCGCAAAGCAAAAAACATCCACCATGCATATAAGAGAATTTAACGATATGTTCACTTCGGCGCCCAATCTTAAGTCTACGATTATACCTGTAGGTGACGGTATTGGAATAGGAATTAAAGTTTAAGTTTTTATTATTGTTTGCGGAACCGGATTAAAACTGTTAAAAAAGTCGCAAACAAGTAATCTTACCATTAACACCCGGTTTAAGTCGGGTGTTAATGAGAATAGAATTCAAACAATAACCGATTTAACGTTTTAAAAATAAGCAGTCAACCTGGAAAGGTAGTTGGAATGAGTGATCCTAAATATTTATCTCCGGCGGAGTTTGTGAATGAAGTGGAAAACTTCTCCGGTGCAAAGCTGAAAAGAAAAGCCGAACTTCTCAGGATATACGAGGAAGCCATAAAGAACGACCGATTAAAATTATTCGAGGAAACCGTCTTCACGGCGAAATATGTTCAGGGATTGCTGCGGATTGTGAAAAGCGGGACCCAAAATCCTGAGGTGCAGAATCTTGAATCGATCAAAAAAGATTTTTCAGATAACATAAACAAGGCAGTCGCACAGTTAAAAGAACTTATAAATAATGCTGACGATGAACTAAAATCGCATTTTGAAAAGACATACTTCAAACTTTCGCAGGTGGGATTTTTAAATCTAGCGGAATTGCTGAACGATTTGGAATGGACGAAAATGTATATGAACGATTTAAAGAGATAAAAAAAGTGGGCCCTCCCCTTAAAGGCCCACCCCCTGTAATTTATTTCCAGGTTTTAGGAATGTCTGCTGCTTCGACTGTTATTTCCCTTTAAGATGAACAACGCCAACTAAAAGCTCAAAATTTTATTTTAAGTTTTTGATATCCACTTATCGAGCGCACTGAGCAAATTAGCCATCGCGGAAATTAATGGCTTATGCTGCGTCTCGTCTATGTCTTCCAAAATCTCTGTGTGAATATTTAAATAAGCCTTGTTAAGAAGCTCAACCAAAAGCTGCCCCTTCTTCGAAAGGCTCACCCTCATATTCCTTCTGTCGTCGTTGTCAATTTCTCTGTTAATGTATTCTTTCTTTACCAGGCCGTCGATTATCCTGGTAAGTCGGCTCGGACTTAACTTCATCCTTTCCGCTATCTGCTTGTTGTTCAGCGATTCGTTAGTGCTGAACATTCTTAGGCAGCGGAACTCGGCTTGAGTTAACCCGTATTGCTCGGCTAATCTTACCTCTTTTTCCTGGCAGCTAGCTAGGAGGTTAAAAGTAAGATCGGCCAGTTTACCTGCGTTATTTACAACTTCTATTTTATTTTCCATTTAGCATTAATAATTATTGCTTATAGCAAATATCGTTAATGCTAAGCAATTTGTCAATAGTTGCCGACATTTTCTTTCATTCTTCTAGATATAAGTTATAATATCGAGTGTTTTTACGTCTATTTTCCCATTCGAAAGTTCGGTTAGCTCCTCGCAGAATCCATCGACTTTTTTGATCTCCGCAAGGCAGATGAAATGTGACTTTTCATCGAAAGAAGATTTTTGTATCTTCACGTCCCAGTCGGCTGCGGCCTTATGCACGTTACTGATCTGTGAAAAATCAGCATCGGCACAAACCTGGCGGTAGGCTTTTTTAATGATTTTCTTTGCTGGTTCTAACGCATCGAAGGCAGCAGCGTAATATGCTTTCCCGAGAGGGCCTACTCCCAGCTTTGTCCCGCCGTAATATCTTATTACAATGACGAGTGTGTTTGTTAGTTCGAAATGATCGATCGCGTTTAAGATTCTTATACCTGCCGTTCCGTTTGGTTCACCGTCATCCGAATATTTAAAGCTTCCGTCAATCGTCCGGTAAGCGTAGCAGTGATGCGTTGCGTCGTAAAATTCTTTTTTAATGTCGAAGAGTATCGAGGAAGCTTCTTCTGTGTCTCCGGTCATGAAAGCCCGGCCGATAAATATCGAGCCTTTTACCTTAAACCTGGCCTCCGTTGATGCTCCGATTGTTATAATCTGTTCCATAGTAATGAAATACCGGCAATCTTTGTATAGAAAAGCAGTACAGTGTAATGCTAATTAAATTGATTTTCAAGCCTGCTATAAGTAATATGAAGTTTTAAAAATAATGATTTATTCGCTTGGAAAAAGAAACGATAATAATAAAAGGCGCGCGCGAGCACAATCTTCAGAATATCGATCTGGAGATA
>CAWBBX010000117.1:0-19313 GCA_963787005.1 uncultured Bacteroidota bacterium
ATTCTGCCAGGAATTTTGGCGGCTTTATATTTTTCGGTCGGCACTTTTGTCTTCAATAAAAAAATCTTTAATGCCACCGGGAAAAATATCATAAATCTCCGCTAATTTATAGAAGAAACCCGGGGGCATGTAGATGAAATCATTCATCTTTTATTTTCTTCTTTTAGTTCCGACCGTATTATACGGTCAGAAAGATACAAGCTTAACCTTCAGCGAAATAATGTTTAATCCTCTCGAGAACGACGGTGAATTTATAGAAATTTATAATTTAAGTTTAACCGATTCCGTTGATCTGCATTCCTTTAAAATAAAATACCAAACCTCTAAAGAGGATGATATTATTCCTCTCGATTCTAATTCAACAAATCTTCCGCCGCGGTCTTTTGCCGTTATTTTCGAAGGGCGACTATAATTTAAGAACGGAATTTATCTAGCAATGGTTCCGCCGCAGGCAGTTATGTTTACAATCGGAGATAACGCATTCGGTTCATCGGGTATGGCAAATTCTTCGGATAGAACTTTGTATTTAATATCTCCTTCCGGTGATACCGTAGATTCCTACACTTACAGCGCCGATAACGACAAGGGAATTTCCGATGAGAAAATAATTGAGTCTGATAATAATACCGATGTAAATTGGGAAAACGCAAGATTAATCAACGGAACGCCCGGAGCAAAGAATTCCGTTACGCCGCTGGAATTTAATCTGGAAATTAAGACTTTAACTTTCGAGCCGTCTCTTCCCCTGGAAGGTGACGATGTGAATTTAAAGATTACCGCATTAAATACGGGAACTGAAACTGCGGATAATTTTACTATGGGTATCTACGAAGACTTTAATGCCGATTCCCTTCCTTCCTCATCTGAATTAATATCGTCACAAATTTTTACTGCGCTCGGAACAGGTGACTCGGCATCTGTCGAAATTAATTTAGGCCATTTAAATCCGGGAATTCATTATTTAATCGCCAAGATAGATTTTCCCGAAGACGAAGATACTTCGGATAATATAATGTATGCAAATATCCGGGTAATCGGAAAACCTTATAAATATCTGGATGCCGCCGTAAACGAAATAATGTACGCACCGCGTGGAGACGAGCCCGAGTGGTTTGAGTTATTCAACAATTCCGGCGAAAAAGTAAATCTAAAGAACTGGACGGCTTCCGATAACACTACCTCGGTTACACTAATAAATCGGGATATGATTCTTCCTCCCGATTCTTTCGTGGTGGTTTCTAAAGACTCGGTAATTACGGATTATTATTCTATTCCTTCCCCCTTAATAATAGCCTCGTTCCCCTATCTGAATAACGGCGGAGATGCGGTCGTTATCAAAGATTCGCTCGGTGTTTTAATAGACAGCGTTTATTATTCACCCGATTGGGGCGGAACCGGCGGAAGATCGCTTGAAAGAATCAATCCTCTTCTGCCTTCAAACGATTCATCGAATTGGTCATCTTCAAGAGGAGAAACAAACGGAACGCCGGGTACGGTCAACAGCGTATCACAAAAGGATTATGATATTAAATTAATAAAGATGGAAATATCTCCTGCTAATCCGATTTTGGGTCAGGATGTTTCTATCTCTTTCTCGGTTAAAAATACCGGCAGGAAAACGGCGGATTTCATCATCATTGCTGCGGCTGATACGAACCTCGATTCGCTCGGGGACGCCGAACTCTATAATAGCCCGGCGCTTCATCTTAATTCCGGCGACTCGATAATTATTAGTAATGCATTCAGAATAGAAAACGTTAAGAAGCCTCTTGGAATTAGTTT
This sequence comes from uncultured Bacteroidota bacterium, assembly GCA_963787005.1. Lineage (GTDB taxonomy): Bacteria > Bacteroidota > Ignavibacteria > Ignavibacteriales > Ignavibacteriaceae > FEN-1297. The sequence goes on from CAWBBX010000117.1 coordinate 1,783, forward strand.
GTCGGCGGTTTTAGACGAAGACGGAAATCCCGGGAACAATTTTTTATATACCATAGTCCGCCCTGGCTACCCGGCTGCGACAGTTGTCATCAATGAAATAATGTACGCTCCATTCGGCGGCGAACCGGAATGGATAGAGATTTACAACAAATCAACGTATGAAGTAAATCTTGAAAGAATGAGCGTTAACGATGCATTAGCATCACCCACAAAAGTAGAAATTAACGGCAATGATGTAATTCCGCCGGACTCATATTTTCTGATAGCGCGCGATTCATCGGTATTTAATTATCACCGGTCGATTCCGTGCGGAATAATTATTTCGGAGCTTCCCGTGCTGAATAACGATGAAGATGCCGTTGTGTTAAAGGATGCAAATGGAAATGTAATCGATTCCGTATACTATTTCAGCGGCTGGGGAGGTACTGGAGGATATTCTCTCGAAAGAAAGTCCGCGGATTCTTCTTCTAATTCGGGGAGAAACTGGGGCTCGTCGGATGATATCGAATTTAGTACACCCGGACGTCCGAACAGCATTAGAATAAAAAAACATGATCTGTCAATAAGAATGATTAACGCTGTTCCTAAGCACCCTTCAAGAAACGAGACGGTTTTTTTTCAAGCGGTTATAAAGAATGAAGGGTCGGCTGAAGCGAACAATTTTATTGTTAGATTCTATTATGAAGAGAACGGGGCAAAAACTCTATTAAATGAAGAAAATGTCGCAGCATTAAATTCAGGAGATTCTATTTTAGTTCGTACTTCATCATCATTCATTATGCCAAACGACAGCGTAACAATATCTGCTAATATTTATTTCCCTGAGGATGAAGATCTCCGCAACGACTCTTTGAGTGTTGTAATAAAACCCGGCTATATAAAAAGCTCAGTTCTGCTGAATGAAATGATGATCGATCCTGAGCCGGGAAAGCCGGAATGGATTGAACTTGTAAATAATTCTGACGAAGACATTAATTTTAATTCATGGTCCATGTCAGATATACTACCTTCACAATCTAAAACGGTTTTAACGGATAATGATCTGCCAGTATCGCCGGGCGGATATTTAGTAATTGCTGATGATTCTTCATTTTTTAATTACTATGGTGATATCAAGTCTAAAGTTATCGTAAAAAATTTCCCCGCACTGGGAAATTCGAATGACGGCATAGTAATTTATGATTTTAACGGAATAGCAATTGATAGTCTGCTCTATACAAATAAATGGAATATTATCCGCGGAAGATCGCTCGAACGAATTTCGCCTGATCATGCTTCTACAGACAGCACAAACTGGCTTCCGTCGATCGATATATCTGGCGGAACGCCGGGCAAAGACAACTCGGTTATTTCTGTAAAAGATTATTCGAGTCATGATATGATTATAAATGAGATAATGTCCGATCCCGGAGTAGACAACTGCGAATTTATAGAGCTTCTGAACATAAGCGGTAAAAACGTTAATCTCGGCGGCTGGAAAATTTCCGAAGAGAATAACAACTATTTTAATGTTTCGGAATCATCGTTTGAAATTTCTCCTGGGGATTTTTTCCTTATCGCCGCCGACTCATTAATATTTAATAAATATTCTATTCCGGATAATGATAATATTAATATTCTTAAAAAATCCGATCTCGGTTTAGCGAATCAAGGCGGAATGCTTGTTTTAAAAGATCTCAAGGGCAATACAATTGATTCAATTTATTATTATGAGAACTGGCATAATAAAAATTACATTTCTACTAAGAACATTTCTCTGGAAAAAATAAATCCGTACATGAATTCAAATCTCTCCTCAAACTGGAGCAGCTCGGCCGCTCCTTCCGGCGCAACGCCGGGAAGGAAGAACAGCATTTATTCCGTCAACACGGATGTTCAATCTAAAATATCGGTTTCACCAAACCCGTTCTCGCCCGACAACGACGGCTTCGAGGATTATACGGTAATCAATTATTCGCTGCCGCAGACAACCGCGCAGGTGATGATAAAAATATACGACAGCATGGGAAGACTGGTTAGAACGCTCGCCAACAATAGTCCAAGCGGCTCCCGTGGCTCGGTTGTGTTTGACGGGCTCGATTACAGCGGCAGGCCGCTCAGGATAGGTATCTACATTATTTACATGGAAGCGATAAACGAATCACAGGGCGCGCTGGAAAGTATGAAGACCGTTGTAGTGGTTGCGAGGAAGCTGTAGGATGTACGTCTGCATAGATCCATGAATGAATGCATTGAATTGAAAGGACATGCAATCATGCCGATATGCGCCATGCTATAAAGCTCAGGTAAGACCTTAAACTGATTATATTGTCCCCTGAATGGAGTATATACCATATTATTGATTTAATCCCACCCTTTCAGGGTTCGATTATTTAGATACTATTCATTACACCGGGGCGCTGCCCCGGCCTTTATTATATGACCCTTTCTGGGTCAGTAATTCAATGAATAATACTCATTAATTCGAAATTGATATTTTATCTGTTTATAAGAATAAATCATGCAACAAAATTTGTGATATTGAATTAAAAAATCATTCCCCGAAGGGGAATAATAACTTAGCCAGGGGTGAAACCCCTGGTAAATCCGTAACCTCAAAAATCAATACCCTGAAAGGGTTACATAACATTAAATGTATTTTATTCCACCCTTTCAGGGTTCGATTATTTAGGTACTATTCATTACACCGGGGGCTGCCCCGGCCTTTATTATATGACCCTTTCTGGGTCAGTAATTCAATGAATAATATTCATTAATTCGAAATTGATATTTTATCTGTCTATAAGAATAAATCATGCAACAAAATTTGTGATATTGAATTAAAAAATCATTCCCCGAAGGGGAATAATAACTTAGCCAGGGGTGAAACCCCTGGTAAATCCGTAACCTCAAAAATCAATACCCTGAAAGGGTTACATAACATTAAATGTATTTTATTCCACCCTTTCAGGGTTCGATTATTTAGGTACTATTCATTACACCGGGGGCTGCCCCGGCCTTTATTATATGACCCTTTCTGGGTCAGTAATTCAATGAATAATATTCATTAATTCGAAATTGATATTTTATCTGTCTATAAGAATAAATCATGCAACAAAATTTGTGATATTGAATTAAAAAATCATTCCCCGAAGGGGAATAATAACTTAGCCAGGGGTGAAACCCCTGGTAAATCCGTAACCTCAAAAATCAATACCCTGAAAGGGTTACATAACATTAAATGTATTTTATTCCACCCTTTCAGGGTTCGATTATTTAGGTACTATTCATTACACCGGGGGCTGCCCCGGCCTTTATTATATGACCCTTTCTGGGTCAGTAATTCAATGAATAATATTCATTAATTCGAAATTGATATTTTATCTGTTTATAAGAATAAATCATGCAACAAAATTTGTGATATTGAATTAAAAAATCATTCCCCGAAGGGGAATAATATCTTAGCCAGGGGTGAAACCCCTGGCTAAGCCGTAACCTCAAAAATAAATACCCTGAAAGGGTTACATAAAAATGGAGGACACCATGCCACAATCATTAGGATCTTTATTGATTCACATCGTTTTCTCCACAAAAAACCGTTATCCTTTTCTAACAGAAAAAAACATCCGTACACAGATGCATGCATACATCGGCGGAACATGTAAAAATCTAAAATGTCCGGTTTTTGTTGTCGGGGGTACTGCCGACCACGTACATATCTTTTGCCGACTTTCGCGCAGTCTTTCCGTTTCTAAATTGATTGCCGAAATAAAAATAAATTCATCTAAATGGGTAAAGACAAAAGATAAGTATTTGAACAAATTTGCATGGCAAAATGGATACGGTGCATTTTCCGTAGGTGAGTCTGATATTGAAAAAATAAGAGATTATATTTTAGATCAAGAAAAACATCATAGTATAAAGAGTTTTCAGGAAGAATTCTTAGAGTTTCTAAAAGAAAATCAGATTGAATACGACCGCCGATATGTTTGGGACTAATTTTATCTCACCCTTTCAGGGTTCGATTATTTAGGTACTATTTATTACACCGCGGCGCTGCCCCGGCCTTTATTATACGACCCTTTCAGGGTCAGTAATTCAATAAATAATACTCATTAATTCGAAATTGATATTTAATCTGTTTATAAGAATAAATCATGCGACAAAATTTGTGACAATAAATTAAATAATAATTCCCCGAAGGGGAATAATATCTTAGCCAGGGGTGAAACCCCTGGTTTAATGAAACAAAATTATATTTTACCCTGAAAGGGTTACATAATCCATCCAAATTTCAATTAAAATATTAATCACCTGTACACAAATCACTATCATTAAAAATAAATTGCTAAATACGACTATTAATTATAATTTTTAACCAATTTTATTGCCGTCAACAATACGCGGAATTCCTTTGAAATATTTAAATGAGCTTATCGACCTGAATCTTCCCGCGGACAAATACGCCGTCTTCGGAAGCGGACCTATGGCAGTGAGAGGCCTGCGCGACAACAAAGACATCGACCTAATCGTTAAACCGCCGCTTTGGAATGCTCTTTCGAAAATTTATCCTGCGATGGGAACTAAAACACTGCTGTGCGGACACCTGGAAATATTCAGGGACTGGTGCCCCTGGTTCGATGACACTTCGCTGTTAATTGACAAAGCGGATATATTCGATAAAATAAGATTTGTACAACTTGACTGTGTACTGGCCTGGAAGAGAGCAATGAACCGCCCGAAAGACCGCACGGATATTGAACTGATAGAAAAATATTTGAAAATCATAAATTAGGAGCAACGGCCTTGAAGACGAGCCAGGAATGGTTTGACAAGTACGGGGAAAGCCACATCGAATCCCGTTAATAAGCTCGTCCATTTCGTCTGTGTTCCGTTGATTTTCTTCAGTATAATAGGACTCCTTTCTTCCATACCGCACGGTTTTACTTCCGGCCTGACAGGAAGGAAAATCTATTTCTTTATAAACTTTGCGCTGCTTGTGATTGTACCCGGACTCTTCTTTTACGCGCGACTTTCCGGTGCAATTTTTACCGGCATGCTCATCATTTCCGCAGCAGCGCTAATCGGCAATTATTATTTGAAGGAATCCGGGATAGCCCCGCTGTGGCTGAGCTCACTCATAATATTTACAGCCGCATGGATCGGGCAGTTCATCGGGCATAAAATTGAAAAGAAAAGACCTTCATTCTTTAACGACCTTTTCTTCCTGCTCATCGGACCGGCGTGGATATTGGGATTTGTTTATAGAAAACTCGGAATTAAATATTAATAAAAGGGATTATCATGTTAAAAGAATCTTTAATTAAGATTTTTACACGCGACATAACAAAGCTTAAAGATGAAATATCCGCTTATGACGATGAATCAAAACTGTGGATCGTCAGCGGCGAAATTAAAAACTCAGCCGGCAACCTTTGTCTTCACTTAACCGGAAATCTGCGCCATTTTATCGGCGGTATACTCGGCGACAGCGGATTTAAAAGGGATCGGGAGAGCGAGTTCAACTCAAAAAACATCCCGAAAACCGAGCTGATAAAAGCCGTCGATGAAACGCTCAGCATCACCGTGAATACATTAAAATCACTGCGGGAAGAAGATCTTCAAAAAAATTTTCCGGTGGATGTTTTCAAAGAAGAAATGACTACCGGGTTCTTTTTAATTCATCTGAGCTGTCATCTTAATTATCATTTGGGCCAGATAAATTATCACAGGCGGCTTTTAGACCAATAAGTAAAAATCGGGAAATCACTATGGAGAAGGTAAATCTTGCCGAGAAGTTCAAGCTGTTCAGCGAACACTGGAGCCCGAAAATTGCAGGCGAGCTGAACGGACAGCATGTTAAGCTGGCCAAGCTGAAGGGTGAGTTCGTATGGCACAGCCATGAGAATGAAGACGAAATGTTCCTAGTAGTTAAGGGGAGTTTAACAATTGAATTAAGAAACGGCAAAATTGATCTGGAAGAGGGGGAGTTTGTTATAATCCCGAGAGGAATTGAACACAAGCCTTCCGCTCCCGGGGAGGCGCATGTAATGCTTTTCGAACCGGTATCGACGGTAAATACAGGTAATATAGATAGCGAGAGAACTGTCCGGAATTTAGGCCGGATTTAATTTTTAACCTTGCACACTTTATCCGGCCGGCCGGCAGTTCTAAAGACCAATCAAATGTGATGTAGAATAACTTATCCCCTGTGCTTTAATTGTTGGTGAAACCTTTCCCCGCCGGGTTGCGTCTAATATTTTGAAAGCTAAAAAAATCCGATAGGATAAATGATTTAAAAAGAAAATGATTCTGGAAATTATGATCAGGTAAGGACTCGATTAGTAAGATCTCGCAAGTATGTAAACTATGTAAAAAACAGAATCATTTTGAAAGCCGTGGCTCCCTCGCTCACGGCTTTATTATTTTAAAATTGTTTGTAAGGACGAATTATTTAGTTCCGCTTTTTAGAGTAGCAAATCTGCGTGAATCCTTGCTCCATGCGGGAGCGTTATTAATTGCGTCCAATACCTGCGACGGCTCCGTGACTTCAGTCCACATTAGTCTGCTCCTCGGATCCATAAATTTTTCGGCTATAGATTTTTCCAGAAGTTCGAGCAGAGTGTCGAAATAATTATTTGTATTAACCAAAATAATGGGATTAAGATAATCTCCAAGCCTTTTCACGGTGATAGTTTCGAAGAGCTCTTCGAAAGTTCCGGATCCGCCGGGCAGGGCAATCGCAGCATCGGTTCCTTCCAGCATCAACCTTTTTCTCTCGTGCATGGTCTCTACTATTTTTAGTTCGGTCAGACCGTTGTGCCCCCATTCGAGATCGTACATAAACTGCGGGATTATACCGTGGACCTTCCCGCCTTTAGAAAGCGCACCTTCGGCCAGCCGACCCATTAGTCCTGCCGAGCCTCCGCCGTAAACAACAGTAACCGAATTGTCGGCGAGTGTCTCTCCCAGGTTGAACGCGGCGTCCAGGTAAACCTGATCCGAAAGATCGCTCGATGCGCAGTAAACACAGACTTTTTCTATCATTTTTCTTCCGTCAAATTTAAGGGGCAATATAAAATTATTTATGGCTATAAATGTAAAATTTTTGTTAAAATCCAAATAGGTGAATAGGAAAAAGAGATTTAGCTAAAATTTCGACGGTTTTTCCGTTTATTTTGGAAAAAATCCGGCCATTAAAAGGTTGATTATCGTTCCCCATAATCATAAGTTCCAAACGGTTTTTTAAGTAATTGGGGATTTTATTTATGTCTCTATGGGTAGTAGCCGTATCGGTATTGCTTCTTAACTTTCCGTTCGGATACTGGCGGGCAAATGTGAAAAAATTTTCGCTTCAATGGGCGCTTGCAATTCACGTTCCAGTGCCGTTTATCATTTTACTGCGGCTCGAATCCGGTATCGGGTTTGCGTTTATTACTTACCCGGTTCTTGTGTCGGCATTTTTTCTGGGACAATATATCGGCAAAAAGTTTTTCATCTGGTGGAAGGCAAACCGGTATGAAGACGCGACTTCATGTCTCGTTTGGGACCTTGTTAATTATGCAAAACTCGGCGGAAGAAAAGAGATATAAATATTTCAAAGAAAACCGGGCTTTATTTTACAATCAACGGATGCATTTTGTGCTAACCAACTTTCTTTATCAGTATGTCCCTCCTCTTAAAAAAACATACCCTCAAATGCCATCAGAATATTCTTTCATTTAAATTTTAATTTAATTAATCTTAACGGGAGGTGTTAAAATGTTTCGCAACCGCAAAGACGCGGGCGAAAAGCTATCTTCCGCGTTAAAAATATTTAAAGACAAGGGTGTTCTTGTTCTTGCAATTCCCATGGGAGGTGTTGAGCCCGGCTACGAAATAGCGAAGTCGTTCAGCAGATTGACACAAATCGGATAAGAAATTATCTTTCCTAAAACAAAATATGCCCGGTCCCCTTACCGCTTTTTTCCGAAGCCGGCAGAAAATAAAATTGATTAGATTTTCAATTAAATATTCGACGCTGCCTTTGCTGTTCCTGCTTTGCACCTGTATCTATGCTCAGGAACCCGCTTCTCCTTCGGCTGAGTATTATAAAAAAGCGATGGCCGCGCTGACGATTAAAGATACGGCGAAAGCCGAGGAAATGCTGAAGGAGTCCGTTCGGGAAAATTCCACCGCACCCGCTCTTTATGAACTCGCGAAGATTTATACATCCAAGAACACCATTTCGGGAAGAGACCGCGCTCGCGATCTTTTGACCCACGCTATCTTAAAAGAGCCCGACAATGTTAAATACAGGTATTTAATGGCGACATTGATGGAAAAGTTCAGCACATCGATGTCGTACGACGTCTATAAGAATATTTTGGGTATTGACAGCACCGACGTAACGGCCCTCTATAATCTCGGTAGAATTAAAGAAGAAGATTTCAACGAATATAACAACTCTGTGTTTCAGGAAGGCGGTGAGCCGTCGCTCAGCCTCGAGAAATTTACAAAGGAAGATTTTAAAGAAGCGGAAAGATACTTAAAAGGCGCAATTAAAACCGATTCTCTCTGCAGGGACGCGTATCTTCACCTGAGCTATCTCTACGAAGATAACGGTGAACCCGAAAAAGGTATTCCCCTCCTTCGTAAATTAATTAAGATGAACGGCGAAGACGCCGATGCTTACCTTTATCTCGGTCTTCTTTACTACGAAGACTCGAAGATCGATTCATCTCTTAAATATTTCCAGAATGCCTTGATCCTTATGAAATTGGACGAGCGAATCGACTTCACTTATAACTCGGTAAAAGAACTTCTTCAGCCGATCTTCGGCGACAGGTTCGATTCCATGACAGATATGCAGATTACCGATTTAATAGATCTCTTCTGGAAAGCGAGCGATCCTCTTTATTTAACAAAATACAACGAGAGGCTTCTCGAACATTACGCCAGAGTAGCGTACGCAAATCTTAGGTTCGGCCTGCCGAAGAAAAAAATACCGGGCTGGAAGACCGACAGGGGCGAAACGGTACTGAGATACGGGAGGCCGCTTCAGAGGATTAGATACAGACCTCATTTAAATCTCTCGAGCAGTATGCAGATTATGATGAAGACAGATGTCTGGATATATAAAGACATTACTCTAGGATTTACCGACCAGTTCTGGTCGGGTAATTACCAGTTCAGCGAACCTTCCGCGGGAAGCAAGTTTATATCGCAGTTTCCCGGCGACTCGCACATGTTCGTCAACTATCTGAGAAAAGTAAGGTTTGAGAATTACGATCCGAAATATAACGGTCCGGTATTCGACGTGCCTTTCAACATACTGCAGTTTCGGGATTCTTCCGGAGGAAAATCTAATTTTACAGATCTTTACGTGAGCTACGCTCTTGACGCGCCCGACAGCCTTTTAGCCGGTGGGAAATATCATTACAACCACAATCTCGGTGTATTCTTCTTCGATGATTATTTCAATACTATATTTGATAAAAGAGATTCCGTTCCGGAACTAAGTAACAACAGCATCGTACCCGTCCTTGATGATAAAAAGATGATAGTTAACTCCGTGAGTATAAAAGCAAAACCGGATTCAGGTCATTTTGCGTTAGAGATAAAACGAAATTCCAATGGCGGCATATTCTCTAAACATGAAAAACTAAGAATCGAAAACTTCGGAGGCGATAAACTCAGACTCAGCGACATCGTGCTCGCGTCCAATATATCGACTTCCGCGGCAAACCCGCTCCCTCTCAAAAGGCACGGAATATCGCTCCTGCCGAACCCGCCGGGCATGTTTTCAAAAGAAGAGAAGCCCTTTGTTTATTTTGAAATATATAACTTGAAGATACTCGAAAACGGTAGCGGCGAATTCGAACAGCAGATTACTGTACGTAAAAAAGACGAGCGGTCTTCTTTGGCGAAAGCGTTCAACTCCGTATTGAATATAATAGGTATGGGCAGCGAAGTTAAAAAACTTACGATGGTAAATCACTATAAGACCGGAACACCAGATCCGCAGATATATTTTCAGCTCGATCTTGACAAATACACTCCCGGGGATTATTATATCACAGCCGAGATAACCGATAAAAACAGCGGCAAAACCGTGAACAGGAACGTACTGCTGCATTGGCGGTAGGACCGGCAAATATAGTCCGGAGAAATATCTTGCCGTATTTTTATTTATCTTTGTTCGGATTATTCAAAATTATTACCGGCACTTAAATGATAAAAATCCAAAACCTGCATAAAAGCTTCGGAGAAAATAAAGTACTAAACGGTATAGATCTCGAGATCAACGCCGGCGAGACCTTGGTTATCATCGGAAGGAGCGGCTGCGGCAAGAGCGTGCTGATAAAGCACATTGTGGGACTCTTAAGGCCCGACTCCGGACATGTGACTGTTGAAGGTATGGACGTTAACGAATTAAATGACAAAGAACTTTACGAGCTCAGAAAAAAATTCGGATTTTTATTCCAAGGCGCGGCACTTTTCGATTCAATGACGGTTTACGAGAACATTGCGCTTCCTCTCGTCGAATCTTCTAACGGGTATAGTAAAAATGAAATCGATAAAGCGGTCGGGGAAAAACTCGATCTGGTAGGGCTGCCGGGGGCGGAAGACTTGAAGCCGGCCGAACTTTCCGGCGGCATGAAGAAGAGAGTAGGGCTGGCCAGAGCTTTGATTACTGATCCGGACTACATTCTCTACGACGAACCCACCACGGGACTGGATCCTATAATGTCCGATTCGATAGATAACTTAATTAAAGAATTATCGGGGAAGCTGAACGCGACGGCTGTTGTTGTAACGCACGACATGTACAGCGTAAAAAACGTGGCAGATAAAGTGGCAATGATACACGAGGGACTTATACACTTTACCGGCGCTCCAAAAGATCTTTTATCCTCGAAAGACAAAGTAATTACCGACTTTATCAAACGCACCTGGGTATAGAACCTCACCGGCGCCGTCCGAAATTTCAAACATGCCTCCGTTGTCTTAACTCACCGATTGATCATACGTCACAACTTTAGTTTGACACAATCTTTAAATTTGTTTTGTAAAAAATGTTCGCGGCTTTTCGAATCTCTTTTACTGCTAAACCCGACCGGATCGGAAGAGAGAAGTTGTTATGAAATCATGTGGTTTGGATTCTCAATTTGCCGGATCCGAATGAGACTAGAAAAGCCGATTGTTGATTGCCCGTAAACGGAAATGAAAATTCGATAATTACAGCGCCCTACAGATTCGAATATCCGTTTACGGGCCTATTTATTTTACCGATGAGAAACCTCCCGCTCTATGCCGGTTTAATTTTGATAATTACCCTTCCGGCGTTTCCCTTTATACATAATAAATCATAATTTTAGTACCGGTGTTTACAGAATAAATAACTATTTTAAAAGAATTATTTAGTTGATTTATAATGGCACATCAATATTCAATCGTAGAAGTCATTCAATTGATGCTCGCTCCCGGATTAATGATCTCGGCGTGCGGTCTGCTTCTTTTGGGAATGAACAATAAATATTCTCTTGTTGTAAATAGGATACGGCTCCTCAACGAAGAAAGAAGAAAGCTTATTACAAGTACCGGGGATTCGGAATTCGAATATCATCAAAACGTCAGGCTCGAAAGCATCTCGATGCAGCTCTCGGGACTCATATTGAGGGTCCGCCTCATAAAGAACGCCGTGCTTTACTACACAATTGCTGTAGCTTTATTCGTGCTTACTTCACTTGCAATAGGATTTCAATACGCCACTTCCTCCAATAAACTAGATTCCCTAGTAACTCTGTTTTTCCTGCTCGGAATGAGCTCGGTGCTTATAGGAGTTCTGTATGCGGCTTATGAGACGAAGAAAGGATTCGATATTATCCAGGTGGAGGTTAAAGCCGACGAGTAATTAAATTTATTCCGGCATTTTACTGTCGGAATTTTTAATCACATAGTTTATATATGGTAAAGCGAGAGGACTTTAATCCCGATGACCTGCTGAAGCCGGCCAATATGCTGAGGCTTTATGCGGGCGGCGCCTTCCCTATGGCGGACGAGGAAACGGACGAGATAAACTGGTTTATGCCGGAAATAAGAACCGTTATCCCGCTTGACAATTATAACATCCCCCGCTCTCTCAGAAAATTTATAAAGGACTCCGCTTTCGAGGTCAGGTTCGACACCGATTTTATGGGCGTAGTTAAAGGCTGCGCCTCGAGGGAGAAAACCTGGATATCACAAAAGCTGATAGACGCGTACCTTGAGCTGCAGAGGCTTGGGCACATCCATACTGTTGAGACTTGGAAAAAAGAAAAGCTCGTAGGCGGACTTTACGGCATCACTTATTGCGGCGCATTCTTCGGAGAATCGATGTTCTCATTTGAAAAACAGGCCTCAAAATTTGCTCTAACAAAATTGATCGAGTACCTGAACGAAAAAAAATTCGTGCTGCTCGACGTGCAGTACATGACCGAGCACTTGAAGATGTTCGGCGCCAAAGAGATTACATTCGACGAATATAATCGCCTTCTGATAAAAGCCTACGAAAGAGATACTCAATTTTAATTGGCCGCTTCCGTTCATCCCTACAAAATTATTATATAAGAATAAGCTCCTTCTGCGGATGAGATATAAACTCGCATCCGTCCTTCGTCACAACAACTTCTTCCTCCAACGTTGAAGTTCCGTATCCTTCAACATATAGCCTCGGCTCTATTGTATAAATCTGTGATTCCTCAACCGGGATAAAAGGCGTGTTGCCGTACTTTTCCCACCTCGGAAGAAGACCGCCTCCGCCGTCGTGCGCTTCCCTGCCGACCTGGTGGCCGAGTCCGTGAGGATATTCCTCATATCCCCGGCTTGTTGTATACTCTCTCGCTATGTCGTCCATCTCGCATCCATGAACACCGGGCTTCAGGTTATCGGCCACTTTCTGAATGGCGTCCCTAATAATATTGAAACCTTTTACCACTTCCTTCGGCGCTTCGCTCTCTCCTTCCTTTAATACGTACCACGTTCTTTGCAGATCGGAACAGTAACCCTTATACTTTATTCCGAAATCTACGTTAACGAGGTGGCCCCTTTCTACTTTTCTGTCGGAGGGTCCGGCATGAGCGCTCCTAGCTTCGGGTCCGGTAAATACAGAAGGACAATGATCTTCCTCCCACGAATAGCCGTATCCCCTTTCCTCAACTTTTTCTTTTACCATCATTGCAATTTCTTTTTCGCTGCTGCCGGGCCTTATCATATCCTTCATCTCATCAAATATTTCCTCCGTCCTTATAACGGCTTCTTTCATAATTTCCAGCTCCGCGGGTGACTTTCTTCCCCTCAATGCCGAGACAATATCTTCCGATGATACCAGGCTGTTTTCGAATCCTGTGCCTTTTAAAATATCGACAAGCATAAGATACATACCGTGCGTAAGTCCGTCGGCCAGGTTGGAATTCAATGAATAATTTATCGCTATCTTCCCCGGCTTCTTAGAATTCAGGAAATCAATTAGCGGTTCCTTCACCGACTTTACGTACCCGATAATATTTTTATAGAGTCCAATATCCCTAAAATTTTCCTCTTCGAGCGAACCTATAATCGCCGCGGTGTCGCCGTCTTTATTTATTATAATTGCTGAAGGCCATGTGCAGCCTGTTCCCGCAATAATATCCATAACGGGGTCTTTGATGTGGCTGCTTTCCCTTACAAAAGTCATCCACATATCTATCTTCTTTTCGTTTAAAATTTCTACGGCCTGTTCTATCTTCTGTCGCATAATATCCGTCGACATCATGTTTTCCTCCGTTCCGGCTTTTTTTACAAATTTATTTCAAAAAGTAGCAATTATCTTCCAAATAAACTATTTACACCCTAAAGCCGGAAATCCCTTAATAATTAAGATGACAGCTTAAAATCCTTTATTAAAGTAATGCTTTCTGCGGCATGCTGTTAATAATATTATGTGCCGTATAACTATTTTGATGTAAAACGATTACGGCAAAACTTGGACATTTTAGTCAATAAATCGCTAATTTTCTCTAAGCGAAAAATCGTATTCCAAAAGAATAACAGGTCTTTCGGGTCTTCCAAAAGAAGATAAATTAAATATTAGGTGGAACAAAGCTTTGTCGCACAAAAAACTTATCCCGCGGCAGTTGTTATCTGCGAGACTAGGTATAATATCTTATAAAGATTCTCCTTCAACCGGAGCACTCGGCTTATTGCCGACGGGCATTATTAGTATTTCTCTCCCTAAGCCATTCTTTAAATTCAGCACCTGGTCTGTTCTCATTTCCAATCCGCTTTTTTCCGTCGAGTATTATATAATTAAAAGAATTATCAATCGTAAAACCAAACCGAGAGTAAAAAATGTCTGACTATACATCACAGATAATATCAGGAGTAAAAATTAAAAACCCGAACGAGCCGGAGTTTCATCAGGCCGTTGAGGAAATAATGGATTCGCTCATTCCGGTATTTCAGAGACACCCGGAATACCGTTCCGCGAAAATATTAGAGAGAATTACCGAGCCGGAAAGAATAATTATTTTTAGGGTTCCGTGGATGGACGACCAGGATGAAGTTCACGTTAACAGGGGATTCAGAATAGAGATGAACAGCGCCATCGGCCCGTACAAGGGAGGCTTGAGATTTCACCCTTCCGTAAACCTGGGAATCATGAAGTTCCTTGCTTTCGAACAGGTATTTAAGAACAGCCTCACTACCCTGCCTATGGGCGGCGGCAAAGGCGGTTCCGATTTCGATCCCAAAGGGAAGAGCGATAACGAGGTGATGCGCTTCTGCCAGAGTTTTATGACAGAACTCTTCAGGCACATAGGTCCAAACACCGACGTACCGGCCGGCGATATAGGCGTCGGAACCAGGGAGATTGGATTTCTCTTCGGACAGTACAAGCGCCTGCGCAACGAGTTTACCGGCGTTCTGACGGGTAAAGGCCTGCACTGGGGCGGCTCGCTTATCAGGCCCGAAGCTACGGGTTTCGGCGCAGTGTACTTTATGCAGGAAATGCTTAAGACTAAAAACGAGGAAATAGAAGGAAAGACTTTCGCCGTATCCGGTTTCGGCAACGTTGCTTGGGGCGTTGTTCAGAAGATCACACAGCTCGGCGGAAAAGTTGTAACGCTCTCGGGCCCCGACGGATTTGTCTACGATAAGGACGGCGTAAGCGGCGATAAGATTGAATACATGCTGAGGATGAGAGCAAGCGCCAACGACAGGGTTCAGGATTATGCCGACGAATTTAAAAGTAGAGTTCTTTCAAGGCAAGAGGCCTTGGGGTATAAAAGTTGACGTGGCTATGCCCAGCGCAACGCAGAATGAACTGTTCGAGGACGATGCTAAAGAACTCGTTAAAAACGGATGCATCTGCGTATGCGAAGCGGCAAACATGCCGACAACTATTGAAGGATATAAAGTTTTTAAGCAGGCCGGAATTCTCTTCGCGCCCGGCAAGGCGGCAAACGCCGGCGGCGTGGCGGTATCCGGACTCGAAATGTCCCAGAATAGTATGCGTCTTCCCTGGCCGAGGGAAGAAGTAGATCACAGGCTTCACCAGATTATGCAGAAGATACACGATACATGTATTTCTACCGCGGAGAGATTCGGTACGCCGGACAACTACGTTAACGGCGCAAACATTGCCGGATTTTTAAAAGTCGCGGACGCAATGCTAGACCAGGGACTCGTTTAAGCCTGACTTTATTTTTGTAAACAATTCTCATGCAGGGCGGCGGATTCGATTGAATCTGTCGCCTTTTCGAACGAAATTGATCCTATGAATAAAATTCAACAGTTCGATCTGGAAGATATTTTCAGCAACCGCATAAAGCGCTTCCAAAAGCTGATGCGGTATAAAATCCGCGAGATTCTTCTGGTATCAAGCTTATACGATTACTATCTGTTCGAAGAGGACGGCAGGCTCTATGATCTTATAAGGCAGGAGTACCAGGTTTTAAACCTAAGCCAGGCCCCAGAAATTACCCACGTTACAACAGGCACCGAAGCGCTCGAACTCGCGCTGGAGGAAAATCACTTCGACCTCATCATCACCACTCTTCATATTGAGGACATGCATGTTATCAAGTTCGCCGAAATGCTGCGTAAAGCCGGCCTTAACTCACCTATAATTCTTCTTGCCTACGATAATAAAGAAAGAAAAGAACTCGTATCGAATTATGATACTTCCCTATTCGACAGAATTTTCATCTGGCAGGGCGACTACAGGCTTCTGATCGGAATTATTAAATACGCCGAGGATAGGATTAACGTTCAAGGCGATACGGAAAACGTAGGCGTGCAGGTTATTATTTTGGTTGAGGACAACGTAAAATTTTATTCGGCTTATCTTCCTTTAATTTACACTGAGATATTCAACCAGTCTCAACGACTTATAACCGAAGGCATAAACCTTACGCATAAATTTTTAAGGATGCGCGCGCGGCCGAAGATACTCCTCTGCACAACCTACGAGGAAGCGTGGTCGTACTACAAAAAATATGAAGACTATATTCTCGGAATAATTACCGACAGCAATTTTAAACATTTCGGAGTAAGGGATCCGGAGGCGGGAATAAAGTTTACTAAGAATGTAAAGGCCGAGCACAAAGACATTCCTATCCTGCTGCAATCCAGCAGCTCCGAATTCGAGTTAAAAGCGGCAGAGGCAGGCGCATCATTTGTTCTGAAAGGCTCGCCGCACCTTCTGCACGAGCTTCGGGATTTTATGCTGAGTCATTTCGGTTTCGGTGATTTTATTTTCCTTACTCCGGATGGAAATGAAGTAGGCATAGCCAATAATCTAAAAACACTTGAAGAACAGCTAAAGACCGTTCCGCTTTCCAGTATACTTTTTCACGCGGATGGAAATCATTTTTCCAAATGGCTTAAAGCCAGAACCGAATTCTGGCTGGCGCATAAGCTTAGGCCCAGAAAAATAACCGATTTTAATTCCGGTGAAGAGCTGAGGGATGAACTGATTAGTTCTATAAAAATGTATCAGGAACTCAGGCAGAGAGGCTTGATAACTGATTTCAACAAGGAATCATTCGATCCGGTAAACAGCTTCGCCAGGATCGGCGGCGGCTCTCTCGGCGGCAAGGCGCGCGGCCTCGGTTTTATAAATACGCTGATCAATAATAACAAGATCAGGAATAAATTTGAGAACGTGGAAATATCTGTTCCTTCGGCGATAGTTCTGGCCACCGACGTCTTCGATCAATTTATTGAAGATAATCATCTTGACAATTTAGCGCTGGCCTCGACCGACGACGAGGAGATAACAAGGAACTTCCTAGGGACGCCCAACTTTCCCATAGATATAATCTCTAAGCTGAGGGATTTTCTGGATACGATAAAAGAACCTTTAGCTATCCGTTCTTCAAGTCTTCTCGAGGATTCACAGTTCCAACCTTTCGCTGGAGTGTACCAAACATACATGGTACCGAACAACGATCCCGATCCTGAAAAGCGCCTGCAGGAGCTGCTCTACTGCATCAAAGGAGTCTACGCATCTACATTCTACAAGAAGGCCAAGGATTACATGAAGGCTACTT
>CAWBBX010000118.1:0-3367 GCA_963787005.1 uncultured Bacteroidota bacterium
GTGATCTTTTCATTAGAATTACAAACGCTATACGAGAAGTAGATAAGAACCATATAATTTTTATCGAGGGCAATACGTATGCAACCGACTTTAACGGTCTAACTCCGCCGTGGGACGACAACATGGTTTACAGCTTTCATAAATACTGGAACGACAACTCGCAAGGATCAATTCAAAACTATCTTTCGCTGAGAAGCGATAACAACGTTCCGCTTTGGCTCGGTGAGTCGGGAGAAAATTCCAACAGCTGGTTTACCGACTGCATTAAGCTGATGGACGCCAACGACATAGGCTGGGCCTGGTGGCCTCATAAGAAAATAGAATCTATTGCCGTTCCGCTCTCCGCGAAATTAACGCCGCAGTACCAGGCTCTGCTTAATTACTGGGGCGGGAACGGTGCTAAGCCAACTGTAGCGGCTGCATTCAGCGCATTGATGGGAGAAGCCGATCAGCTTCTTTTTGATAAATGCACATTTCGTCCGGATGTAATTGACGCTCTAATTAGACAGCCGTCATCGGAAACTTCCGTTCAGTATACTCAGAACGTTATTCCAGGATTGATCTTCGGATCAACGTACGATATGGGGCCGAGAGGAGTTGCTTATCAGGACGCCGATTATCAGCAGGTCAGCGGCTCCTCACAGTCGGCATGGAACCGGGGAGGCGGTTTCAGGAATGACGGGGTAGATCTCGAGAACTGCACCGATTTCCCGACGAACGGTTACGATGTAGGTTACACCGGCAGCGCCGAGTGGCTGACATATACGGTCAACATAGAGAAGGCCGGCGGCTACGATATGAATATAAGAATAGCCGGCGGCCAGTTGGGAGGACAAATCCTGGTTAGACTCGATAACCAGCCGCTCACAGGCTACTTAGACGTACCTTATACCGGCGGGTGGCAGAGCTGGCAGACCATTCCGGTCGCCGGGCTAAATCTGCCCGCGGGCAAGCATATTATCCGCGTCGACTTTGCGTTCGGCGGTTTTAATTTCAACTACTTAGAGTTTACTCCGTCTACCGTTGACGTAAAAAAGGATGACAACCTTCCTGATACTTTCCGCCTGTTCCAGAACTATCCTAATCCGTTTAACCCTTCCACCGTTTTTAAATATTCTTTGCCTCAAAGATCTTTTGTCGATATAAAACTGTACGACATAACCGGGCAGGAAGTGAAGCGGCTGGTAAATAAAGAACAGGATGCCGGTTATTATAACATTACTATAAATGCAGGGAATCTCCCAAGCGGAGTTTATCTCTGTGTATTTAAAGCGGGTAATTTTACGGATATGAAGAAATTTATTTTGATGAAGTAATGAAGTGTCTGGTGATCAACGATGCACATACCGGAAGCGTTCTCTTCGGATTAAATGACAAAAATTTGCGGTGACCTTTTTATCAGAATGATAAAACCTGTTTATCAATATCATAAAAGTTCGTAATAAAAATTGCTTATACAAGAAAAAAAACTTTTGAATTTTAACCGCAATATAACTGGCATTATTTGTGCTTCATCAAAAAATAAAAGAGGAATTCCTGTTTGCTCAATTTTACTTTTTTAGACAGTCTTATAATTATTTTCTATTTGATCATCGTCTTGAGTCTCGGTCTTTACCACGCGGGAAAGAGAGACAAGAATGTGGACGATTATTTCCTGGGCGGTAAGAATTTAGGCTGGATAGCGATAGGACTTTCAATTTTTGCAACGAACATTTCGAGCGAACACTTCATCGGTCTTGCGGGCTCAGGCGCTTTTCACGGCCTCGTAGTAGGTCAATTCGAATTAATGGCGATCTTTATATTGGTTATTCTCGGGTGGTTCCTGGCTCCTATTTATATAAAGTCGGGTGTAATAACTACTCCGGAATTTTTAGAAAAAAGATTTGACCGCAGGTCCAGGAAATTTTTCGCGTCACTTTCCATCATCATATACATACTTACGAAGATTACTGTTACTCTTTTTGCCGGCGGAATTTTATTTGAAAGAATTTTCGGAATTAATATTTACGCATCGACAATGGTAATTGTACTCATAACGGGAATATACACTGTTCTGGGGGGCGCGACTTCGGTTATAAAGACAAGCGTTTTCCAGGCAGTAATTTTAATTTTCGGCGCTGTAACGCTGACGATCTTCGGGCTGCACAGCGTAGGCGGATTTGCCGGTCTTGAAGAGAAGCTGCCTGCTCATTATTTCACAATGTTCAAATCGGTATCCGATCATGATTTTCCCTGGACCGGTATAATTTTCGGAGCGCCGATAATTGCTTTCTGGTACTGGGCCACCGATCAGTATTTTGTCTCTAAGATTCTTGGAGCCAAAAGCATAGACCACGCAAGAAGAGGTGCTCTGCTAGCCGCTCTTCTTAAGGTGCTTCCCATCTTTATGCTCGTGCTTCCGGGACTTATCGCGATAGTGCTTTTCCCGGAAATAAAAGGTGACGAAGCTTATCCCGTTCTGCTTGCAGGTAATCTTCTTCCTTCGGGAGTAAAAGGATTTGTTCTTGCCGGGCTTCTTGCCGCAATTATGTCTTCGCTTTCCGCGGTCTTCAATACGACCGCATCTTTGATGACGAACGATTTTTACAAGCCGAGAAATCCTAACGCTTCGGACAGAGAGTTGGTATTAATAGGAAGACTTTCTACAGTCTTAATAGTTGTAACCGCTATTCTGTGTATTCCTCTTGTTAAGCTTATTAGCAATCAGGTTTATTTATTCCTTCAGGAGATGCAGTCATTTGTTAGTCCTCCTATTGCCGCGGTATTTGCCTTTGCTTTTTTGATGAAGAAGGCTACCGCCTCCGGGGCGATGTGGACGTTTATTATAGGCGAGATATTGGGTGTGTCGAGGCTTATACTCGGTATTTTAGTTCGGGCCGGTATCGCGACTGACCCGTTCTCCATTTACGTTACCGGAATAAGCTTTCTCCACTTTGCGGTATTCCTTTTCCTTGTCAGTTCTTTTACAATGGTGCTGGTCAGTTTACTGTCGCCCGAGAATAAAAACCTAAAACTTCGTTCTATTCAATATTTAATACCGGATTGCTTAAATGATATTAAGATCGATTTTTCGAACCTAAGCTCTATTCGGGGATTTAGAACCAATATAGCGATGTCGGTTTTCATCTTTTTAATAATAATAAGTCTCTGGAGTATCTGGTACTAAGCTTAAAAAATAATTTTTTCTAAATAACAAGGTCCTATAATTAAGTTGCCGAAAAAGGGAGATGATCTATGAAAAGAATCATGTTACCCGCAGTTCTATCAGCTCTTTTATTCTCTTTCCTGACTTTCGGTCAGCAGATAGAAAGCTTCGACGCATCTACCAAAGATTCTCTTTGGCAGACCAATATTGAGTCGGCGCCGA
>CAWBBX010000119.1:0-8395 GCA_963787005.1 uncultured Bacteroidota bacterium
TCCGGTATGCCCGCTTCTACTTTTCCTACGAGATCTGCTCCGACGTCGGCTGCTTTAGTATAAATACCGCCTCCCACGCGTGCAAAAAGCGCTATAGACGACGCGCCGAAAGAAAAGCCGGTTATAACAGTAATTACTCTCGCGATTCCGGATTTATCTACACCGAACATATCGCCGTATATTATAAAAAGAGATCCGAGTCCCAGCACCCCGAGACCGACGACACCCATTCCCATTACGGAGCCCCCGGCAAAAGCTATCTCGAGCGCTTTGCCCAATCCCGTTCTGGCAGCGTTAGTAGTTCTGACGTTAGCCTTGGTGGCTACGCGCATGCCTATAAATCCCGCAAGCGCCGAACAGAAGGCGCCTACTAAAAACGAAACCGCTACGAACGGGGACGATGTTACCGGATCGGCAGAGAAAGCCAACAGAATTGCAACGCACGCCACAAAAATTGCAATGATCTTATATTCGGATTTTAGGAAAGCCATTGCTCCTTCGGCAATGTGTCCGGAAATCTTTACCATTTTTGGTGTACCGACTTCCTGTTTTTTAATCCAAGATGTTTTCCACAGGTTATACAGAAGCGCTAAAACTCCAAATAACGGGATAACAAGATAGGTTGGGCTCATAGAATTCTCCTAGTTGACCTTTGATTGGTTTTTGTTATTGTTTTCATCGTCCTTTTGAGACGACAATTTACTATTTGCATCTAGCAGGGGTTTAACTCCGCCCGAGACATATTCTTCAAATAACACAATCCCCTTTTCGAAAGATTTTATTAATTCTACTTTTTCGGAAACATCAAAATCGGACAATACGTATTCCGCCATGTTTCCTTTGGGAAAGTCGTTGCCTACGCCTATCCTTAAACGCGGGAACTGATTTGATGAAAGGTGGTAAATTATGGAGCTTAACCCGTTATGGCCTCCGTCGCCGCCGGCTATTTTAACCCTTAGCTCGGCAAGCCCCAGATTTACATCATCGTGTACTATCAAAAGATCTTCCAGATCGATACCGTAATTATCTATTATTTCAGATGCAGCGATGCCGCTGTTATTTACGTATGTGGAGGGTTTAATTAGGGAAAAACCGGACCCGCCGATATTTCCCTCAGCAAAATAATAACTGTCTTTAGATGGAACAAAAGAAAGCGAATGCTTCTCTGCGATATAATCCAAAAACATGAAACCCGCATTGTGCCTGTTATAAGAATAACGGCTGCCGGGATTTCCTATGCCCAATATTACACGCACTTTATAAGCACAGTCTCGTTATTCTTCTTCCTCTGACGATTCTTTACCTATAACCTCAGGCTCTGCCTGTCCTTCCTCTTCCTCAACTTCCGCAGGTTCTTTTTCTACCTTAGGATGAGTTACGGTCACTATCACCGTGTCTTCAGGATTCAGAACTGTAATATTCTCAAAGCTCAAGTCGCCTACGTGAATGGCGTCTCCAAGTTTAAGCTCCTGTATGCTGATCTCCAGATGCTGCGGTATATCTTTAGGCAAACACTCGATGTCTAGCTTGTGGAGGAATTGCTGAAGTACTCCGCCTTCCTTAACACCGACAGGATTGCCTTGGAAAAGAAGAGGAACCTCGAGTTGGAACGTCTCTCCAGACGTAAGGCCGAGTAGATCGAAGTGAATTACCTTGTCCGTGACCGGATCGAATTGAACATCCTTAATAACGCATTCGTGCTCTTCCTGGCCTTCTATCTTAAGCGATATAAGATGTCTTTCGGAAGTGAATACGAAGGGATGAATAGATTTTTCAGTCACGTCAATAGAAATCGACGCGTCGTGCTTCGAATAAAAAACTCCCGGAATTCTTCCTTCGTTCCTCAGTTTATTCCTGGCAGCCTTACTGAAATCTTTCCTTATGTTACCATTTAATACTACTTTTTCCATTGTTTCTCCAACGTGCTAATTATATCCTTTTTTATCCTTTATCTATATCAAACAATGAACTGATTGATTCATTTTTGAAAGTTCTTTGTATAGCCTCGGCAAAGATGTCCGACGCGGTTATGACTTCTATTTTATCGCTCTTAACGTGATCGTTTAGCGATATGGAATCAGAAACATAAAGTTTTGTAAGCTGCGAATTATGTATCCGCTCCAATGCGGGACCGGAAAGCAGCGGGTGCGTAATTGCTCCGTAAATTTTGGCGGCCCCTTGCTTCTTAAGTGCATTTATGGCGCCTACAAACGTACCCGCCGTATCTATCAGATCATCAACTAAAAGAACATCTTTGTCTTTAACGCTTCCTATGATATTAACAACCTCTGCCAGGTTTTGTTTCGGTCTTCTTTTATCAATAACTACCAGGCTGGCATGAAGCCTCTTGGCGTACGACCGGGCCATCTTTATTCCGCCCACGTCGGGCGAAACCACAACCAAGTTATCCTTTATCTTGTCGAACAGCCCGCTGAATATGATCGAACCGTAAAGGTGATCGAGAGGGATGTCGAAAAAGCCCTGTATCTGTGCCGCGTGAAGGTCCATAGTAAGAACCCTGTCGGCTCCGGCACCGGTCAATAAATTGGCGATAAGCTTCGCCGTTATCGATACGCGCGGCTGATCTTTTCTGTCCTGCCTCGCATATCCGAAATAAGGAATAACGGCGGTTATCCTTTTAGCGGATGCTCTTTTAGCCGCATCCACCATTATCAAAAGCTCCATCAGGTTTTCGGCCGGCGGATTAGTAGATTGTATGATGAAAACCTCTGAGCCCCTGATGTTCTCGCCGTATTTTACCCAGATCTCGCCGTCGCTGAATCTTTTAAATCTACCGAACCTAATGGCTTTCCCAGTTTTTGAGCAATTTTTTCAGCAAGAGGCAGATTCGAACCCCCTGAGAAAATCGTAAAATCACTAGAAGCCATTCGTTATGCCGTATTTTCTTAGATTTTTAAAAAATAGACCTAAAATATAAATAAATCCGTTTGGTAAGTCAATAAAAGATTAGCTCAAACTTTTCCCCAATCCCCATTAAACAGGGCTATTCCGATCTAGTCCCGCTTCTTTTTAAGCAGGAAGATAATGACGATGAGAAGGACAAATCCCGAAAGCCAGTAGATCCATGGCGGAGTTTCTTTTAACCTAAAAGGCCTGAAAGTGACGGAAATAGTCTTCCCGCTGCCGATTTCGGCCAGAGTATACTGCCAGACTAAGGTTCTTCCGTCATTGCCGGTGGCGTTGTCGGCTACAATATCCCCCCCAAAATAGTACTTATACGTAACCTGAAATGCGTTTCCGTTAATGCCGAACCCGGTGGCTATAGGAGGTATAAATTGAGAGAAGACCTTCAGTCCCGAGGGCCCGTCTTTCAACGAAAAATTTGAGGCCGCAAATATCTTGGTATTGTTTAGAGAATCGATGTGCTGAAAAGTAATGTCTATAATTGCATGAGTGGTGCTGTCGGTAGAATCGGTGTAAACCTTTACGTTTTTTAAAGAAAAGTACTCCGACGTAAATTCATGCCTGATTGAATCGGCATTGAAGATACCAACCATGTCAAGTATCTTAGTACTTTTGCTGTCAGGAAGTTTTGTCCAGTAATTAATTCGCATCTTCCCGGAGCCGTCGGAATATAGGTTTATATCTTGAATATAATTTAGGCATCCGGAAAACATGAAGAGCAAAAGCAGCAATAAAAGGTAAAATTTTTTCACAATACCTAAAGAAAAATGGTAAAATGTTTATACAGTTCTCAAAACGAAAACGGTTGTATCATAAATAACACAATTGTTTAATTTATAGAAATTTTTAGAATTTTTCATTATGTTTCACACCTATATTTTGAGAGGTGCGAAATATGCCGACATATGATTATAAATGTAAAGACTGCGGTTATCTGTTCGAGTTGTTCCAGCCGATGACTGCCGAACCGATAAAAGAATGTCCTAAATGCAAAGGCGAGGTTAAGCGGCTTATCGGCGCCGGCGCCGGTCCGATTTTTAAAGGCAATGGATTTTACGAGACTGATTACAAAAGAGCCCCGAAAAAGCCTTCTTCGGGCTCTAAACCGGACAGCAAATCATCATCATAGAACAAAAAAAATCCCGCATACCCGGTACATTAATAGTCCGCTGTATGCGAGATTAGAATTAACAGTTCTTATTTGCCTTACTTAAAAATCAGCGCCGAGCGATATATAAAATTTCGGTTTTGTGAACGAGTTATAATTATATGCCCACGCAACGTCGAACCTGACGAGGAAATACAATAAGAAGACACGGGCTCCGACACCGGTTCCCATCAGCAGATTATCCGTTACAATATTATTGTTCACATTTCTCTTAAACAGACGGAGCGAATGATTGTCATTCCACGCAGTCCCTGCATCGAAGAAGACGACTCCCATTATATTGCGGAAAAGCAAAGGCAGACCGCCTGTTACTAAATAGCGAATCAAAGGAAACCTTAGCTCCATATTTACTAAAGAATATTTAGAACCGATTTGCTGCGCGTAGTCGTATCCCCTTAAAGGAACTGCTTCGGTCAAAAATGCGAAGTCAGAAGGAGAATTAAGCGGAATTGAATTGTTAGCGAAATCCCTGTTTATCCAGTTCTCGGTGCCGCCGAGAAAAAACCGCTGCGGATTATTACCCCAGGAATAACCGCCGGATACTCTAAAAGCAAATGAATAAGTAGTCCAGAATCTTAAGTAAGTTCTGTAATCGCCAAGAAGCGAATAAAAGCTAAGTTGCCTTTGGGTCACTCCGGGATTCAGCATAAGATCGAACCTGTAGCGTGTACCGTCTATTGGAGAAGTGTATCCCCACAAGCTGTTATCGTGTATTAAGCTGAATGTCGGCATTAAATAAGTCGCCTTCTTGAAAGGATCGTCGGGATTGTCAAGGTTTTCCATCGATACATTCAGCCAGTTGAGGCCTGCTTCAACCCTATAGAATTTATTTATCGGGTAGCTTGTGGATAAAACCGCACCATAATTTCTAAAACGGAACAAGTTTATTCCGAAGTACCTGTTCAAATAAACAAAGCGTGCCGTGTGAAACGCCTCAATACCGTAGTTGAGCCTCTGTTTAAGATAATAATAGGCGAGTCCGTAATCGCTGTTCTTAAGATCTATTTGAAGGCTAGTCTGACCGATTATCCTGTAGTTGCCGAGAATATCGCTGAAAGATAGTATAGTTGAGCCTTCGAGCCCATACAGCGAGCTGTAACCTGCATTCGCATAAATAATATCGGGAGAGAATGTAATCTTGTATCTGTTTACTTTGTAATCTCCGTGCTTATCAAGATTGTCCGTCAAAGTAAAATTAGGATTCTTTACTCCGGCGGTATCCTTATAAACAGGCGGCTTATTGCCGAAGACATAATTGTTCAAATCTACGATGATGGAATCTCCGTACACGCTCGTTGTGTCTTTTTTCTCAGCAGGTTCTTTCATTGCATCGAACGCGAAAGAATGCAGTGTATCCGCCTCGCTTTCATGGGTATTTTCCGTTTTTTCTGCTTGAACCTCTTTCTTGTGCGTTTCGGCGGCAAATACGGTCGGTTTCAGTTTGGAAGAATCGGGTGAAGTTTCCAGCGGATTGTTCATCAGGAAAAGATTATAAGATCCTTTGTAGAGAGACGAGAACACGAGTTTCTTGCCGTCTTTCGAAAGAGAAAGCTGGTACAATCCGTTAAGCGAGTTTGTAACCGGACTTGAAGGGAGTTCCGCAACACTGTTTGCCGTATCTCCGCTTTCAAGTGCAATTCTTTTTTTGAAGATGTTATTGATCCCGTTTTTATCGGATATATAAAGAAGTTCCTTACCGTCAGGCCCTGCAACAGGCGATGACTGGCTGCTCTCCGGCATATCGGTAATCCGTTCAATTTTTTTGGATGCCGTGGATATACGGTAAATATCATTATTGGAATTTTGATAATCGTAAATCTTAAAACTGTCGGGAACAACGCTAGCCGAAGTATAAGATCCTCTGTCGGAAGAGAAATAAATCTCTTTGCTATCCGGTGACCACGACGGATCGTTATCCGTGAAGATATCGTTCGTCAGGTTCTCTAGCTTTTCGGTTTTCAAATTGTAAACATATACGTCCGATTCAATGGCGGTATGCCCGATAAAAGTGAGCGAGTTTCCGTCGGGCGACCATGACACGCTTTTTATACCGTCCAGTTTAACCGGCAGCGCTTTCTTTTCTTCGGAGTCGACATTAATAATATAGATAATATCATCGCCGTCGCTCTTGGCCGTAAGAGCTATTTTTGTACCGTCGGGCGACCAACTGAGTCCGGGCGTTACGACGTTAAGCTGCTCAAAATCGGCCGATTTGTTACCCGCAACCAGCCTTTTAATTATCTTGCCGTCTATGGCGCTCATAATAAATACATCGAAAAAATAATTTCGGTTCGATATAAAAGCGATCTTGTCGCCCTGCGGGGAAATTGCGGGACCGGTATTATAGAATCCTCCGCCTTCTTCGGGATCGGTTAGCTGCTTCGCAAACTCGTCGGGTGATTTATGTATGGCGATGTCCGGCCAGTATATTTTCTTAAGATGTTTTTTCCATCTTTCGTTGAACTTTTTAAGCGTCAGTCCTATGGAAGCCTTGAATCCGTCCTCCAGGTTGCCCATCCCCTTAACCTTCGTCATAAGCTCCCCGATCTTCTCCTTACCGTATTTCTCGGATATATAATGGAAAATAGATTCACCGGCACGGTACGCCATGTATCCGCCCAGCTGGTTGATGTCGGGCAGGTAGTCGTTGATTATGGCATCGCGAATAAACATATCGGAGTTAAGATCCCAATCGAGAGCCTGGTACTCCGCCATTCCCTCGTTAAACCACTGCGGAAGATTAAGTGAAATGTTATTCGATATAATATTCTGAAGCGAGCCGCCGTAAAAGAAGTCGTTCATTACAGCATGCGTAAGCTCGTGATGTATAAGGTGCCTGAATTCAGGGTAAGAGCCCATGAACTGAACAACCACACGGTTCTTAAATATTTCGGTGAATCCCTCAATTCCTTCGCTCAAGTATTGGTCGGTTACGTTTGTTTCCTGGAAGTCGTTAGTGGAATTATAAATTATAATAGTTATCCGGTTGTTTATTTTATATCGGAAACTTTTTTCGATCTGACTTAGTGCATCCTCAGCTGCTTTAGACGTAAACTCGGCAAGCTTAGCGCCTTTTGTAGAAAAGTATATATCGAAATGTTTCGTTTGAATATAATACCAGGT
This sequence comes from uncultured Bacteroidota bacterium, assembly GCA_963787005.1. Lineage (GTDB taxonomy): Bacteria > Bacteroidota > Ignavibacteria > Ignavibacteriales > Ignavibacteriaceae > FEN-1297. Next base: position 7,217 of record CAWBBX010000119.1, read on the forward strand.
AAAATCCTTATACTGGACTTTATTCTGGCCGAATTGTGCAAAAGCAGAGAATTGTACAAAAATCAGAGAAAGAAAGAGGTATAAAATATATTTCCTCATACCACACCCAAAATTATTCTGTTATAATAAAATCTAGTTCGGTCTTTTCTAAATCGACCCTAACCAGCTTTACATTCACTTTATCACCGAGCCTGAACTGTTTTTTTGTCGCTCTGCCAATTAATGCATATTTTTTCTCATCGTAAACATAAAAATCTCCCTCCAGGTCTCTGAGGCGTATTAATCCCTCGGCAAGTATATCCGCGATTTTAACAAAAATCCCGAAATGAGTAAGTCCCGAAATTATTGCACTAAATTCCTGCCCCAGATGATTGCTCAAATATTCCGTTTGTTTTATTTTGACGGAAAGCCTCTCCGCCTCCACCGCGCTTCTCTCAGTATCGGATATATGCGAGCACATATCATCCAGTTTATTGAGGTTGTAAATAGGAACACCACCCGTTTCAATATATTGAAACAGAAGCCTGTGCACAAGCAGATCGGAATATCTTCTTATGGGTGAGGTAAAATGAGTATAGAATTTAAATCCGAGACCGTAGTGCCCGATGTTGTGGACAGAGTATATAGCCTTTGCCATCGACCTTATGGCAAGTTCGTTTATCAAGGTATCTTCTTCTTTTCCCTTCACACTTTCCAACAGTATCTGCAGCTGGTTCTTTCCGGCCGATTGATTCAGATTAAAAGCATAACCCAAAGATTTCACGAACTTGCCGAACTCTTCCAATTTCTGCTTGTCTGGCAAATCGTGTATCCTGTAGACAAAAGGCTTAACGCCTCCTTTCCTGGGTGCACCGATATGCTTTGCTGTAATCTTGTTCGCGAGGAGCATGAACTCCTCAACCAGCATATTGCTTTCCTTCATCTCTTTCTTGCTTACGCCTACGGGATTACCCAGCTTATCCAGTTCAAATTTTATTTCCGGCGTTGAAAATTCTATACTGCCTTCTTTAAATCTTTTCTTTCTTAAGATTCGGGCAAGGTTGTTCAGTTTGATAATATCGTCGGAATAATCTCCTTTGCTCTTTTCGATTATGTTCTGTACCTCATCGTAAGTAAACCTTCGTTTACTTTTTATTACACTCTTTTTAATGTAATAATCTACCAGCCTTCCTCTTTTTG
>CAWBBX010000120.1:0-27287 GCA_963787005.1 uncultured Bacteroidota bacterium
AATAATGGATATTAATCTCGGTCCGGGCATGAGCGGACTGGAAGCGATTGTTGAAATCAGGAAAACCCCGGGATACGAAAATACTCCCATTCTTGCCTTAACCGCGTACGCAATGCTGGGCGACAGAGAAAAATTTCTCAAATCCGGATGCACACACTATCTTTCTAAGCCGTATACAAAGGACCAACTTATTGAGCAGATTAAGATGATGGTTTAAATAATAATAGGACGGCAAAACGCCGTCCTACTACTTGGGATTTATAATACCTATATCTCTGCCTGTAATACCTCGTCAAGTACTCTCTCAGCATCAAACGTATTATACGACTCGAGATGATGATCTAGGGTATTTCCTCCGTCTTTCCGGGCTTTGTTATCGTTTAATCTAAATTTATTAACCAAATCGTTTAGGTTTACGGTAAGCCGGCTAAGATCCTCTGCAGCTCTGGCTATCTGCTGTGTGGCAGAGGCAGATTGATTAGCCACATTGCTAATCGATTCCACGTTCTTGGATATCTGTTCGCTGGCACTCGACTGCTGCTCGCTTGCCGCGGCAATTTGTGCAACCATATCCGTGACTTTATTTGAATTATCTACAATCTCCTTGAGCGAATCCCCTGCTTTATCCGTAAGTTTAATACCTTCATCTACTTTATTAGTACCTTCATCCATCGAATCGACGGCTTCTTTAGTATCATTCTGGATTTTAATAATCATAGACGCAATTTCCTTAGTGGCTTTGGTTGTTCTCTCCGCCAATTTGCGTACTTCGTCGGCTACAACAGCAAAGCCTCTTCCCTGTTCGCCGGCCCTTGCCGCCTCTATTGCCGCGTTTAGAGCCAGCAGGTTTGTCTGATCGGCAATATCGTCTATAACGGAAATGATCTCTCCGATCTGGTTGCTGGACTGTCCCAGTTCCATTACTGTACCGGCGGATCGTTTTACTACGTCCGCAATTGCTCTCATTCCCTGTACTGATTGCATCACAATCTTACCGCCTTCCTCTGCCGAGTCCTTAGCCTTATTGGCTATCTCAGATGTGTGTCCGGCATTGCGGGAATTCTCCAGGATAGTAGTGGTCATTTCCTCAACGGCCGATGCAACTTCGGTTGTCTGGGCCGTCTGCTCGTGGGCGCCGGCAGCCATTTCTTCAGTACTTGACGATATTTGATTGGCTGCACTGGCGGTCGCCTGCACCGCATTTGAAACATCTAGTAGAACGTTTTCAAGTGAGTCACCAAGCATATTAATACTGTTCTTTAATACCTGATGATCTCCTTTAAATTCTCCGTCGACTCTTACAGTAAGATCCCCTGTTGACATCACTTTAAGGACCTTGGTACTAGCCTGTACCGGTTTTATTATTTCATCGACGCTTTTGTTTATTCCATCGATAAGTTTCCCGTAGGCACCCTGATGTTTTTCGGCTCTCCCCCGGATGGAAAGATCGCCGCGTTCATATGCTTCGGTCAGACCGTTGGTCTCGTTCATAACTTCCTTGATCTTACCGCGCGTTGCTTCAAAACCCTCAATAGTATCCGCTGTAGAATTTATTATCTGGTCCACGCTCGCCGCCAGTTCCCCTACCTCGTCTTTAGTTTTAAGATCCAGCAGCGGAGTACCGTATTCAACTTTAACGTCAAGATCACCTTTGGATAGGCCTTCTATCCCCTTGCTCAGGTTAGTAATGCAAAAACTTTGAAGCTGTTTAACCCTTTCCGCGACCTGCGTCAGCTGCTTACTGATCGTCTTTCCCATGAATAGTCCTAGAGCAATGCCTATACCGACCGCGCCGATCATTAAAATGAGCATATACAGTCTTGCGCTGTCGTATGCATCGGCACTTTCTATATAAAATTTTTCACCGTCATTTTCTTTCATTCTAACAAGCCGGACCAGCAGAGTATCTATCAAATCGGATTTTACCCGCCCCGTTGTTTCGGCCAGATGAACAGACTCCCTGCGAGAATCGAGTCCCTCTTTATTAGAAAGAGCAACAACCTCATCAACTACAGTATGATAATCTTCCCAATCTTTTTTAAATTGAGCTATCAAAGATTTTCCCTTCTCAGATTTAATTAGCGGACGGGCCTTATTAATATTATCCATAAGCAGTTTCTCGTATTTGTTCATCTTTGCCAAATATTTCTGGCGGTCCGCCTTCGTTGATGAGAGCAGAAAATTATTCTGCGCCCGGCCGTAATAAATCAAGTCCACATTCGCACTTTTAATATATGCAATGCCGATAGTTTCCTGCTGATAAAGAGTATCGAGAAGATCATTAATCATCTTCATATTGGTAAGCCCCTCGTACCCTACAACAGCGGTAATCAGTGAGAGGAACAGAAAGGCAAACGTTAATTTTGTCCTCATCTTCAGATTCATAAACCATTTCATTTTAAGTTTCCTATTTTTTTATATGATATGTATGCCGCTTCTACAGCTTTATTTTATCCTCTTCCCCATTATTCTTTCAAGATCCAGCAAAACCAGAAGTCTGTCTTCCAGTTTGCTAACCGCTTTGATGAAATTGATATCAGCACCCGAGCTTAATTCGGGCGGCGGTTCGGTCACGTCTATCGATACACGCATTACCTCGTTTACAGCATCGACAATAAATCCGATGGTTCTTTTATTAAATTCGACTACGATTATCCTTGAATCTTTGTCCGCCGCTTTTATCGCCATGCCCAACCGTTTCCGTAGATCTACAACATGAATTATCTTTCCCCTCAGGTTTATTATTCCCTCAATGAAATCGGGCTGTTTTGGGATCCTTGTAATCATGCAAAGCTTATTAATTTCTCTGACATTTTGAATTTCTATCCCGAATTCTTCACTGCCAAGATTGAAACCGACTAATTGCAATAATTTACCCGCTTTCCCGGCGGACTTGGATTTTGTTTCCATTCTGTTACCTATTTGTTTGCGCTTACAATAAAATTAAAAACAAACGATTTATCATTATCGGTCTGCGGTTGATATCCTTAAATACGGAGATGGGAGCGATTAAATAGTGTTGCGAACGATACAGTAATTGTTTCGAATAGCTGGGATTAAAATGAGGCTTTAGCGGAAATAATGATTATAAAGATAGGAGTGACATCTATTTAAGTAGATGTTTTAATTTTTTAGAATATCGCTGGCTAATTATCAGAGGTTCATCCATGCCGTATAAGCGGACTATGATTGTTCGACTGCTCCACTGCCCGATATTTTCGATATAATTCAAGTTTAAGACGGTTGAACGGTTTACTCTTACAAAATTATTTTTATCAAGTCTTCGCTCCCATTCGGAAACTGATTTCCTAAGCTCTATCTTCTCACCGTCTTCTAAAAATAATACTGTCATTACCCCGGCGGCAGAGATATACTTAATGCTTTCGATTTTGATGAATTTTTTTATTTGTTTAGTATCGATAAATATCCAATGCTTATTCTCTCCTACAAATTCCCTTTCAGAAGGATACTTCGTCTTACTCGTTATTTTAGGGTAATCGGTAATTTCCATGATCCTTCTATACCTTGTTTCTATCGACTTATTCAGAGTTTCGATATCGAAAGGCATAATCAAAGTATCATCGGCACCTGCTTCCATTGCTCTTCTAAATTCCGTTTTATCAAAAGATTCAATTAGGCAAATTACCGGTGTTGCAGCTAATTTAGAATCTTTGCGAATCGTTCTAATTATATCATAGGTATGCAAACCTTCCATCGGTGATCCTGTAACAATTACGTCAGGTTTTCTTTCAATGGCTGTTTTAAGCCCTTCGTAACTGTCGGATAATGCGAAGACCCTGTAGCCTTTTTCTGTCAAATATCCCACAGCATTTTTCCTTAACGCTGATTCCTTGCATATGATCAAGACTTCGCGCATTCTTCATTTCCCCTGTTTGTTAACTAATATTTTTACTTTTGAATTTGTTCCAGATTTTAATTTTAATGAGCGATATCCTTAGATCCGGCCTCATGCGCCACTTGATAAAATCGATTTTTAAATAATCCGAAACGATTTCAAAATAAAGAGAACAGTTTAAAAAATAACCGGACCTGCATATTTCCTCTAAATAGTTTGAGCTCCGATTTCTTCACAGAATCCGTTATCGAATGCCCCTGCTATAATAATTTGTTAGGTAATTAATTTTATTAAATGGTAAAAGGAGGATTATATGAATGAATAACAATTCATATTATCTAATAATTTAGATTTAACTCTAGTATCAATATTGGATATAATTGGTATGGTTAAAAAATATTCTACGAATTGTCCATATGCTCCCCCGGAAAATAGTCTGTGCATTTACAAAATTAATTTAGCTTGAAAAAATAGCTCGAATATAAAAAATAATCAACCATATAACGATATATTTTGTATATATTTACACATTATTATCTTATGTCCGTTTGAATGGCTTCCGTGCCTTTACTATCTTATCGAAGAAGATTTTTTTATTTCCGGATTTCATTTAATCACATCTTCATCCAAAAAAATTTAGGACGAGCATCAATTATTTTAGGTTATGAATTTGTGATCTTTAAAGACATTTGCATTATCCGCGCACGTTGCTCAATTTGATAGAGCATTTGACTTCGTATCAAAGGGTTGAGGATTCTCCCGACTGCCGTCGGGACGGGCGTACGATCTGGTTTCTTTAATATTTAATTCAATATTTTAATGTTGTTTACCGAGGAAATATATAAGCACATGTTTACCGCTCTGCAGGAAGCGGAAGCGGCTCTGGAGGACGGCGAGGTTCCGGTCGGCGCTGTTATCGTACATAAAAATAAAATTATCGGACGCGGGCGCAATCAAGTGGAGCGGCTGAAAGACCCAACTGCCCACGCCGAGATGATAGCAATTACATCTGCGGCTTCTTATCTTGGACAATGGCGGTTAAATGAATGCGATATTTACGTAACTTTGGAACCATGCGTAATGTGTACGGGCGCTCTTCTCTCTGCCAGAATAAAAAATCTTTACTTCGGAGCTTATGATCCAAAATTCGGGGCGTGCGGCTCGCTTTATAATCTTGCCGAAGAAGGGAAATACAACCATAAGATCAATCTGTTCTCCGGTATCTATGCCCTCGAAAGCGAACAACTACTAAAGATATTTTTCGAAAAATTAAGGCTGAAAAATCGTGGCGGAAACGGACAAAGTTAGTAATCTAAATATCTTTAAATAAGTTGGATGTATTTTCAAGTTTAGACACTTTAAAAATCCATCTTCGTAAAAGTTGTCTTTGCTGTGTCTTATAATTTAACTTCCCCGGAATTCGCAGTCGGCTCCAACAGCGATGGATACAAAATAATTTATGCCTTTTCTTATACTTGATTAAAAGTTTGAATAATAATAATTTGAAAGCAAAAGTTTGAGGATTTAATGCAATTCATTCTTTTTGGTTCTCCAGGGGCAGGTAAAGGTACACAAGCCAAAATCCTCTCCTCAAAATTAAAAATACCGCATATTTCAACCGGAGACATTCTTAGAAGAGCAGTTAAAGATCAGACTCCTCTGGGTATTCTCGCTCAAAAGTCGCTGAGTAAAGGTGAACTTGTATCGGACGAAATAATGATCGGCTTGATCAAAGACACTTTACAACAAACACAATGCAAAGGCGGATTTATTCTTGATGGCTTTCCCAGAACATTAGCTCAAGCCGAAGCTTTCGATAAGCTTTGCCGGGAAATGAAGCATCCTACTATTTACTTTGTTACCATCGATGTGGATGAGTCGGAGATTATCGAAAGACTGACAAACCGCAGGGCATGCAAGGTGTGTCATAATATTTTTAATTATAACGACATCAAAGGTCTAAAAGTATGCCCGAACTGCGGTGCTAAGGATAGTTTTTACCAGAGAAACGACGATTCGGAAGAAGTAATAAGAAACCGCCTGAAGATTTACTACGGTTCGACAAAACCGGTCCTATCATTCTTTGAGAAACAGGATAAGGTTATTTACATAGATGGTTCACGCCCGGTTAATGAAGTTACCGTAAATATACTGCACGAGCTGGAAAAAAGAACCGGTGAAAAGATCAAGATTTCGGTTTGATCACGGCTTTGAAAGCCTTACCGTCTTTGAGCTTAATTATCTTTTGGTTGGAGCGTTTTACTATTTCGTAATTATGTGTTGCGAAAAGTATTGCTGTTCCCCTTTTATGTATCTTGTCCAAAATCTCCAGTATCTCACCCGAGGTCTCAGGATCAAGATTCCCGGTCGGTTCGTCAGCTAAAATTAAAGTAGGCTCATTAACAACCGCGCGGGCAATGGCTACACGCTGTTTTTCACCTCCCGATAATTCATCCGGCATGCTGTACCTTCTGTGTATAAGCCCCACGTCGGAAAGTGTATCGTTTACCTTCCGTTTAATTTCTTTTCCGGGCATCCCGGTAGCTTCCAGGACGAATGTAAGGTTATCATAAATATTCCTATCGCGTAGCAATTTAAAATCCTGGAAAACCACACCTATTTTTCGTCTGAGGTAAGGAAGATCCCTGGGCTTTATGTTTGTAGAAGAGAACTCTCCGACAGTAACGGTGCCCGCCGTCGGCATGATATTCATATATATCATTTGCAGCAGCGTGCTTTTCCCGGCTCCGCTTTTCCCGATAAGAAAGCAATACTCACCCTGATCCAGTTTCAAATTTAAACCGTTAAATACGGGTTGATTAGGATAACTAAATTCCACGTTGTTAAATTCCAGCATGCCGTGTCCTTTTTCTTACGATAAATTGCACTCTCTCCGATTCGGGCCCGCCGACCTGAAAAGAAAATGCGTCGTAACACTCAACCACATACAAACCGCAAAGCTCAAGCAGTTCAAAATAATCTTCGAACGGGTATATCCGCTGTTTGTGTATTTCAGTAAAAACCTTGCCGTTCTTTGTTTTTATCTTAAAGATGTTTTTGTGTATACGTTTTTCATAATCGTACTCACTCTTCTGCTTAAAATGAATTCCCCTGTAAATTCCTTTTCTTAACGGAAGCTTGGAGTGAATAATACTGTTCTTTTCAAGACTGACGTCAAATGTAAAAATACCGTTGTCCGTCAGATGATCTGAAACTTCCCTGAATAAACTTACCAGGCTTTTTCTGCTTGTAAGATAATTTACACTGTCGAATGTTGAATATACTAAATCGAACTTGTTTTTAAAAGGGAATGAGCTCATATCGCAGCAGACCTTTAGCAGATTTTTACTGCCGCCGCTGTGAAGCATGTCGAAAGAAATATCGCTTACTATAATATTGGGAAAGTAATAGCTGAAATATCCCGCAAACTTGCAGTTCCCTGCCCCCAATTCCAGTACTAGCTTATTCTTATCAACCCTGTCGCCGATAAGTCTGTAAATGTATAAAGCCCACTTTTCGTAGCTGACGCTCCGCATCAGATAATGATAGATCAGCGGCAGCTTTTTGTAAATTTTTTCTTCCTTAAGTTCTACCATAAGCTTGCCGGTTTTTCGTGATCCTCTTCGCGTACTTGAATGCTTTAAGAAGGCTTGATTCGTCGGCCCGGAAATCAGATGCAATATCGTAGGCGACTCCGTGATCCGGCGAAGTCCTTATTATCGGAAGTCCCGCCGTAAAGTTTACCCCTGCCCCAAAGTTAAGAAGTTTAAATGGTATCAGGACCTGGTCGTGGTACATTCCGAGTACAAGATCGAATTTTTTGTGCATCATGTTGGCAAAAAAAGCATCCGGCGAAAATGGACCGTAAAGACTACCATGCCCGCGGTACTTTCCCAAAAAAGGGCGTATAACTTTTACCTCTTCTTTACCGATTAATCCGTCCTCCCCGGCATGAGGATTTAATCCAAGCAACGCTATCTTCGGTTTTGGAATACTCAGATCTTCTATCAGGGTTTTAATAACCACATCAATTTTATTATTTAGGCTTTTTACGGTTAACAGACCGCTTACTTTATTAATAGGTTCATGGATTGTAGCGAGAGCAGCATTCATCCGGTCGGAAAGGAACATCATCACAAAATTCTGAACCCCGCACCATTCTGCGTACATTTCCGTATGTCCGGGAAACTTGTATCCGGCCGCATTGACTGCCGTCTTAGAAATAGGCGCGGTTATAATTGCGTCGACTGCTTTTGTATAAGCCAGGTCGAATGACATCTTTATTGATTTGAAAGCGGCTGCTCCGGAATATTTTGTCGGTTTTCCCCGCTCCAATTTGTACATGCCTATATCAATAACTGTTACTATAGAATTGTCTTTTGAAGAAATATCTTTTGTTATCTCGTATTCAAATTCGGGGGTGACTTTTGAAGCGGTATTCTTAAAAACATTGCCCGGGCAAATAAAATAAAATTTATTTTTTGAACGGACTGCAGTTCTATTCAATGCTTTTACTACTATCTCAGGCCCGATGCCGTTTATATCTCCGCAGGTGAATACAAATTTATGCATACACTATTCCAGTACAAAATTCCCTGAGCCGTTTTTATCAATAAAAACGAACTGCCTTTTAAGTTTTGAATATACCCATTTTTCAACAACCCTGCCTAAGTCGTCTGATGCTCTTATAATATCCTCCGGTTTGCCGTAAATCAGGTAAACTTTTCCTCTATCCGAATCAACTCCGCCCTTGCCGGATAAATACCTAAAATGACGATTGGCGTAATCAGCCCTGGTATAATATTCACTCATTAGCGGATTAAATTCAGTTGAAGGCGTAGGATCGTATTTACGCCAGAATTTAAATAGTTCTTTTTCGTATAAGTCGCTGTCGGCATCGAGCATCTTGCTAACCGTAGAATCGCTTGTCATATACTTAAGCAGTTTAATAGCATCCTCGGGATTGATGAGCGAAATCGGCTTGTTTATCCACCTGGTTGAAGTCATAAATCGTTTGTGTTTTAACGCCACCGGACCGTATCCGACGTTTATAATAAGTTTTCCTTCAGGGAGCTTACCGGTTATACCCTTCGCGATAAAATTTCTTGTCGCAGCGCCGGAAGAACTATTCTCAACCGCAATACCGCTTCCGCATTTCCGCAGCGATAAGCCGGAAACCGTCGAATTGGATATCTCAGAATTATAAACGGTATCCTTCATACTTAAGATCGTAAGATGAATCATTTTGACGGAAGTATCTTTCACCGGAAATATTAATGTATATGGTTTATCGGAGAACGGTATAACACCGTCGAAATTCGCAAGTACATCTGCAATACCTTCGCCGCATACATCCTTTTCGCCAGAGACTATTAAAGGTTGTATGATACCTGTTCCCGAAGAATCAAAAGTGTTTATCTCAGCCGGCTGTAATTTTATTTCCCTGTCGGTATTAAGATCCTGGAACAGAGGCAGCACAGAATATTTACCGTCGGGAAGCTCGAAGCTAGTAACTCCCTGGTAGTAAGTATTGTCGGCCTGTGTATCGTCAAATTCTGAAGCCGAAATGTCTTTCTGAAGTATCTGCCTCTTTACGAATTTATCCTTAAAATCATAAACCTCAAACGACAGCCTGAAATGAGCCTGGAATTCCGAACCATCTTTCAGAAAAATCAGGAACCTGTAAGGAACACGGTAAGCATAATAAACGGTACTGCTTTTTTTTGATGGAAGTACGTGCGTCTCATAGGAAATAAAATGAGGTCTGCGTTTCCCGCCGGAATCTTCTCGACGTTCGAAGCCGTGCTGAGCGAGAGTCAGGGAAACGCATACAATCACAAAAAGGGAAATCTTTCTCATACCCCGTATCCGCCGGTTTATTATATATTTTTTTGAATGTTAATTTTATTTAATACCTCTCAAATAGAAAGGTCAAAATAAATCACACGCGGCCGATTCTCTTTGCTTTACAGAAGGAAATTTCTTTTCGATTTTTACCGGTTAAACGCGGTACACCTATCAAAGGATTAAATCTTAGGCATTCGAACTTGAGATTTCGGGTACAAGAGATGAATGTTAAGCGGAATTCTCCCCGATTAACTATTCATGTTAGTAAGGAACTCCTTGTTGTTCTTGGTTCCCCTTATCTTGTCAAGAAGGAAGTCCATCGCCTCAACGGGACTGAAATCGCTAAGGATCTTTCTGAGTATCCATACCTTCGCAAGATCGTCTTCTTTCATAAGAAGATCCTCGCGGCGCGTTCCGGAGCGGTTGACGTCGATGGCCGGGAATACTCTGCGGTCGCTGAGATCGCGGTTAAGCACAAGTTCCATATTACCGGTACCTTTGAATTCCTCAAAAATAACGTCGTCCATTCTGCTGCCTGTATCTATAAGAGCCGTTGCGATGATGGTAAGACTGCCGCCGTCCTCGGTGTTTCTTGCTGCTCCGAAGAATCTTTTCGGCTTGTGAAGAGCGTTTGCATCAACACCGCCTGATAGTATTCTTCCGCTGTGAGGTACAACTATGTTGTGAGCTCTAGCCAGCCTTGTAATACTGTCGAGTAGTATAACCACGTCCTCTTTCGCTTCCACAAGTCTTTTGGCTTTTTCGATAACCATGTCAGCTACCTGAACGTGTCTTTCGGGTGGCTCATCAAAAGTGGAACTGATTACCTCGCCTTTAACGGAACGTTCCATATCTGTTACTTCCTCGGGACGCTCGTCGATTAGAAGAATGATCAGCTTTATCTCAGGGTGATTCCTCGTAATCGAGTTGGCTATCTTCTGCAGAAGGATTGTTTTTCCGCTCTTGGGCGGCGATACTATCAATCCCCTTTGCCCTTTACCTATCGGAGACAGAAGGTCCATTATTCTCATAGCGTATTCTCCCGGCGCGGATTCCAATCCGATACGTCTTGTCGGGTAAACCGGAGTAAGGTTGTCGAACAAGGTTCGTTCTCTTATGCCTTCAGGTTCAAGACCGTTAACGGCTTCTACTCTGAGAAGTGCGAAAAATCTCTCTCCTTCTTTCGGCGGCCTTACTTGCCCGCTGACAAAATCACCGGTTCTGAGACTGAATTTTTTTATCTGCGAAGGCGAAACATAAATATCGTCTGGCGAAGGTAGGTAGTTGTAATCGGAAGAACGGAGAAAACCGTATCCGTCGGGCAGTACTTCCAGTACTCCTTTAGAGAACGTTAGTCCGTCCTTCGCTGTTTGAGCTTCAAGTATTTTGAAGATCAATTCTTGCTTTCTCAAATCACTATAGCCTGAAATGTTAAGCTCTTTCGCTATAGCGTTAAGCTCAACAATTTTTTTTGATTTGAGTTCGGAAATATCCATTGGCATTTTATGATCCTAACAAATTTGTTTAATGATGAATGAAATAAGTGATTGAAATTAGATTTATATAAACTCTCTCAAAGGTTTTTTCCCGGATATGCTTAAGGGGCTGCTCTAAATTCTTGCTTAATTGTTTATATTGTTGAAAGGAACAAGAGGTTTATTAGAAACTTAAAGCTATTTTAAAAAAATGTCAAGCAATATTATCATGCTTAATTAAAGATTTTAAAGCGCCTACTAGATAGATGCTCCCCAACACAACGAGACAATCGTCCTTTTCCCGGTCCTCAAATTTATTTATAAAATCAACAGGCTCCTTTTCATGTATAACCTGTATGTTTATTTCGGCGGCAATTTTAATCAGATCTTCTATGCCGCAAGCCCTTTCGTATTCGACACTGGTTACATGTATCTCATCGAAATATTCTTTTAATAACGTCAGCATTTCCTTTATTGCCTTGTCCTTCATAGCGCCGAACAGAAGGACCTTTCTACCGTATAATGTTTCATCCTTTGCGAACTCCGACAAAAAGTTTTCCACCCCTTCCGGGTTATGTGCAGAATCAAAAATTATATCAGGGCTTCGCCTGTAATACTCGTACCGCCCCTGTATGCGGGTGTTTTTAACTACGTTCAAAATGCCTTTATTAATTGTATGAAAGTTATCGAGCATCAGTGTCTTCGAGACAACAAGTGCTGCAAGTACGGCATTAAATTTCTGGTAATTGCCTTTCAAAGGGATCGACCAATCGTCAATCTCCAGTTCTTCCGTATAAAGCTCCGGCTCTCCGTTCCTGATATTCATGTAGTCTTTTATTTTATAAAGACGGCTGTTCGTTTCCGCACACTTACTCTCTATTACCTTCATTGCTTCTTCCGGCAGGCTGCCTGTGAACACATTTACTTTGTCCTTTATTATTGCGGCTTTTTCGCCTGCAATTTTTTTAATCGTATCTCCGAGTATATTTGTGTGCTCCAGGCTGATTGAGGTTATTATCACCGCCTCCGGCATTTGAACGTTTGTAGCGTCCAGCCTTCCCCCTAATCCCGTTTCGATTACTGCGTAGTCTACTTCTCTATCGGCGAAATATTTAAACGCCATCGCAGTGGTAGTTTCAAAAAAAGTAACCTTGTGCTCATCGATATAATTCTCGTTATCGGAGATAAAACCTGCAACATACTCGTCGTCTATTTCAAGACCGTCAATCGTAATTCTCTCGTTAAATCTTACGAAGTGAGGCGAAGTATATAAGCCCGTCTTATAACCGCACTCCATCAGTATGCTGGCGATAAATGCGGAAGTGCTCCCCTTCCCGTTAGACCCCGCTACATGGAACATCCGGATTTTACTCTGCGGATTGTTAAGATAATCGAGGAAGCCTTTTATGTTATCGAGGCCGAGTTTTATTCCGAAGGTGTGAAGCGAATAAAGCTTATCGAGTGCTTTTTGAATCATCATGTTTACAAAATATAAGAGCCCGTTAATTCGGATATTTTTTTAATCCCGGCGTTGCTGCAGTATTCTTCAAGTTCATCAACTATCCTGCCCGAAGCTGCAGGGTCTATGAAATTCAGGGTGCCAAGCTGTACGGCATATGCGCCAACTATCATAAATTCTACAACGTCTTTCCAGTTCATTATTCCTCCGATGCCGAGGATCGGTATATCTACTTTCTGTCTTATCTCAAGAACTTTGGCGAGCGCAACCGGTTTTATTGCCGGACCGGAGAGCCCCGCGAACACGTTGTGAATCTTCGGCTTCCTGGTCATAATATTAAACGATGTTCCGACCAGTGTATTAATAGCCGAAACAGCGTCACCGCCCGAATCTTTAACAGCTTTCGCGAACTCCCAGATATATGAAACATTCGGAGACAATTTTATAATTACCGGCTTATCAGTAACGGCTTTTACTTTCTCGGTAATCTTTCCTACCGCGGAAACATTATTGCCGAACTGAAGTCCGCCTTCTTTTACGTTAGGACAGGATACGTTAATTTCAAAAGCCTTAATAACGTTCTGCCCGGTTAATATTTTTGTGCACTCAACATATTCTTCTACTGAGCTCGCCGCTATATTGCATATTAAAGGAACGTCATATTTTTCAAGGAAGGGTATCTTCTCCTTCACAAACACTTCTACCCCAACGTTTGCAAGACCTATTGCATTAAGCATTCCGGCAGCCGTTTCCACAATCCTCTGCGGCGGATTACCTTTTCTCGGCTTCAGGCTCAATGATTTTGTAACTATACCGCCTATACGGTTAAGATCGGTAAACTCGGATATTTCGTTTCCGTATCCAACCGTACCTGAAGCAAGAAGTATAGGGTTTCTAAGCTTAAGAGATCCGATTTGTACAGATAGATCAACTTTGCTCATATTACCACATCCTTTACGTTGAATACCGGGCCGTCCTTGCAGACCAGATAATACTTATCTTCATTTTCGGTTGATTGGATGGGACAGCCCTGGCAAATTCCGAATCCGCACGCCATCGCGCATTCGGTTGATGCCTCGCACTCAAAATTATTTTTTACGCAGAATTCTTTCACTGCCCTGAGCATCGTGTTGGGACCGCAAGAAAATATTTTTATCTTTTGCGATTTCAACGCATCCAGATTTTCATTTAAAAGTTCAACGACGTTTCCTTTAAAGCCCAGCGATCCGTCGTCAGTAGCAATGGAAATGTTTTTCATTCCGTGAGTAATGACTTCTTTGTAAGTTCTTCCGCCGATAAAAGAAAGTATATTTTTACTATTCCCCAGCTTCCTTATTACGTAAGGGAAAGGCGCGGCTCCCAGTCCGCCTGCGACGATCACCGCTGTATCGTAATCGCCTTCGAGATTAAATCCGTGCCCCAAGGGGCCCAGTACATCTATCGTTTCGCCGTAGTGCTTCCTCGCCAATATCTTGGTGCCTTCTCCGAATACGTTGAACATCAGGTAAAAGAAATCTCCTTCAACATCGCACACACTAAACGGACGCCGAAGAAGCGGGTACATCGTCTCCGATACTCTTACGTTTAAAAACTCGCCGGGATTTATTTTTGAAGCAATTTCGGGACAGCGAATTTTTAGCAGAAAGATTTGATTATCGAGTTCTATCGATTTCTCAACGTGAGCGTTAACTATGAACACCGTGTTTCCTTCCAGAAAATTTAATCGGTAAAAAGTAATTGGCTTTACTCAACGATTTCGAGGCAGGCATTAATTTATCCGAATAAAGAAAGTTTAAATTTGAATTCAATCTCGTTTGTAAATTTATATATTCTTCAGATTATAATCGAGCCGCAGCCCGATTATAATCCAAAATTAGTTAATAATTAAATAAAATCCGAACGCGTTTGTTCTATCATTATTTCGAAAGTACCATTTTCTTTACCGATTTATACGCGCCTGCCGTCAAAGAATAAAAATAAATTCCGCTTGATAAATGTTTCGCTGATTCTGCAGAGAATTTCACAAAATGACTTCCCGCTGCCTGTTCGCCTTCTACAAGCACACTAACCAGTCTTCCAAGCATATCATAAACCCGCAGAGATACGTGTCCGCCGGCGGCAGTTTTATAATTTATTATCGTTTCCGGATTAAACGGATTCGGATAATTTTGATAGAGGGCGAAATCGTTTACTCCTTCATCGATGTCTTTAATGCCGGTAGTTGAGGAAGAATACTGCGCGTCGTCAATATAAATTTCTCCCCCGGTACTCCCGGACAAATTATAAGACAGCGTAATTCCATAATAAAGATTATCACCCTGCATGGTGATATCCGGGATATCTACGGTCCTAAATTTCCAGCCGGTCCAATTCAGGGTATCGGAATATGAGATTTGGTTCTGCAGCGAATCGAGCCCGAATCTATAATGTAAAATATTCATGCTAAAGTCGCCGAATATCCATATCCCGAATTTTATATTACTTTCCGGTCCGAATAATCCGGTTCTCTTATTTGTAAATTGAATTTCTCCGTTTTTCCCCGGAGTGAAGATGTAATTAATTTTTCCTGAGGAATTGCCGTTCACATGTTTGTTTGTCGCCTGCGAAAAAGACGGGGCGGAGCCGACCTCGCCCGAAGTAGCAATGCTCCAGCCGGAATCCGATTCAAAACCATCAAGCAAGACCGACGGTATAGCTATGCTTTGTTGAGTATGAAAATTAATTACCGCGTCGTTTATAAGCGGGATTCCTTCCATGTCAGCTATTCCGGCACCAAGCACAAGCTGATAATCAGCATCAGGCACTAGTTCTTTATACGGCTCGAAAAAAATGTAACCGTGATTTCCCGATTCGAAAATTTTAACATTAGTTGCGGTAATTCTTGTTCCGGAAGCATCGTAAAGGTTAATCTTTCCTGCAAGCGAGCTGCTTGCAATTGCCCTGTCGAACTCAAGTCTGATCTGTACGGTAGTGCTGATATTATTATGACTATTTTCAGGATACGTACTCAGCAGTGCCAGTTTGTCCCTTTTCTTAGTTACAAACTGCACTGAATAGATGCTGTCAATCGGTACATTCCATTTACTAATCGCGCCGGTACCCATCACCGCGGTATAATGAGTTCCTCCCTGCAGCGGCAAATCGGGTTTGAACGCAACATCTTTATCACCGTCGCTCCACGTGAAAGTTCCCCGGGCATCAGGAGTAATCATAAATGCGTTTTCAACAGAAGCCTTATTCATTATGCGGTTGAACTCGAACCGTATTTCGGTGGCGGGACTGACACTGTCCTGCGCGGCCTGCGGGAAATGTGATAATATTACCGGCGCAATCGTAGTATCGTACTGTAAGAACTTATCAGCGAATACGGATTTGTCAGCTGTTACTGTAACCGTTGAAGAGTCTTTAAAATAATTCTCGCGTTCGTACACTAATTTATACTGACCGGGTGCGAGACTGTCAAACATAAAAAAGCCGTTATTATATGAGTCGCCGCTGTAAACTTTATTACCGGGAGTTAATGTAACCTTGATATTATTTATCGGCTGATATTTGTCGTTGCTTCCGGATAAAGCGAAATAGTCTACACTTTTTTCATGATCGCGAACTATACCCGCTATAATTCCGGTACCGAAAGCAGGCTGATTGAAGTACTGTAAAAATGATCTCGCAATAGCCCACGCCTCATGGTGAAGATAAGCCGTGTTCCTCAGCCTGAATGATTCGGGTATGTAATCGTGAAATGAACCTTCCGATAGAGTTCCCGGCATACTAAGTCCTTTAAAGACTCCCAGATAGGCCTTGCCGGTTCCGTAAAAATCGAAATCGCCCCTCACATATTTTGTGGTCGTTCTGTTATTAGAGTAAATATTAGGCGCCATGTAATTTGCCATAACCAGTGCCCCGCTGTAAGTCGGAGCAGTATCGAATCCCTGAAATAAGATTAATGTGTAGTTTGAAGTTCCGTTATAGCCGTTGCTGTGCACGGCGTGAAAATAATCGACGTTATTGGCGTTTGCAATTGCTACTATCTGCGAAAGAGGCAGATCGTCGGATGAATTATTTGTCGTTCTCGTCATCACTACCGTGGCCCCCAGACTCTTTAAGATATCTCTTAAATATAAACCCTTGCCTAGGTTTCCGTCCGATTCATAAAATCCTGTCTCGGAGATATACCTGTCGTTTGAATCGTGCCCCCCGTGTCCCGGATTTATACATATCTTAACACCGCTTAAATCCTGAGCTTTGACGAAAAAGGCACACGAAATTATAAGCAAAGCAGTCGTTAATAATTTTTTCCCCATCTGATTTAATCCCCTTTCGCCAATTTCAGTAGATAAATACGGCCGTCGTAAGAATTGCAAACGATACTGTTCCCGTCCGGCGACCATCCGGGATACATTTCTCTCACATCATCAGTATCCGTCAACTTAATTTTAGTTTTTCCGTCGACGGTTACCGCATATACATCCGAACTTGTTACAGTCATACCGTCGTCTCTGTCTACCATATAGGCGATCCATTTCCCGTCCGGCGACCAGCTTGGTGAATTAGCGTATCCTAAGTCCGCAATTATCTTCCCGTTCAGATCGGAAACGTACGTCCCCTTGCCGGCGAGGGTGAAAAGAAGTTTTGTTCCGTCAGGTGAAACCGACGGCCAGATATAATTACCGTCACCCAGCGGTGCAATAGCTTTTATGTTACCGCTTCGATACAGATTTATCCGGCAATTATCTACATATGCGAATGGAATCGATATCTGCTGGACAGCGCTGCTATTTGCGCCTGAACTTCGATGTACTTTTATAAGCTGCATTAGGGAGTATACCACTCCTCCGTTATATTCAGCCAACGGAACCGACAAGTCTCTTTTATCCTTTACTATTTCTAGTGAAATTCCTTTCGCTATGTTTCTCTGATAAAGGGAAGAGAATTTCCTGCCGTTCACATAATTATCACTTCTGTAGAATACCTTTTCCCCGTCTTCACTTATTTTAAATCCGTACCCGGCACCATCGTCTTCGGTAACGGTTTTTATATTGGCTAGATTAAGTTCTGTAAAGTAGATCCCATGATAATTCGATTTTGTAAAGAAAATTTTGGAGCCGTCCGGTGAAAAGACCGGATGATAGAATTCGCCGCTGCGCGAATCAGTGACTTCCGTAATTTTTATAGTTTTTAAATTCTGTGCAGAGGCTGCCGCGGTAAACATAATGCACACTGCTAAAAAGGCGATTGATACCTTCATAATAATTTCCGTTTGTGAATTAAAAAGTACACGGTGATTTATTTGTAAGATGATAATCCGAAATGCGAGTAGAACAGTTTCCCCTTTGTTATTCGCTACAGAGTAAATTTAAGATAATATTTCGGGAATTAAAAACAATTGGCGTCCTCCGGTTTCAAACAAGATGGATTATTTCATACCGCGGTCTTCAATCTCCGATATTTTACTTAAGCGCCTCTGATGGCGTCCCCCGCCAAATGCCGTATTAAGCCAGACTTCCAGTATTGATTTTGCGGTTTCCTCCCCGATAGATTTTCCGCCCATTGTAAGAACGTTCGCGTTATTATGTTCCCTTGCGCTTCGCGCAGAAAACTCGTTGTAACAATTTGCCGCCCTTATTCCTTTTATTTTGTTTGCGGTTATTGCGGAAGGATTTCCCGTAGCGTCTATAATTATTCCGAAGTCGGCTTTACGGCCGGCCACTTCAACCGCTACGGCATATGCAAAATCGGGATAGTCGCATGATTTTTCGTCGTACGTTCCTACGTCGTTTATCTCAAAGCCCTTGTCCATTAATTGTCTGGCTAGAATATTTTTAAATTTAAATCCCGTATGGTCAGAACCAATCGCCACTATATTTAAGCCCTTCCGAAAACTCGGCTCGCTTTCTTTTGGCGATATCCCCTCAACCGGATTACCGGAGACTATTCTCAAACCCAGATCCTTGCACTTGTCTTTTGCCAGCGGAGTCAGGATATCTCCTTTAGAGAGATGAAGAACGGTGTTCCCCTCACTATGAAGTTTTAATATTTCTCTTTCTGTAATAACTTTCTTCATCTATAATATTAAAGATGTTCTACAAGCTTGTTAATCTTTAAATGATCGACTATTTTTTTTACGTCCTGTGAATGGTCCCTCCTGCAGATAAGAAGCGCGTCTTTAGTATTTATTACTATCATATTCTCGGCACCGATAACTGCCGTAAATTTTTCAGGCGAATAGATATAGGAATCGACCGTTCCTTCTACGAACACGGTTCCTATCGTTGCGTTTCCGTCATTGTTCTTCTCCGATAACTGGTACACTTCTTCCCAGCTCCCGACATCGCTCCAGGTAAAATCGCCTTTTGTCAAATACACTTTCTTAGATTTTTCCATTAAACCGTAGTCTATAGATATATTCCGGAGCATTCCGTAGACATTAGATACAGTGCTTAAAAAATCTTGAGTGCCGATACTTTTCCTGATAGTATCCAGACCTTCGTACAGTTCAGGCATGTGTGCTCTTATTTCTTCGAGGATCGAATCCACCCTCCAGATAAACATGCCGCTGTTCCAGAAGAAATCGCCGCTTTCTAGGAATCGCAGGGCGGTAGCGTAATTGGGCTTTTCCGCAAAAGTATATACTTTAAAAATACCGGGCTTAATCTCTTGTTCGTCTATCTGGATATAACCGTAACCTGTTTCCGGGCGTGCAGGAGGGATTCCTATTGTAACTAGGCCCTTCGAATCGTACGCGAACTCCGCGGCCCTCTTTAAAGTCCGATGGTAAGCGTCAAGGTCTCTTATCATATGGTCGGCAGGCAGAATTATAGTTACACCGTCGTTTGCCAATCTCTCTACGACAACCGATGCAAGCCCAATACACGCCGCGGTGTTTCTTCCGAAAGGTTCTTCAATTATATTCTCCGCGGGTATCTCGCTCAGCTGATTTATAATTTCCGGCTTTTGTTTCGTGTTGGTTATAACAAATATATTTTCCTTCTCTACAACTCCCTCAAGCCTGTCTACCGTCGCCTGAATCATAGTTCTTTCGCCGAAAATCTTCAATAGCTGTTTGGGCGTTTTCTCCTTACTCCTCGGCCAGAACCTCGAGCCTACTCCTCCGGCCATTATCACTGCGTAGAGTTTCATCTAATTAATTTCCTTTACTTTTAATGATTTTATCTTTCGCCCGAATTCCTCGGCCCGGTTAAGATAATTTGTAATATCCACTTCCTTGCCTTTAACTACAGCTACTATTACAATCAAGCACGCTCTCATCGCTTCTATTACTTCTCTGCCCGGCATCAGTTCTCGTGTTTTTATTAGAAGAAGTGATTTAGAAATTATCCTGTGCATGTTCGCTATTATTTCAAATCCTATTTTAACCGACATCTCGCCGTTGTCCGACATTATCCGGGAAAACTTATTTAGTTCATCGGGATTGATGTCGTTGTCAGCAAGATCTTTAAGCATCGTATCGAGAGGTCTAATCGGTTTTAAAATCTCGGTTTCGTAATTCTGGAAGAAAAGATCTTCGTCGTTCTTTTCCTCTTCGAAAATAAATTCTTCTTTTATAACTTCGCTTTCCGGTTTTTCGAATGCGTCCGGATCGGGTTTTCTGCCCGAAAGATCAACGCTTATGCCGTTCGCTGTTTTGTAGACGTGTACTTCGCTTTCAGCAGTCTTCTCTTTCTTTTGAGAGTTTAATTTGTCCAGCGCCTCTTTAAAAGTTACGGGGCTTACCATGTCCAGCATATGGCTTAAGTCGTTGATGAGATACTGGCTGTGCTCTTTGAATTTCTCGGAAAGCTTGAACAGGTCTACCTGTCCGTGCGTGAGGAATCCGTAGATATCGTTCAGTCTTATGGCAAGCGTTGAAATCTCGGTAATCTTCTTCATGTTCTTGATGTCGTCTTCGAGATTATCCGACTTTACGATGGCTTCTCTAAGCAGTGCAACAACTTCAATCTTCTGCGTATTAAGACGTAGATTATTTGAAGCCGCGGCTATGCTCTGAACGATATATTGTTTTATAAGATCCATCTAATATTTATATATTCTCGGAACTCTTTTACTTATGTTGCAGGTAATTTCGTACGGTATTGTATCCAAAATAATCCCCCAGTCCCACGCGGTAATCTCGTGGCGCGATGATTTTCCGAGTAATGTAACCTTGTCCCCCGGCTTTATACTTTTCATCCCGACATCGAACATAATCCTGTCCATGGTAACACGTCCGACAAGAGGGAACATCATGCCCTTTATTATCGCTTTAGCGCGATTTGTTAACCCGCGGTTAAATCCGTCGGCATAACCAATAGGCACCGCGGCTATACTCGTTTCCCGATGTGCCGTAAATTTTCTACCGTAGCTTACGCTCTCTCCCGGCAGCAGCTCTTTTACGGAAGCTACTGAAGAATAAAGAGACATTACCGGTTTCAATTTTATCGATTCGGATGTTTCGGTAGAAGGATAATATCCGTAAAGCGATATTCCGGGTCTCACCATATCAAAGTACGATTCGGGCATATCCAGAATTGCCCCGCTGTTCGCCGCATGCGCAAGTCCGCGTTTTATTCCCGCACGATCGATTTCGGTTATTAAGTTCTTAAATCTTTTTAGCTGAATATTCGCGAACTTCTTATTTCTTTCGTCCGATGTTGCAAAATGCGTATATATTCCGTCAATCTCAAAATCTTTTTGAATACCGACAAATTTTATAAATTCAAAAGCCGAATCATGTTTAACACCCAGCCGGTTCATTCCGGTATCGACTTTAATGTGTACTTTAATTTTCTTTTTGGAAGAGGCGCCGTACTGCCTGAGTTTTTCTTTCCTTAGAATATCGAGATGTTGTTTATTAAAGACAGTAGCAATGATGTTGTATCGGAAAACATCCGGAGTTTGTTCTTTGCTGTAAGGTTCAAACACCAGAATTGGTTCTTTCACTTTAAACCTTCTTAATTCCGAAGCTTCCTCGGAAATAGCTACAGCGAAATATTCAGGTTTATTTTCCCCTAACGATAAGAGAGCATTTACAGTCTCCTTTACTCCGTGTCCGTACGCGTCGGCTTTAACTACCGCCATTACTTTGGAATTTCTCACCTTCCTTCTAATATTCAAATAATTGAATTTCAGGTTAGAAAGATTTATTACAGAATAAGTTGGACGCATCAGTATGTACTATTAATGATTGGCAAAATATAAATTTAATTGAAGTTATAATCAATCGGGACAAGAGAGACCGATGAGCAAGTCCTTATTAAGTTGCTAACAATATCAATAAAAATTTCTTTCATAATATTTTATATTTTTAGCGACTATTCTCTGAATTGGGAATAGGTTTCTGTACGCCATTCTTATAAATGATAATGCACTACTTTGACTGTACTAGAAAATTACCCTTAATCTAATAAAATATAGTAATTGTTATTGGCACATATATTGAGAATACTTGAAAGATTTTTTGAAAATAGCGAGCTGAAAAGAAAAATATAAATTCTTGACATTACTTAGCTCTTGTTTTAATTTATCATCAATAACTTACATATAAAATGATCACAGAATTCGGCAAAATTTTTATATTTCTCTTAATCTCGGTCTTGTTCGTGATTGTCGCTTTAGTTGCGGCAAAACTTATCAGACCGTCACGCCCGACTCACGAAAAACTTCTCACCTATGAATGCGGCGAAGACATCGAAGGCTCACCCTGGGTAAAATTCAACATCAGGTTCTATGTAGTTGCACTTATATTTCTAATCTTCGATGTTGAAGTCGTTCTGCTAATTCCATGGGCTTTAGTTTACAAGAGCTTCGGATTCGGGGGATTTTTGGTCGGCGCAATTTTTCTTTTCCTGCTCGGGCTCGGAATGGCCTACGAATGGAAAAAAGGAGATCTCGAATGGTCACGCCCTGTAATTGAGCCGGCTAAAGTAAATAAGCCTGTGCTCCCGGATCTTGAGGAAGTAAACGTCAACTAAAGCAAATTATATACTATGGGATTATTAGATACACAATTCAACAAAGAAAATATAGTTATTACAAAAGTAGAAGACCTGCTTAATTGGGCAAGATTATCTTCGCTCTGGCAGATGAGTTTCGGACTCGCCTGTTGCGCTATCGAAATGATGGCTACTTCGGCGTCTCACTACGATTTCGACAGGTTCGGCGTTATACCTAGACCTTCACCGCGTCAATGCGATGTAATAATTATTTCCGGAACAGTAACATTAAAGATGGCATCTGCTCGTAAAGCCTTTTGATCCTGGTTGCCATCTTTAATGTTACTGTTCCGGAAATAATTATTACATCGCATTGACGCGGTGAAGGTCTAGGTATAACGCCGAACCTGTCGAAATCGTAGTGAGACGCCGAAGTAGCCATCATTTCGATAGCGCAACAGGCGAGTCCGAAACTCATCTGCCAGAGCGAAGATAATCTTGCCCAATTAAGCAGGTCTTCTACTTTTGTAATAACTATATTTTCTTTGTTGAATTGTGTATCTAATAATCCCATAGTATATAATTTGCTTTAGTTGACGTTTACTTCCTCAAGATCCGGGAGCACAGGCTTATTTACTTTAGCCGGCTCAATTACAGGGCGTGACCATTCGAGATCTCCTTTTTTCCATTCGTAGGCCATTCCGAGCCCGAGCAGGAAAAGAAAAATTGCGCCGACCAAAAATCCCCCGAATCCGAAGCTCTTGTAAACTAAAGCCCATGGAATCAGCAGAACGACTTCAACATCGAAGATTAGAAATATAAGTGCAACTACATAGAACCTGATGTTGAATTTTACCCAGGGTGAGCCTTCGATGTCTTCGCCGCATTCATAGGTGAGAAGTTTTTCGTGAGTCGGGCGTGACGGTCTGATAAGTTTTGCCGCAACTAAAGCGACAATCACGAAAAAGACCGAGATTAAGAGAAATATAAAAATTTTGCCGAATTCTGTGATCATTTTATATGTAAGTTATTGATGATAAATTAAAACAAGAGCTAAGTAATGTCAAGAATTTATATTTTTCTTTTCAGCTCGCTATTTTCAAAAAATCTTTCAAGTATTCTCAATATATGTGCCAATAACAATTACTATATTTTATTAGATTAAGGGTAATTTTCTAGTACAGTCAAAGTAGTGCATTATCATTTATAAGAATGGCGTACAGAAACCTATTCCCAATTCAGAGAATAGTCGCTAAAAATATAAAATATTATGAAAGAAATTTTTATTGATATTGTTAGCAACTTAATAAGGACTTGCTCATCGGTCTCTCTTGTCCCGATTGATTATAACTTCAATTAAAATTATATTTTGCCAATCATTAATAGTACATACTGATGCGTCCAACTTATTCTGTAATAAATCTTTCTAACCTGAAATTCAATTATTTGAATATTAGAAGGAAGGTGAGAAATTCCAAAGTAATGGCGGTAGTTAAAGCCGACGCTTACGGACACGGAGTAAAGGAGATTGTAAATGCTCTCTTATCGTTAGGGGAAAATAAACCTGAATATTTCGCTGTAGCTATATCCGAGGAAGCTTCGGAATTAAGAAGGTTTAAAGTGAAAGAACCAATTCTGGTGTTTGAACCTTACAGCAAAGAACAAACTCCGGATGTTTTCCGATACAACATCATTGCTACTGTCTTTAATAAACAACATCTCGATATTCTAAGGAAAGAAAAACTCAGGCAGTACGGCGCTTCTTCCAAAAAGAAAATTAAAGTACACATTAAAGTAGATACCGGAATGAACCGGCTGGGTGTTAAACATGATTCGGCATTTGAATTTATAAAATTTGTCGGTATTCAAAAAGATTTTGAGATTGACGGAATATATACTCACTTTGCAACATCGGATGAAAGGAATAAGGACTTCGCGAATATTCAGCTAAAAAGGTTCAAGAACTTAATAACTGAAACGACGGCGGAATAGAATGCGGACTTGCTCATGCCGCGAACAGCGGAGCAATACTGGATATACCCGAGGCTTATTACGATATGGTGAGACCGGGAATTTCGTTATACGGGTACTATCCGTCTACCGGGAAACTTCCGAATCGATAAAGTTGAAACCGGTAATGTCTCTTAATATCTCAGTAACTTCGGTTAAAGAAATAGAAGCCAGGAGAAACGGTAGGATACGGGAGAAAATTCCGGCAAAGCGGGAAAAAAACAAATATTAGATGTGCCGATAGGATATGCCGACGGATTTAACCGTAACTTATCTAATAATGCAAAAGCCGTTATTCGGGGGAAGTATTATCCGCAGGTCGGCAGGGTTGCGATGGACAGGATAATGTTCAATGTTTATAAAGATGATATAAAATATAAAGACGAAGTTCTGTTGCTGGGTGAGAAAAAAGGAAAAAATATTACTGCTTGGGACTGGTGCGAAATTCTTAATACTATTCCCTACGAAATAACATGTAACATCAGCAAGCGCGTACCGAGAATATATAAGAAGTAAATGGATTTAATAAAACAATATATTATCCAAAGTATTACGGCGGCTTCAAATAATTTAAGATTAAGTTCGGAAAAAATTGAAGTGGTTGCGTTGTTGAGAGAAGCAATATCTAAGTCGGAGGATTTAAAATTAGATATCGCCGAAATGAAAAAAATAACCGAACTTTCTACGCTTGCAATACGATTGAATGAAATATACAACTATCTCACTCAAAGCCAGATAGATCTCTTTAAATTTTCGGAGAAATTCAAAGACCACAGCCAGTACCTGATAAAAGATCTCAGCCACATGCTAGATATGGTAATCCGGCTACCATAAAAAGCTCTCTTAATAAAATAAAAGAAATAAAAATGAAAAAAGCCGAAGCTAATTTAAATTCTGAAAATCCGGTATTAAAAACAGGAAACGGAATCAACGTTGATCTTGCTAAAAGAAAGTATGAAGAATCTACGTTCGAAAAGACCGAAACTGAAAAGATAAAAGAAAAGCTGATTCTTGACGAAGATAAAGACGAGGAACTCTTTTCATACAGAATTACGAATCTGAAATTTTAAAACCTATTAAACCTCTCGACGCAATGCTGAAGCTTCTCTCAAAAAATGAGGTTAATCCGGATGAGGTGCTTAACTTTGCAAAAATAATGAAAATTAACGGGGAAATTTCTTAAAGATAGGATTTGAAATAATATCCAGTATGCATCAGATAGTATCTAAAGCGTTGTTCATGATCAGAACAAGGGATTTAATGCCCGGTAAAGAAGTTATTGAAGCGATGAGAGCTTGCTTATAGTGATAGTAGCGGTTGTTAGGGGCAAAGAAGTGGATATAACAAATTATTAAACCGGGCCGAAGATTTCGGCCGAAAGATAAAGTAAATAAAAGAAGGGACATTAATTAAATGAAAGTCTATGCTGTGATAATGGCAGGAGGAGTAGGATCTAGGTTCTGGCCAAGGAGTAAGGAGAAAACACCCAAACAACTATTGAAGATTTTCGGCCAAAGTACGATGATTCAGGCTACCGTATAAAGGCTGAAGGGAGTTGTAGATAAGGAAAATATATTTGTAATAACCAACACGAAACAAAAGCCGGAAATTATAAATCAGCTCAGCGAGATACCCGCGGAGAATATAATTGAAGAACCTTTCGGAAGAAACACCGCGGCGTGTATTGGGCTTGCATCGGTTGTCGTAGAGAGATTGGCAAACGACGGTGTAACTATAATTCTGCCTGCCGACCATATGATAAGAGACCTTGACGCTTACCATCGGACTTTAAAGAGGGCCGCGGAGTTCGCGTACGATTCGAAGGGCCTAGTTACAATAGGAATCCCTCCTGCACGCCCGGAAACAGGTTACGGTTATATCCAGATAGACGAACAAGAGATTAAGCCCGGTATTTTTAAAGTATATACTTTTGCGGAAAAGCCCAATTACGCTACCGCCCTGCGATTCCTAGAAAGCGGCGATTTCTTCTGGAACAGCGGCATGTTTATCTGGAGGGTGGATTCGATCCTCGAAGAAATAAGAGCACACATGCCTGAACTGTACGAAGGTCTGGATACTATCAGGAAAAGTATCGGCACTCAAGATTTTTTAAGCACTGTATCTAATGTCTACGGAATGCTCCGGAATATATCTATAGACTACGGTTTAATGGAAAAATCTAAGAAAGTGTATTTGACAAAAGGCGATTTTACCTGGAGCGATGTCGGGAGCTGGGAAGAAGTGTACCAGTTATCGGAGAAGAACAATGACGGAAACGCAACGATAGGAACCGTGTTCGTAGAAGGAACGGTCGATTCCTATATCTATTCGCCTGAAAAATTTACGGCAGTTATCGGTGCCGAGAATATGATAGTAATAAATACTAAAGACGCGCTTCTTATCTGCAGGAGGGACCATTCACAGGACGTAAAAAAAATAGTCGATCATTTAAAGATTAACAAGATTGTAGAACATCTTTAATATTATAGATGAAGAAAGTTATTACAGAAAGAGAAATATTAAAACTGCATAGTGAGGGGAACACCGTTCTTCATCTCTCTAAAGGAGATATCCTGACTCCGCTGGCAAAAGACAAGTGCAAGGATCTGGGTTTGAGAATAGTCTCCGGTAATCCGGTTGAGGGGATATCGCCAAAAGAAAGCTGAGCCGAGTTTTCGGAAGGGCTTAAATATAGTGGCGATTGGTTC
>CAWBBX010000121.1:0-13302 GCA_963787005.1 uncultured Bacteroidota bacterium
AATTATATCCGATTCAATCATAATACGATTATAAACTGCGGGAGGCAGCCGTTCCAGGGCAACTGGTGGAAAGAAGCTTACTTTGCAAATAACCTTTTTATAAATCCGTATTTCCAGGGTGAAGGATATAACGATTATTCACTCGATTTAAACCCCAATCGTACTTCTTATTATACCGGCTTCTTTCCGATGGGTACATTGCCCACTTCTTACGGTCCTGATCTCGGACGAAGAATAGTTTTCGCTAACTCCGCTGCTTTTCTCGCCCAGACTTTTAGAAACGCTTGGGACGATACTGTCAGGATCCAGCCGTATTTCAACTCTGTTGCCGATTCTTTCTTTAATACCTACAGTCCGGCTAACGGCGGTCAGATGGTAGTAAAGGATACAATGTGGCTTAATAAGCTTCCGAACTTTACAAAATTCGATACTTCAAACTATCAGCTTATGATCCAGTCAATTATGGATCTCCGCCTGGCTATTACTCCTGCGCCCGGATGGATGGTTGATCTGCAGATATCCGGCAGCGATACGCTTTGGACAGCTCCGCAGTGGCCAGTTGTACAGAATTTTACTTACTCGGATCAAAACCTTATGACAGCCGGTACCGACGGTTTGCCTCTCGGCGACTTAAACTGGTTCCCGGATAAAAAGGCCGACTTCGATGCAAACAAAACTAAATATGTTCAGCAGGTTCAAGATATAGCCGGAGCTAAACTTGTATTTACACCTGTTGATCAAAACGAAGCGGAAGACGGAACCATCGGCGGCGGCGCAGCGGTTAAAGTAGTTCCGGGCATTACATATTACGATTATACCGGCAGCGGAACAATTACATGGACATTTAATGCAGCTACTGCTGGACTGTATGATACCAGGTGGTTTGTGAAGAACCTTAACTCCGGTACGAGCGGTCCTTGCCTCGCTCTTGACGGAACGCAGTTTGTGGACAGAGCCCACGGCTGGGGACAATTTGTGCTCGATCCTACAAGCGGACCGGTAGGGGGCAAACCCTCTCAAACATGGGTCTGGATGAACGTTACTGCGGATTCTGTGGAACTTTCCGGTGTCGGAGGCGGCAGCTTCGGTGATGATGCTACTAATTTATTTACATTAACTGCCGGTGAACATACCATCGGTGTTGCAAGCAGCGGATGGGGGCATGTGCAGTTTTCCGAAGTAGATGTTGTTCTTCACGGCGGAACGGATACTTTAAAACTAAAAGCTCCCGATGCAGTTCCTACTTTAGTTACTGCCGGTGCGGTCGGTGCTAAATGGGTTTCTTCCGGCTTCAAATATGTCTCTATGGGAACAAGCGGAACTGATCAGTTCACTTTAAACGCACCTGAAGACGGGATCTACAAACTGAGCATGGCGTTCCAGAATTACGGCGGAAACGCTACTGCAGATATTCAAGTGGACGGAAGCCCTGCGGTATCCGGTGTACCGATACCGGGAAGTGCGGATTCAAGCGGTGCAAGTGTTCTATCGGCCAATTTCAGCTTAACCAAAGGCTCGCATTCATTAACGGTATCCGGATCCGATTTCAATTTAGACTTTGTTCAGCTGGTTCAGGTAACCGGACTCACGGCTGTGAATAATAATGACCAGACACCTTATAGTTACGAACTCGAACAAAATTATCCGAATCCGTTTAACCCGGTAACGAATATCAAATTCACGCTTGCAAAAGCATCTAGCGTACAATTGAATGTTTACAACATACTGGGTCAGAAAGTGACCACCTTGATAAATAAGAGTATGAGGGCGGGTCATTACAATTACCAGTTCGATGCGAGCAAATTGGCTTCCGGAGTTTATATATACAGACTCGAAGCGGGTGATGTTCGTATGAGCAAAAAGATGGTGCTGCTGAAATAGCGGCGTACGAAGATATTACTGAAAAATTAGTTTCATAATATCGGCCTCAAATAACTGTTGATTGGAACAGGGACAACAAGGCTGGAAAAGCAAAGGCTTCTCCGGCCTTTGTTGTTTTAAATTAAGTAAATAAAGCTCATCGTATTTATAAATTACGTGGCTAAATTCAGTAATTAATTTTAACTTGAAGAAGGGGAAAACCAGGACAGTGACATTTGCTCTTGGATTAAAATATCTTAAAACAAATTAAATGTTATTAAAATGCGAATAAGTTTTAAGCAAATCTCGGGATTACTAATCTTAGTTATCGTTACCATCACCTATCTAGCGGTTAGCTATTACGAGACCCAGAATACTTCCGCACAAGTAAAAGAAATTTATTTCGCCGACAGGATGACGGCCGCTCACCGGATATTAATAGACCGCTATAATAAACTCCACGAAGGAAAGATAAAAGTAATACCCATTGATTTCCCTAATGACGACTTCAGCACGAACGAACGCAAAGAACTGCTTGCAAGATCACTTAGGGGCCGCGGCAACGGCATCGATGTTTTCGCGGTCGATATAATATGGGTACAGAGGTTTGCCAAATGGGGCGAACCGCTGGATAAGTATTTTAAGATAAAAGATAAGAGCAAGATACTCGATATCGCTTTAAAATCCTGCTACAGCGACGGCGAAATGGTGGCCGTTCCGCTCGACATGGTGCAGGGCGTAATGTATTACAGGCAGGACCTGCTTAAGAAGCTGAAGAACGGCAGACAAATCATCGACAAGATTGAGCACGATATAACCTGGTCGGATTTTATAAAACTTAAATCCGAAATTAACTCTAAAGATCCTTTCTATATTTTTCCCGCGGCCGACTACGAGGGCTTCGTGTGCTCTTTTATGGAAAAATTATTGAGCCTGAATCCGGATTATTTTCAGCAGGATGGTTTTAACTTTGAGACTCCCGATGCGGAAAAAGCACTGCAGCTCTCGGTAGATATGATAAATAAATACAAGCTGTCTCCGTATGTGGTTACTTCGTTTACCGAGCCGGGAAGCTACGCATATTTTATTAAGAACGACGGTCTTTTCCTTCGGGGATGGACGAGCTACGACAAGGATTTTGTTGAATCGCCGTACAACATTAAAAAACAAAACGAGTTGAGGAAGGCACCGCTGCCGTATTTTAAAGACGGCAGCCCTGCTTCAATTTTAGGCGGCTGGGATGTTATGGTGTCGAAGTTCTCCGATAAAAAGAAAGAAGCCGTCGATTTCATAAAGTTCCTTATCAGCAACAGCGCCCAGGAGATCTTCTACAAGCAAAGCGCATTTTATCCTATAGTTAAGGATTTTTACGAGGATCCTGCTTACCTAAAAAAATATCCCGAAATAAAAATGATCAAGCCGCTGCTGAAAACCGCGGTAAGACGTCCCGATCACGCGGAGTACACAAAGTATTCCAAGATCATGTCGTATTATTTTAACAAGGCTTTGAAGAAAGAAATATCCGTGCACAATGCTCTGATAAACTGCACGAAGGCGATACAGCTAGACAAATTAATTTTAAGATAATTCATTCGGCAAGCACTGAAATGTTAAAGAAAAAATTACAGAAGAAATTTTCCAAATACCGGTTCGAGATAAAGCACATCACAATATTTTTTACGGTGCTGATACTTTTCCAGATAGTGATGGTCTTCGTTCAGAAATCGTCGCTCAACGAGTTTTTAGCCGAGACCCAGAACTGGTACAAGCGCTACTCCGCGGAAAGACTAGCTATCATTACCTCCACCAGCATGGAACTGCTGTTCGAAAATCTCTTTCTTACTAAATCTATCTCGAAGATGGAGGATACGAAGATAATTTACTCGTTCAACGTAATATTCAAACAGCAGCTTATTCAAAAAGCGGTAGACGATATTTGCCTCATCCTTATAAAGAATAACAGGCTGTACGTTATAGACAGCGGGCAAAAGCTTGAGGCATATTTAAGCGGAACTCTTGAGCCGTACGATTTGAAAAGCCGTACCCACTCTGAAGCCGTAAAACTTTTTTTGCCCGTAAAGGAAAAGATGAGAGAGTCGGAAGTTATTTACAGCGTTGTGCAGAATAAAAGAACGTTTAACATGCTGGTTCCATTCGTACCGGACGGCGAGTACCTTGGCGTAATGTACCTTAAAATAACTCCGGATTTTTCCTTCTTAACAGAGGGAATCGAGGCCAACTTCGATAAGGTCTCTTTTATTTATTCATCTTTAATCTTTATAGGATTGATTGCTATATTTCTTGTATCTTCGGAAGCGGTAAAAGAAAGGAACGAGGCGCAGAATAAGTTATTCGAGGAGCATAAAGAAAATCTAAAGAAACAGATAAGGTTCGAGAAGGAATCAGTTTTTACAAAGAGAATTTATCATACTCATCATAAAGCCGAAAAGATTATAGGGTTCATCAAGGAAGACGTGCGCAAGATAAACGCCGAGAATGTTGATGAAATAAAGGATCGGGTCATAACTTATTCCAATTTTATTTCCAGGATCATTTACGATATGAAATGGTATGACCAGGAGATAAACACTATAATAAACCCGATGTTTAAGACCGACGTAAATAAGGTTATCAATTTTATCATCAAATATGTTTTCCTGCGTCTCTCCAGCCGGAACGATATGTTCGAAATCGAAACTGACTTGGATGGAAATCTTCCTCTTATTCACATAAATGAATTCGTTGTGTGGGAAATATTGGAACCGCTGATACAGAACAGCATCGATCACGGCGACAGGAAGCTGATAAAAATTAAAATCGTTACGAAGTACAATAAGGATAAGAATGAATCTTACGTAACGATATCCGATAACGGTGTCGGAATAAAAGAAGAGCTGCTGCAGACTGGTGAAAAGGGTATAAAAAGAATATTTTTAGAAAACGAAACCACCCGGACGAACGCGGGTATTACATCCGGCTACGGCTGCTATATTTCTTATCAGATGGCGGTAGGCCGGTGCGGCTGGGAACTTAATGCGGAGAATAAAAAAGAAGGCGGCTGCAGGTTAACTATAAAAATCCAAAATAAATAAGAGATGATTAATGTCCCATTCCGAAAATTTTATAAACATTCTTTTAATAGAAGATGAAGAGTTCGACGTAAACAGGATCAAGAATACCATCAACTATTACGAGACCAGGATTAAAGTTCTCGACACCGTCTCTAACGGTCGCGCGGCTCTTGAGCTTATATCGAAGACTCCGGACAGGTATGATGTAGTAATACTTGACTATCAGATATCCGGCGGACTAAAAGGGGAAGAACTGATCGTAAAGATAAAGGAAAAAGATCCTTTCCTTCAGATAATTGTAATTACAAAGATGACGATCAACATCACCGATTATAATTTCGCGAACAACCTTATCAAATCCGGCGCGTTCTGGTACGGCACTAAATATCCGGGAAACATAGAGGAGTACATTTATCAGCCCACTGATTTTATACTTAGCATATTCAATGCTTACGAGAAGAAGCACCTGGAAAAGCATAAACTCAGATCCGATAAAAAGCTTAAGCAGAATATTACAAATTTATTGGAGATGAAGCAGATCATCGGCGAGTCGAAGCCGATAATACAGCTTAAAGAAAGCATAGAAAGGTACGCGAAAAGCGACGTCAATATTTTGGTTAACGGACCGTCGGGCACGGGCAAGGAACTTGTAGCGTGGAATATGCATCTAAAGAGCAAAAGAAAGTACGAGAATTTCGTTCCTATAAACTGCGGGAGTATACCGGCGGACCTGATCGAAAGCGAGCTCTTCGGTTACGAAAAAGGCGCCTTCACCGGCGCGAATACAAGCAAGCAGGGATTGTTCGAAGTAGCGAATAACGGTACCTTGTTCCTGGACGAGGTTGCCGAGCTGCCGCTGCCCGCGCAGGTAAAGCTTCTCCGGGTTATACAGGAAGGCGAGATTGAGAAGATAGGCAGAACGGAAATGCTTTCGGTTAACGTAAGAATAATAGCCGCTACAAATAAAAATCTTGCCAGCGAAGTGAACAACGGAAGGTTCAGGGAAGATCTTTATTACAGGCTGAACGTTGTGCCGCTGGATATAGTTCCTCTTAGAAGCAGAGGCGATGACATTATACTTTTATTTGATTACTTCCTTAGATATTTCAGCAGGGATCTGGAAGTTGAGATGCCTGAGGTTGACGAAAAGGCAAAAGAAATTCTTCTGAATTATAAATGGCCGGGCAACGTAAGGGAATTGAGGAACGTAGTACAGAGACTGATTCTCAACTGCAGCGGCAATATTACCGCCAAGGATATAAGTAACCCGATGATATTAAGGAACCACGTTATTGTTAAGGAGGAGACTAACTTCGACGACATGTACCAGGGGATGGTGCTTCCGCTTAAAGAAATGGAGAAGATTTTCCGGAAGAAATATTTCAGCTACGTGAGAAGTATTTCCAGCTCCGATTCTAGCGCCGCCGAAAAGCTCGGGCTCGCTCCGTCTAATTATTACAGGATGTGTAAAGAGCTGGGGATAAAATAAAGTCCGCTGCGGTTCGAATAAAATAAGCTGATCATTTTTTAGGGGCCGGAAAATGAATTCACTAAAAAAAGCAATTCCTGCCGCGCTCTTTTGCGTAGTGCTCGTTATTCTTTACGGAACATCTTATCCTTCCGTCGGCTGGTGGGACAGCGGTATGTATGCATCCAGCTCTTATAACCTGGGCGTCCCGGGTCCGGGTGCATCCGTTCTCTTTATCCTAATCGGAAGAGTATTTACAACCGTCCTCTTTTTCCTGCCGCCTATCAAAGCCGTTACGCTCGTAAGCATAATTTCCACTGCCTCGGCTTCGGTTGTATTTTACTATACAATATTATATCTGCTTGAAAATCTTGACAATAAATCCGCTGTGACCGCAAAAAGCACAGTCGCGGCGCTAACGGCACTTACACTTCCTTTCCTTTACAGCATCTGGTCGGAGGCCTACGTAACGCGTGCTTACACGCTGGGACTGTTTCTTTCTTCATTAATTTTATATTGTGTCGTAAAAATATGGTTCGGTACCGATGAGGATGAAAAGAAGAGGCTATTTTTATTTACGGTTTATTTAATCGCGCTCGACTACGGAGCTCACCGGCTTAGCCTTCCTTTTGTACCTGTCCTTTTAGTTTTGCTCATTGTTTCTTTACGGAAACATCTGCTTAGTTTGAAATTCTGGGGGAAGATGTTTTTACTGGCTGCGGCGGGATTATCGGTTCATCTTATACTACTGATAAGATCCCAGATGAATCCGCCTATGCCTTTGGACAGCGTTAAAAATTTATCGCAGCTCTGGGCATGGATTACAATGAAGAGATTCGGGCAGTCTAATTTTTCGATGATATTCGACAGGCGGGCCCCGTTCTGGGATTACCAGTTAAACTATATGTATCTGCGGTACTTCGGATGGAATTTTCTGGGAACGAAGGGGAGCGGGTTCGTTCCTTACTTAGCTGGAATAATTCCTCTGCTTCTCGGACTAATAGGCGTGCTTTACAGCTTCATTAAAAAATTCAAAGCAGGCTTCATAGTATTTCTTGCATTTTTATTTTTCTCGTTCGGGCTCATAGTCTATTCAAATACAAGTATGGGATTTGATAAAATAAGAGAGATAGACCGGCTGTTCCTTCCTTCATTTATGATATTTCTAATATGGGTGGGAATAGGTTTGTACGCGGTCTTCGCCGGTATAGAAAAATTAGTCCCTAAGCGGATTTATAAATCGAAATTTTCAATTGTTGTTTTATCTATCCTCGCATTCTTAATTCTTCCGTTCAATGTTTTCTCGAATAATTTTGTAACGTGCGATAAAAGCGGATTTTATTTTCCGGCGGATTTTTCATATAATCTGCTTGTAGGCTGCGGCAAGAACGGAGTGCTTTTTACAAACGGGGACAATGATACTTATCCTTTATGGTACCTGCAGAATATGGAGGGTGTGAGAAAGGATGTAAATATTGTTAATCTTTCTCTCCTTAACACCGATTACTATTTAAATTACCTGATGCACAAAGATAATCCCCTGCCTTTCGATTCTTCTTTTGCAGATATGAAGGACCGGGCGCCCATGCGATTAAAAGATACAATGAATATAAACATTCCGGTTCCGTCTAATTATGTTAGTAACGTTTCCGTACCTGATACATTTAAATTCAATTACGCGGGCAGGCAATTCGGTAAAATAAGAGGCATGCTGGTTCAGGACATGGCTCTCATCTCTTTCTTAAAGCAGAATAAATGGAATAGACCCGTTTATTTCAGTACGACAGTCGACTCCGCAAGCATGCTCGGCTTATCGAAATATACGGTACTTGAAGGCAGTATTAGAGAGCTTAAACCTTATAAACCTGAACGGATAGATCCGGAACTTATGTACAAAAACCTGACATCAAAATACAGATACAGAAATTTTAATAATCCTAATCAGTCAGTCGATAGAGTAACCTTATCTTTGTTGAATAATTTCAGACATGAGTTTTATGCCTTGTCAATTTATTATTTGGATAAAGGTGATAAATTAAAGGCGCAGAAAATATTTGATATAATGAATTCAAAGCTGCCCTCATGGCGTTTCGGCAAAACTCAAAACTTCTTTATTGAAAAGCTGGCGAAACGCCTGGGAAAATAGACAACTTAACTGAAGTTAAACAACTATCCTTCAAGGTCACTTTTTAGGACCTTGAAGGATGCTTATTTAAGTAACCTTGAGGGTTTGGGGAAGAAACCCTCAAGGTTTTGTTCTAGAATTGAAGTGTTATGCGTAACTTCAATATTATAACTTATATTCCGTCTAACTTATGTATATTTATTGCAGAAATTATCTGATTACTTTGAGCAGTATAAGCAGAAGCTAATTAACTTGACCTTTAAATTAAATTTTAACCTAAACTTGAACTTAGATATAGACTTATACTCCCGCATGCCCATTATCAAAAAAATCATAATTGTTTCACTTACAATTCTAACCGGCTGCTCTTTGAATATCAGTCGTTCATCGGATAATAATATTCTGAAGAACAACCTGCCCGGATTTAGTACCACACCTTACTACGGCGAACAGCAGTTGAGATTGAATTTCGATCCCGGAGTTAGCGTACTGATCAACGTGCCGGATTCATTTTATGTAAATAAGCCTACCGGGGTAATTCTTTTCGCAACACCGAACGGCAATACAATAGAGGAGACGTTCGGCAAGAAACTCGAGCCGGGGGACGACTGGCATTTTAACATTCAGCATATCGGCGCGCAGACCAGGTTCATCCGTGCAATTAGAAAAGAATCGGAACATCGTTACGGTCTATCTTCAAACAGAACAAAAGAGCTGGCCGTGGTGGAGAAGACTTCATGAAGATAACGCAGAAGTTATTCACGGTATTGTTGATTCTGTAATAAGCCTGTTCAAAAATTATCATCCTTATATGGTATTGTCCGGACACAGCGGGGGCGGAAGTTTCACTTTCGGATATCTCAACAGCGTGAAGGAAATTCCGGACAATATAAAACGTATAGCTTTTCTCGACAGCGATTACGGTTTCGAAGATAAGTACGGTGAACAATTTGTAAAATGGCTAAAGTCCGGTAAGGATCATTACTTTGCTGTGCTTGCTTACAACGACAGCGTGGCTCTCTATAAAGGGAAGACGTTCGTTAGTCCCAC
The DNA here is from genome assembly GCA_963787005.1 of uncultured Bacteroidota bacterium. Classification (GTDB taxonomy): domain Bacteria; phylum Bacteroidota; class Ignavibacteria; order Ignavibacteriales; family Ignavibacteriaceae; genus FEN-1297. Next base: position 9,575 of record CAWBBX010000121.1, read on the forward strand.
CGGCGGCACATGGTACCGCACTAAGATGATGCAGAAATATCTTTCTGATTATTTTAAGTTTGCGCGGGAAGAAGACAGCAGCATGATCCGGTATTCCGCGCTGAACGGACGTATTAAAATATTTCTGAAGAAAAATCCCGAAAAGGCAATACTTCACACGGTTCAGGTAGAGAGGAACGGTTTTATCGAGTGCATGCTTTCCGGAACCGTGTACGAAAGCAAAGGATACGTTTATTACGGTGACCGCGCATATGTTAGATATATTCAAAGCGGCGATCTTCCCGCAAATTAATGAACCTCCGTCAAATATTGCTTGCGGCTAATCAAATTAGAGGTTAGAAAATTTTTTTAAAAAGTATATACATTTAATAATATTTTCGTTACATTTTTTTCAGCGAAACATTAATATTTTATTAAGGGGGTTAATATCAAAGAAAATACTTTTTCGGAGGGACGATTAATAATCATTTAATTGTTAAAGAGAAAGAGTATTTGCTACAGGGGCCTTCACAAAATATTCTAATCACTTCACAGCGAACTAAACACCATCCCGGCTGGCGTAAATCGTAGTGAAAGCATAAATCGATTCGGCGGTTAGTATGTATCTGCCGCAGCTAGAGGGGGTGTATATATGCACCAACCGTTAATTAACAAATAACATAAACAGCGTTAGCTAAATTTCATTTAACCATGGGGGGTATATGAAAACTTTCGCCAAAGCACTTCTTTTCATTACGGTGTTAATTCTTTCCGCAGGATTCTTCTGCGAGACTGGCGCAGTCGGTGCGCTTTTCAGCAGGCCGCGCTTCAGCACTCAGGAATACCAGAAAATGTGGATAAAGTCCGTCAGCACCAATATCGACATACAGGGACAGATCGCAGTTACGCACGTCGATCAAATATTCCACAATGAGCTCAGCACATCGGTCGAAGCCATCTACATTTTTCCTCTTCCGGATAACGCGACCATAACCGAACTTGTTTACTGGGTTAACGGTGAACGGTTCGTTGCGTCGGTCAGGGAAAGGCAGCAGGCAATTAACGACTATAATCAGAAGCTGAGGCAGTGGATGGATCCCGCTCTTCTGGAATATCTCGGGGACAATATGTTCAGGCTCAGCATCGTTCCTATAAATGCCAATACAGATGTCCGCACGGAAATCACTTACGTGGAGCCGCTTTCTTACGATCTCGGCAAGGTTGAGTATAAGTTTCAGCTGAATACTCTGGGGCTTTCATCCAAGCCGCTTCAAACCGTGTCCGTTAATCTCGACGCTACTTGCAAATCGGGTTTTAAAAGCTTCACTTCTCCTTCGCATTCATCATCTACTGCGACGAAGATAACCGAGGTAGCCTACAATCATTATACTCTTTTTTACGGTGATGAAAATTTCTATCCCGATAAAGATCTTACAGTCGATTTCGAGATAGCTCGCGACACCGTGGACTATAATGTTCTTACGTATACGCCGTCGCCGTCAGATTCGATAGGAACCGACAGCTACTACGCCATATGGATAACTCCGCCGGATAACGTTACCGGTGATGAGGCGATACCGAAATCGATTGTCTTTACCGCGGATGTTTCGTCGAGTATGGAAGGCGAAAGGATTTCTCAGGTTAAGGAAGCGTTGAACGATTTCCTAAGTCTCCTGAATCCGGGCGACCGCTTTAATATTATTACGTTCGGAACATTTGTTACAAAATTTAAGGATGATCTTGTTCCGGCCGATGCGGCGAATATCAATGCGGCGAAGGCTTTCGTTTTTCAGCTTTATGCGCTGGGCATGACGAACATCAGCGACGCGCTGAGCCAGTCGCTCGCGCAGAGCTACAGCGATTCGACATCAAATGATCTGATATTTTTAACCGACGGATTACCCACCTGGGGGGAGACAAATTCAGATTCAATTCTCTCTTCAACAGGAGCGGCTAATAAGAAAGACGTCAGAATATTTCCGTTCGGTGTGGGTAGCGACGTCAGCAAATCATTTTTAACCGGCCTTGCTGCCGAGAACCACGGATACGCAAAGTTTATTACGGCGGACGACAGTATTGCACAGGTAGTCGGAGATCATTTCTTAAGAATATCCAAGCCGGTACTTACAGATATAAGTGTAAGCATGGGCGGCTTGCAGTCTGTGGATCAGTATCCTAAAATTCTCAGCGATTTATTCTGGGGCAGCCAGGTTATGCAGGTCGGTATGTACAAGAACAGCGGAACGTTCGATGTAGTGCTCAGCGGAAAAATGAGATCGAATCCGGTTTCATTTAAGCAGACTATAAACTTCACCGACACGGCGGGAGGGCACAGGTTTGTGCCGAGACTCTGGGCAAAGGCGAAGATCGATTATATACTCGACCAGATAGCGATGTACGGGGAGTCGCAGGAATTAATTGATCAGATAATTGAGCTTAGCCTGCGCTACCAGATCTTAACTCCTTATACGGCGTTTTATGTAGATCCTACTGAGCCGACCGGGCCAATGACAAATGTTGAAGAAAAAGTAACGGCGCCTGAAGATTTTGTCCTAGAGCAGAATTATCCGAATCCGTTTAACCCGGAGACTGTTATCGGTTATAATCTGCCGAAAACGCAGTCGTCTTACAGAGTAGTTATAAGAATTTATAATGCACTCGGGCAATTGGTCGCGGTTTTAATTGATGAAGAAAAATCTCCCGGGCATTACAGCGTATTGTGGAACGGCAAAGACGGCAGCGGCAGCATTTTGCCGAGCGGAATATACTTCTATTCGATCTCGGCCGGACCGTATACTCAAATAAAGAAAATGGTTCTGCTCAGATAAAATTGAAAACGAATAATCAAAATGAAATTGTAAAATTTTCGGGGGGTAAAAATGAAAAAGATTCTGCTGACGATTCTCGTCATCGTTTTTGCGATGATAACATCGGCGCAAAACAAATCGACTTATGATCTGGAGTTTCCTGCTCTTAAAAAAACAGCCTCGCCTCAAACGGCGGGGCTTGAATACCGCAGCCTTCAAAATGATATCTTCTCGGCTACGATGATTTCCGGCGGGTATTATACGCTCGGTACAACATCCGGGATAACGCCGGGCAAGCTCGATGACAACTGTCTGCTTACATTCGGCCATCCCTACGCGCTCACTTCCTATCCCGTATTTTCGGTAGACGGAAGCTGGACGAGATTCGATAAATACTTTACCGACCCGTTAATGTTGAAGCCTGTGCTGAACGGCGATACACTTTCGATTTCCGCTGAGGATTCCGGAAAGGTATCCGTCAGCTTTTCTATAACATTAAACAAAGCGAGCAGCAGTCTGCTTCTTTCGGGTACCGTAACGAATCTCGATAATGTCCCGCACACTATGGGAGCCGGACTTGTAATGGATCCCGCGCTCGGTAAATGGGGCGACGCGTATTTCGAGATTCCTAAGGGCCAGATGTTTACCGGCACCGAAATACCGAACGAATTGGTTCTTTGGGAAAAGGGGGCCGGCGCAAAAGGTCTTTGTATGAATGCGTCATTCGACGGAACTAAGCCTGATAAATTAATCGCGGGCAACTGGTCGGAGTTATATTCAAGCGACGGCCCGGATTTCAATACCGCTTCGCCGATGAACATTTACGATCTTCTTCTAAAGATGTACTGGCCGGAAAAAATTTTGGGACCGGGCGAGTCATCTACTTACTCGGTTGTAATCACACTTCCGCAGCCCGATTTCTCATCGAAGGCTTTTCTTAGA